>NZ_CP060725.1:1380000-1725000 GCF_003797775.2 Sphingopyxis sp. OPL5
TGTCCGCGAACGACCGGCAAGACGGTTCGTCGAAGCGGATCGGGCGTTTATCGCCCCGCCCGCTCCAGCAGCGCGCGGGCCGCGGCGACATGCATATCTTCGATCATCCGCCCCTGATGTCGCTGCGCCCCGCCGGTCGCCGCGGCAACCAGCGCTTCGGCCTCGGCGATCTCGCGCGTGGACGGCGCAAAGGCGGCATTGCACGGCTCGACCTGCGACGGGTGGATCAGCGTCTTGCCGTCGAACCCCAGCCGCCGCCCCTCGGCGGCTTCCGTCGCAAAACCTTCGGCGTCGTCGATGGCGTTATAGACCCCGTCGAAGCCATATTTCCCGCCCGCCCGCGCCGCGAGCACGATCGCCTGAATCGCGTGGCTCATCGCGCTGCGGTCCATGCCGTCGGGCAGCTTCAGTTCGTAGGCAAGGTCGTTGAGTCCGGCGATCAGGCCCGCGACCGCAGGGTCGGCGGCGATGTCGCGCGCGGCGTAAATCGAGGTCGGCGTCTCGATCATCGCGAGCAAAGGCAGAGCAAGCCCGCGTGCGGGTTCGAGGTCGGCGATCGCATCGACCTTCGGCAGCACCACGGCATCGAGCGGCAGCCCGGCGACCGCGTTGATGTCGGCCGCCTGATGCTCGCTCCCGGTGCCGTTGATCCGCACCGCGATCCGCTTGCCCGGGAACCCAGCGACCACCGCCGCACGCATCGCGGCACGCGCCTCTTCCTTGCGGTCGCCGGGCACCGCATCCTCAAGGTCGACGATCAGCATGTCGGCCGCAAGCCCCTGCGCCTTCTCCAGTGCGCGGGCGTTGGAACCGGGAACATAGAGCAGCGAGCGGGGCGCAAAATCGATCATGCGCTTTTCTGTGGCGCAAGCCGGGCAATGTCGCAATAAGTTAGCGCCAGAGGTTTGCGACCAAGCAGAGGGGATTTGTCATGGGTTTTGGGTTTGCCATCGCGATCGTGGTGCTCGCCTTGTTCTTCCTGATCTGGGCGATGACGCCGGTCCGGCAGGGCTTCAGCTATACGATCGAACGGTTCGGACGCTACACACACACCGCGCAGCCGGGGCTCAACTTCATCACCCCCTTCTTCGATCGTGTCGGCCGCAAGGTGAACATGATGGAACAGGTGCTCGATATCCCGGGCCAGGAAATCATCACCAAGGACAATGCGATGGTCGCGGTCGACGGCGTCGTCTTCTTCCAGGTGCTCGACGCCGCGAAGGCCGCTTACGAAGTCAGCGACCTCTATCTTGCGATCATGAACCTGACGACGACCAACCTGCGCACCGTGATGGGTTCGATGGACCTCGACGAAACACTGTCGAAGCGCGACGAGATCAACGCGCGCCTGCTGCACGTCGTCGACGATGCGACGACGCCGTGGGGCGTCAAGATCACCCGCGTCGAGATCAAGGACATCCGCCCGCCCGCCGACATTTCGAACGCGATGGCGCGGCAGATGAAGGCCGAGCGCGAAAAGCGCGCCAACATCCTCGAAGCCGAAGGCATGCGCGCGTCGGAGATCCTGCGCGCCGAGGGTGAGAAGCAGGGCCAGATCCTGCAGGCCGAAGGCCGCCGCGAGGCGGCCTTCCGCGACGCCGAGGCGCGCGAACGCGAAGCCGAGGCCGAAGCCAAGGCGACCCAGATGGTGTCGGACGCGATCGCGAGCGGCAATGCCCAGGCGATCAACTATTTCATCGCGCAGAAATATGTCGAGGCGGTCGGCCAGTTCGCGACCAGCCCCAATGCCAAGACGATCCTGTTCCCGGTCGAGGCGACGCAGTTGATCGGCACGCTCGGCGGCATCGGCGAACTCGCCAAGGATGCGCTGGCCAGCCGCGAAGGGAGCCGCTGACATGCCCGACTGGATTGCGAACATGGAGCCGCATTGGGCGTGGTTGTCGATCGGCGTCCTGCTCGCAGCGGCCGAGATCGTCGCGCCGGGCTTCTTCCTCGTCTGGCTCGGCGCCGCCGCGATCGTCACCGGCATCGTCGCGTGGATCGTCCCGATCGGTGTCCCGCTGCAGCTCGCCATCTTTGCCATATTGTCGATCGTCGCGCTTTACGCGGGGCGCAAATATCTGCGCGACAATCCGATCACCACCACCGACCCGCTGCTCAACCAGCGCGGCGGGCGGCTGGTCGGCGAAGTGCTGACGGTGACCAAGGCGATCGAAGACGGCCGTGGCCGCGCCAAGGTCGGCGACGGCGAATGGCCGGTGCGCGGCCCGGATACCGCCGAAGGCACGAAGGTCCGCGTCGTCAGCGCCGAGGGCGGGTTGCTGGTGGTGGAACTGGCTTAGGCTAAACCACATCTCGTCATTGCGAGGAGCCGAAGGAGATTGCTTCGCTCCGCTCGCAATGACGAATATCTCTATCCGCCGCGCGGTCGCGCGTAGATATTAACGATCTCGGGTAGCACGTCGCTCGATCCGGTCAGGCCGAACCCCAGCTTCGCCGCGACGCGCTCCGATGCGCCATGTCCCGGTTCGATGATGCAACGGATGTCCGCCGCGTCGAGGTTCGCGTCGGCCCAGGCCAGCGCCGCGCCCATCGCCTCGGTCGCGAGGCCGCCGCCCCAATGGTCGGCGTCGAACGCCCAACCCGCCTCGGGCTGTCCTTCGAGTTCGGGGATGCCGCGACCGAAATAGCTTAAGCCCCCCATGCCGATCAGCCTGTCGGTGACCTTGTCGGCAAACACCCAATAACCAAAGCCCATCACCGGCCATAGCCCGGCGGCCGACAGGAACTTGCCCCAGCTGACGTCGGGGGGGCGCGGCTCGCCGCCGATGAAGCGCGTCACGCGCTCGTCGGCCCACATCGCGATATGGTCGGCTTTGTCCGACAGGCGGTGCTCGCGCAGGCGCAGGCGGTCGGTTTCGATGATCGGGGGCGTCGTGAACATGGCGCCGGGCTATCAGCGCACACGACGCGCCGCAAGCCGCTGATCCCGCAAAGGCGAAGCCCCGAAAATGGGGAGAGAGAGCCCTTTGGAGGCTCCGCCTTTACGAGCCGGTCAGGCGGCCACGGCCGCCAATTCCTCGTGCCGCGCCGGCGCAGCCGAGCTGTGCTGCGGCATCACCGCATCGACATAATCGCTTTCATATTTGCCGATCAGCGCGCGGTCGTCGTGATTCCACGGGTGGAAGCCGGGCAGGAAATAGCTGAGCCAGGGCAGGAAGCTCTTGCGCAGCACCCCCGGCTTGCCGAGCAGATACCACCAGATGCGCGCCGTGACGCGCCAGCCGGTCAGGCCGTCCTGCTTCAGCAGCGCCTTCATCCCCTTGACGCGCTTCGGCCAGAAGCGGGTGGTGACGAGCAGCATCATGATCGACTTGGCGCGCCAGCGTCTGAAGCGACTCCAGTCCTTCGTCGCGTGCAGCCAGGTGTCATAGGCGACGCCCTTGTGCTCGATCTCCTCGATCGCGTGCCATTTCCACAGCGCCGCCCATTCGGGTTCGGCGCCGGCATACATGCTGTCGTCGCGCAGCATCACCGCTGCCATCATCGCGGTATAATGTTCGAGCGCGATCGTAGCCATCAGGTTGACGATCTGCGGCCGTGCCTTGATCAGGTCGAGGACGTGGTTCACATCGTCTTCGAGCTCGCTGAGGTCGTAACCCGCTTCCGCCGCCTTCTTGTTGAACACCACATGCTCGCGGCTGTGGACCACCTCCTGCTGGGTGAAGGCGCGGATTTCGCGCGCCAATTTGTCGGGCACGCCATCGCGGTGCGCTTTCACCGCCTCGATGAACATCGCCTCGCCGCGCGGGAAGGTCACCGACAGCGCGGTGTGAAAAGCCGAGGCGATCGGGTCGCCGTTCAGCCACCAGCGGCCCTGCCGGTCGTCGCGGCCGAAGCGCATGTCGCGCGGCGTGATCGCAAGGTCGGCGGGGGTCGGGTTGTGGGAAAAGCTGGACATATGGTCTGCACCGTCGAAAAGGAGAGGAAGGGCGTGGGGACGTCCTATGGGGCATATGTTAAAGGTTACTTACAGTGGTGTCAATAGTAGCGAAGAAGCGCCTGAGTCCCGAAGAGAGCCGGTCGGCAGCGCTTGAGGCGGCGCGGACGATCCTGATCGAGATGGGGCCGGCGGCGGTGACGCTGAAAGCCGTGGCGGCGCGCATCGACCGCACCCACGCCAATCTGCTGCATCATTTCGGCAGCGCGGCGGGACTGCAAAAGGCACTCGCCGCCTATCAGGCCGAAACCGTCTGCGCGACGATCGGCCGGAAGATGGCGGAATCGCCACCGGGCGAACGCAATGTGCGCGAGATCGTCGACCTCGCCTTCGATGCCTTCAACGAGGGCGGCGCCGGCGCGCTCGCGACCTGGATGGCTGCGACGGGCAACGAGGATGCGCTCGACCCGATCGTCGAGGCGATCCACCGGCTGATCGACAACATCGCGCCCGACGCGCATGAAAAGCGCCTGATGCACGAAGATACGCTGGCACTGGTGCTGATGGCACTGGGCGATGCGCAGCTCGGCGGCCCGATGGCCGAGGCGCTCGACCTGCCGCGCGACACGTCGCGGGTGCTGGCGACCGAATTGATCACCGGCAGGATCGCGAAATTCTGGGCTGAGCACGGCGGCAAGCCTGCTGCCTGAAGGCTAGCAATTTTGGTGCGCGCGCGCTAAGGGGCCGCATCCCGTCATTCCGTTCGCATCGAGCGAAGTCGAGACTCCCTTCGGTCGTGTGCCCCGATGGGTGTCTCGACTTCGCTCGACACGAACGGGATTTGATGTGTAGTTTTCCCGTCTCCCGCGCCCAAAGGCCCCGCCATGCATTTCCTCGATCAAGCCAAGATATTCGTGAAGTCCGGTGACGGCGGCCCCGGCGCCGTCAGTTTCCGGCGCGAGAAATATGTCGAATATGGCGGTCCCGACGGCGGCAACGGCGGCAAGGGCGGCGACATCATCTTCGAAGCGGTCGCCGGGCTCAACACGCTGATCGACTTTCGCTACACCCAGCATTTCAAGGCCAAGCGCGGCACCCCCGGTGCCGGCCGCGACCGCACCGGCGCCGGCGGCCCCGACCTCTTGATCAAGGTACCGATCGGCACCCAGATCCTCGACGACGACGAAGAGCGCAGCCTGCTCGCCGACCTGACCAAGGAGGGCGAACAGGTCACCTTCCTGCGCGGCGGCGACGGCGGGCGCGGCAATGCAAGCTACAAGACCAGCACCAACCGCGCCCCGCGCCAGCACGGCCCCGGTTGGCCCGGCGAGGAGATGTGGGTGTGGCTGCGGTTGAAGCTGCTCGCCGACGCGGGGCTGGTCGGGTTGCCCAATGCCGGCAAATCGACCTTCATCAATGCGGTGAGCAATGCGCAGGCCAAGGTCGGCGCCTACGCCTTCACCACGCTGCGCCCGCAGCTCGGCGTCGTCAGCCACAAGGGCAATGAATTCGTCGTCGCTGACATCCCCGGCCTGATCGAGGGCGCCGCCGACGGCGCCGGGGTCGGAGACCGCTTCCTCGGCCATATCGAACGCTGCCGCGTGCTGCTCCACCTCGTCGACGCGAACGACGAGGATGTCGCGACCAGCTATCGCATCGTGCGCAACGAGCTTGAGGCCTATGGTGCCGACCTGCTCGACAAGCCGGTGGTGGTCGCGCTCAACAAGGTCGACACGCTCGACGACGAGCTGATCGCGGCGTTGTCGGCCGAACTCGCCAAGGAAAGCGGCCATCCCGTGATGGCGCTGTCGGGCGCGAGCGGCGCGGGCATCGAAGCCGTGCTCGACAAGCTGCTCGAAGCCGTCGCGGGCGACGTCGCGGGCGAAGACCCCGACAGCGATGCCGACGCCCTATGGTCTCCCGTCTAGGAACCAAGCGCCGAGGCGGGACTTGGGTGAGGGAACAGCTGGAGTTCCCGATGCCCCCTCGTCGCCTGATCCCCTATACTCTCGCCGCCTCGTCCTTGCTGGCGTTGACGGCACCTGTCTTCGCGCAAGAGGCCGAAACCCCCGCCCCCAAACGCACGCGCATCATCGCGGGGCCGCAGCTTTCGCCAGCCTGGCCGGGCGCGAAAGACCTGTCGATCGGCCCCTATCTCGATCTCTCGCGCGAGCATGAAGGCACCGAATTCACCTTCGAAGCCGCCGACGAAAGCTTCGGCGCGCCGCTCCTCCAGGCCGGCGACTTCGCCTTCGGCCCGGCCTTCGGCTTCGTCGGCAAACGCACCGCCGCCGATGTCGGCGCCAACCTGCCCAAGGTCGGCCTGACGATCGAAGCGGGCGGGTTCGCGCAGGTGTCGCTGACCCCGAACTTTCGCCTGCGGGCCGAGGCCCGGCGGGGCCTCGGCGGCCATGACGGCTTCGTCGGCGAGGTCAGCGCCGATTATGTCCTGCGCGACGGCGACGACTGGCTCTTCTCCGTCGGCCCGCGCGTGACGCTCGGCGACGGCAAATATCAGCGCGCCTATTTCGGGGTGAGTCCGGCCGCGGCGGCCGCCTCGGGCCTTCCCGCCTTCGATATCGACGGCGGCGTTCACGCGGTCGGGCTGACCGCCGGTTATCTCCGCCAGCTCAGCCCGAACTGGGGCCTCGCGGCCTATGCCCGCTACGACCGCCTCGTCGGCGACGCCGCGCGCTCGCCCGTCGTCCGCCAGCTGGGGTCGCGCGACCAGCCGTCGGTCGGCGTCGCGCTCAGCTACACCTTCGGCGGAGATCGCTGAGCAAAGCCATTGGCGCGCGGCGCCGCGCGCGCTATCGGCGGCGCCATGAGCCTGTTTCCGCCCGCCGCCTGCCCCCGTCTGATCGTCAAGATCGGTTCGGCGTTGCTCGTCGATCCGGACGGCGCGGTGCGGCGAGACTGGCTGACCGGCATCGCCGCCGACATCGCCGCACGCACCAGGGCCGGCCAGCAGGTCGCGGTCGTCTCGTCGGGCGCGATCGCGCTCGGCGCGCGGCGGCTGGGGCTGGCCAAGGGCGGGCGCGCCAGCCTCGAGGATGCGCAGGCCGCCGCCGCAACCGGACAGATCGCGCTGTCGCAGGTGTGGGCCGAGGTGCTTGGCGCCGAGGGGCTGACCGCGGCGCAGATGCTCGTCACGCTCGACGACCTCGAACATCGCCGCCGTTACCTCAACGCCGCCGCGACGCTCGACCGCCTGCTCAGCCTCGGCGTGGTGCCGATCATCAACGAGAATGACAGCGTCGCGACCGAGGAGATCCGTTTTGGCGACAACGACCGGCTCGCCGCGCGCGTGGCGCAGGCGGCGGGCGCCGACGGCGTGATCCTGCTGTCGGACATCGACGGGCTGTACGACCGCAACCCCGCGCAGGATGGCGCCGTCCATATCGCGCGGATCGAACGCATCGACGCCGCCATCGAGGCGATGGCCGACACCGGGTCGGCCTCGGGCATGGGGTCGGGCGGCATGGTGTCGAAGATCGCGGCGGCGCGGATCGCCAACGCCGCGGGCGCGCATCTCGCGATTGCGTCGGGGCGCATCGACCACCCGCTCTCGACCGAAGCGCGGCACAGCCTGTTCGTCGCCGAAAAGGGCGCGAGCGCGCGCAAGGCATGGCTCGCCGGCGGGCTGACCGCGAAGGGCCGGCTGGGTATCGACGCCGGCGCGGTCAAGGCGCTGCGCGGCGGCGCCAGCCTGCTCGCCGCCGGGGTCGCGACGGTGACCGGCAATTTCGCGCGCGGCGACATTCTCGACATCGCCGGTCCCGATGATCGCGTCGTCGCGCGCGGCCTTGCCGAATATACCGCCGCCGACGCGGCCGCGATCCTCGGCCTCGGCCGCGACGCGCAAGAGGCGGCGCTCGGCTATGCGCCGCGCAGCGCCGTCGTCCACCGCGACCATATGGTGCTGCTGTGACCGCGCCGGTGCTGGCGATGACCGGCGCGACCGGCTTTGTCGGCGGCGCGACGATGCGGCGCGCGATAGAACAGGGCTGGCACGTCCGCGCCCTCACCCGCCGCCGGCAGGAGCAGCGCGACGGCGTCACCTGGATCGCCGGCGCGCTCGACCAGCCCGAGACGCTCGCCGAGCTCGCGGCGGGCAGCGACATCGTCCTGCACATCGCGGGTGTCGTCAATGTGCCCACCCGCGCCGCGTTCGAAGCCGGCAACGCCACCGCGACCAGCAACGTCGTCGATGCCGCGCGCGGCGCAGGGGTCACCCGCTTCGTCCATGTCTCATCGCTCGCGGCGCGCGAGCCGGACCTCTCCAACTACGGCTGGTCGAAGGCGCGCGCCGAAACGATCGTCAAGGCGAGCGGGCTCGACTGGACGATCGTTCGCCCGCCCGCGGTGTTCGGACCCGGCGATACCGAGATGCTCGACATTTTCCGCATGGCGCGGCGCGGCATCGCGCTGCTGCCGCCCGCCGGACGGATGTCGGCAATCTACGTCGAGGAACTCGCGCGCCTGCTCGTCGCGCTCGCCGCCGATCGCGACGCCAGCATCGGCGCCATTTACGAACCCGACGACGGGAAGCCCGGCGGCTGGTCGCATCGCAGCTTTGCCCGAGCGGTCGGGCGTGCCGTCGGCCGCAGCCATGTCTC
This sequence comes from Sphingopyxis sp. OPL5, assembly GCF_003797775.2. Classification (NCBI taxonomy): domain Bacteria; kingdom Pseudomonadati; phylum Pseudomonadota; class Alphaproteobacteria; order Sphingomonadales; family Sphingopyxidaceae; genus Sphingopyxis; species Sphingopyxis sp. OPL5. Next base: position 1,388,521 of record NZ_CP060725.1, read on the forward strand.
GACCCTCACTATTCCGGCGACCTTGCTCAAGGCCGGCGGGCGGATCGACAAGCTGGTGCGCCGCAGCCGCGCCAAGCTGACCCCCGACCGCGCGCGCTATATCGCGCATCCCGACTGGGTCGCCACCGACGGCGCCGGCCCGCCGCCGGACCTCTGGCGCCCCGAACTCGACACCGGCGATGCGCTGACCGAAACCGTCCGCTGGTACCGCCGCGAAAACTGGCTCTGACGCCGCCGGTGGGGCGTCATCGCCCGCCGGTCGAAGCGTGCATTGCCAAGGGCCAGCCGCATCCCTAGGTTTGCGCGCATGACCGACAGCACCGCGAACACGCCCAACGATCCCGCCGGCCCTTGGGCCATCCCCGTTCGCCGCCCGCTGCCCGGCGAGGACAAGCCGAAAGGCACGACCAGCTTTCCGCGCAAGGTCTGGAACCTGCTCGTCGCGATCAAGGACGGGTTGGCGCTCATCTTCCTGCTCCTCTTCTTTGTCGTGCTCTTCGGCCTGTTCGCGGGGCGCCCCAATCCATCGCTGCCGGTCAGCGAAGGCGCTTTGCTGCTCCAGCTCGACGGCGTCGTCACCGAACAGCCCGCCGAGATCGATCCGTTCGCGGCGCTGTCGGGCGGCAACAACCTCAAGGAAATTCGCGTCCGCGACGTCGTTCACGCGCTCGAAACCGCGGCCGACGACAAGCGTATCACGTCGGTGGTGCTCGACCTCGACCGCTTTCTTGGCGGCGGCCAGGTCTCGCTCGCCGAAATCGGTGACGCGCTCGACAAGGTCCGCGCACAGAAAAAGCCCGTCCTCGCCTTCGCCACCGCCTACACGACCGACAGCTATCAGCTCGCCTCGCACGCCAGCGAAATATGGGCCGACCCGATCGGCGGCGTCGCGATCGCCGGACCCGGCGGTTCGCGGCTCTATTACAAGGGGCTGATGGACAAGCTCGGCGTCACCGCGAACATCTATCGCGTCGGAACCTTCAAGAGCGCGGTCGAACCCTATTTGCGCGCCGACCAGTCGCCCGAGGCGAAACAGGCCGACCTCGCCTATGCCGGCGCCCTGTGGGAAAATTGGCTGGCCGACGTCAAAAAGGCCCGCCCGAAGGCGAAGATCGATCCCTTCATCGCCGACACCGCGGGTGCGGTGCGCGCCGCGGGCAACGACCTGTCGAAGGCGTCGCTCGACGCCGGGCTGATCGACACGCTCGGCAGCCGGATGGCGTTCAGCAGCCGCGTCGCCGAAATCAGCGGCGCATTCGACGACAGCCAGCCCTGGAACTATAATGCGATCCCGCTCGACAACTGGGTCGCCGCCAATCCGCCGAAGCAGCCCGGCAGCGCGATCGCGGTGGTGCCCGTGATCGGCGAAATCGTCGATGGCGAGGCTCCGAACGGCAGCGCCGGTGGCCAGACGATCGCCCAGCACATCCTCGATGCCGCGGCCGACGACAGCATCAAGGCGATCGTCCTGCGCGTCGATTCGCCCGGTGGATCGGTGCTCGCGTCGGAGGAAATCCGGCAGGCGCTGCTCGCCGCAAAGGCGAAGAAACTGCCCGTGGTCGTGTCGATGGCCAATGTCGCGGCGTCGGGCGGCTACTGGATCGCAACGCCCGCCGACCGCATCTTCGCCGAACCCGACACGATCACCGGGTCGATCGGCGTCTTCGGCATCCTGCCGAGCTTCGAACAAACGCTCGCCAAGGCCGGCGTAACCACCGACGGCATCAAGACGACGCCCTTGTCGGGCCAGCCCGACATCCTCGGCGGGGTGAACGACGAGTTCAACCAGCTGGCGCAGGCCAGCGTCGAGGATATCTACGGGCGCTTCACCGGCCTCGTTGCCAAAAGCCGCAAGCAGCCGATCGAGAAGATCCGCGAGATCGCCGAAGGCCGTGTCTGGGCCGGCGGCACCGCGCGCCAGATCGGGCTGGTCGACCAGTTCGGCGGCCTGCCCGACGCGATTGCCGCCGCGGCTAAACTGGCCAAGGTCGATGGCGACGTTCACGCCAAATATTTCGAGAATGAGCCGAGCGAGTTTTCGAAGATGCTCGCGAGCTGGACCGGCGCCGAACAGGAACCGACCGCGGCGTTGCCTCGCGGCTGGTTCGGCATCGCGGCGATGAACCGCCAGATGATCGAACGCCGCGTCGTGCAGGACCTCTCGCTGCTGACCGAGGCCGGGTCGGTGCAGGCATCGTGCCTCGACTGCCGCGCCTATCTGCCCGCCGTGCCGCGGCCGGGCCAGGCGGAGACCCGGGGTTTCCTCGCCACGCTGGCGTTGTTGATGCGCTGATACTCCCCTCCCGCTTGCGGGAGGGGTCGGGGGAGGGCCTGTTGCCTTCCCGCCTTTACGACATACCCTCCCCTAACCCCTCCCGCGATCGGGAGGGGGACTGTTTGCGCCGCCGCCGCTGGCGCACGAACAGCATCACGAACCCCAGCACAACGGTCACCAGGCTGACCGCCGTGAAGCCGATCAGCAGCGGGTGGTGCGTATCCTCGCGGGTCTGCAGATCCATGATGTGCAGCCCCCAGAAAAAGTCATAGCCGCGCCAATATCCCGTCCGCAGCGCCAGCAACTCGCCGGTATCGGCATCGACATAGGCATGAAGCCCGCCGTCATAGACGATCCGCCACGCCGGACGGTCGCGCCGCAGTTCGATCGGATTGGCGTCGGCGGCGAAGCGGCGTACCGATAGCAGCTTGCCCGGCGCCTTTAGCGCGCCATCGGCGATCACCCGCGCCTCGGCGGCGGTGACGGGCGGCAAGAGCGCGCCGGTCGTCGCATCGGCGGCGCGGCTGTCGTCGCCGGAATAGCGCACCAGCCACACCGGTCTCGCCCCGCGCATCGCCAGCTCCAGCTTTTGCACCGGTCGGCCATTCAGCTGCGGCGGCACCGCCGCCAAGGTCGCGGGGATCGCAACCGGCTCGCTGCGCAAATCGCTGCCGCGCACTTCGTCGATCGGCTTGATCACCATGACCAACCCCGACAGCGTCCACAGGATCAGCGGCACGCCGACCAGCCAGCCAAGCCAGATATGGATGCGGAGCAGCTGCGCGCGCAGCCGCGTCTTCAGCGCGCTCATGCCGCCGCCGCCAGCTCCCGCGCATGACCCGCGATGGCATCGGCGAGCGTATCGACGAGCGCGAGCGGCAGGTCATGCCCAATGCCCGGGATCGTCATCAAGCGCGCGCCGGGGATGCTCGCCGCGGTGTCCTTGCCGCCCGCGAGCGGGACGAGCGGATCGGCCTCGCCATGGATCACCAGCGTCGGCGCGGCGATTGTCTTCAGCATCGCGCGGCGGTCGCCGTCGGCGACGATCGCCGCCATCTGCCGCGCGACGCCCTGCGGGTACCAGCCACGCTCGAAATCGCCGCGCACCCGGCGCTGCAGCCGCTCTTCCTCGGCGGGATAGGCGGGGCTGCCGATCACCCGCGCGGCGCGCACCGAATAGGCGATCATCGCCTCGGGATCGCCGCTCATCGGCCGGTTGGCGAGCACCGCCATCGCGTCCTTGTTGGCGCGCGGCAATCTGGGGTTGCCGGTGGTCGACATGATCGAGGTCAGCGACAGGGTACGGTCGGAATAGCGCGCCGCGATATGCTGCGAAATCATGCCGCCCATCGACGCGCCGACGATATGCGCGCGCTCGATGCCAAGATGGTCGAGCAGCGCCACCCCGTCAGCTGCCATGTCGGCGAGCGTGTAAGCGGGACGCACCGGCAGGCGCAACGCCGCCTTGACGAACATCCATTTCAGGTTGGGCACCCCCGCCGCCTCGAAGCGCGTCGACAGGCCGACGTCGCGATTGTCGTAGCGGATGGTGCGGAAACCATGAGCATTCAACGCATCGACGAATTCGTCGGGCCACAGAGTCAATTGCCCGCCCAGTCCCATCACCAGCAGAATGACCGGCGCATCGCGCGGCCCCTTGTCCTCATAGGTGATGTCGATGCCATTTGCGGTCGTCTGCATTGTCGTCATGGAAAGCCCCTGCAAGGGTCAGGCCCTTCGCGCGGCGATGGTGCTGACATCCGTGTTCACCGACGAACCTGCCACAGCCAGCGTATTTGGCAAGCCCGCGGCGCAGGAGCCGCGCGCGGCACGCAAGTGGCCGAACCGTTCACCCCATCCCGCACACATCGCGAACAGCCGGTCGCGCAGCATCACCGCGGCGAGGATCGGCGGCGCGGCCAATAGCATGACCCCCGCCGTCATCGCCGCATCGCAATCGACCGCGCAGTCGGCCGACGCGACGCCGGCGCCGAAACTGATCAACAAGACTTCCAAGGCCCCCACGCGCCCCTTTCGTGCGATGCGGGCTAGGCGTGGTGGGTTAATCGATTCTGACAGTCCGGCTGCCGTTCGGGTCATTCCGTCCCGAACCGGGACCCGTTCAGCGGTTCGGTTCGCGATACGCGGGCAGCGCAAGCGACCAGTAGATCGCGGCACCGCGCAGGACGAAGCCCGCGACCACACCGCTCAGCGCCGCGACCGGCGTCCCCGTGCCCAGCCAGAGCAGCGCCAGGAACAGCCCCGAGGCGAGCGCCGCCGCGGTGACATAGATTTCAGGCCTGACGATGATCGATGGCACCCCGGCGAGGATATCGCGGATCGTGCCGCCGACGCAGCCGGTGATCACCCCCATCAGCAGCGCAGGCACCGGCGGCACGCCCCACGCCAGCGCCTTGGCGGTGCCGAAGACGGCATAGGCCGCGAGCCCAACGGCATCGGCCCATTCGAGCAACTGCCCCTGCCACCAGCGTTCGGGCGTCACCCAGACGACCAGCGCGATCGCGATGCACACCGCCGCGATCGCCCCGTCCTGCACCCAGAATACCGGCGCGCCGATCAGCAGGTCGCGCACGCTGCCGCCGCCGACCCCGGTCACCAGCGCGAAAAACATCGCGGTGACCAGCGTCTGGCGCAGACGCACCGCCATCAGCGCCCCCGACAAGGCGAACACACCGATCCCGGCAAGATCGAGCAGCCGGATCAGCAGGTCATTGTCGGGGACGGGCATTGCGCGTCGCTATTTCGCGGCAGGGCGAACACCGCCGACGATCGAGAGCATGATCGCGGTCACCGCATTGCGAATCGCGGGCTCGGCGCGAGGCGCAAAGAAGGGCGAGTGATTGGTCGGCGCGGGTTCGCCCTTCGCCTTCAGGTCGGCGAGCACCGCAGGATCATAACCGCCGATGCCGAAAAACAGCGACGGCACGCCCGCGTCGACGAATTCCGAATAATCCTCGCTGCCTGACATCGGCGCCGCGCTCGCGGGGGCGAAGACGAGGCCTTTGCCGAACACCGGGGTCAGCGCCGCGACCGCGGCCTTGGCCATCGTCTCGTCGTTGGTGAGAATGCCGGTGCCGCTCAGGTAGCGGATCGTCGGTTCGGGCGCATTGCCCATCGCCGCCGCCGATCTCGCGACGCGCGCGGTGCCGTCCTGGAGCAGCTTGCGCACCTCGGGCGACTGCGAACGCAGATTGACCTTCACCTCGGCGCTGTCGGGGATGATGTTGGGCGCGCTGCCGGCGTTGATCGCGCCGATCGTCAGCACGCCAAAGGCGGCGGGATCCTTCTCGCGGCTGATCACCACCTGCGTATCGGTGACGAAGCGCGCGGCGATCGGAATGGGGTCGATCGTCGCCGCGGGCATCGATCCGTGCCCGCCGCGGCCGTGGAAGGTGATCGAATAGCTGTCGGAGGCCGACGACCCCGCGCCCGCCTTGATCGCGACGACACCCGACGGCAGGTTCGAGACATGCGCCGCAAAGCCGAAGTCGGGCTTGGGGAAACGCGTCAACAGCCCGTCATCCAGCATCGCGCGCGCGCCCTTGAGCGGTTCCTCGGCCGGTTGGCCGATCAGCACCGCCGTCCCCGACCAGCTGTCGCGCATCGCGCTCAGCGCCTGCGCGACGCCGATCAGATAGGCGACGTGCGTGTCATGGCCGCAGGCGTGCATCACGGGGACATCCCTGCCCTCATAGGTCGCGCGCGCCTTGCTCGACCAGGCCAGCCCGGTCTTTTCCTCCATCGGCAGCGCGTCCATGTCGGCACGCACGAGGAAGGTCGGCCCGTCGCCGTTCTTCAGCACCGCGACGACGCCGGTCCCGCCGACCTTCTCGGTCACGGTGAAGCCCGCCTTGCGGAGATGCTGGGCGAGGATCGCGGCGGTCCGCACCTCCTGCATCCCCAGTTCGGGATTGGCGTGCAAATCCTTGTAGACCGCCTCGAGAGCCGGATAATTTTTGTCGAGAAGCGCGGTCAGCCGCGCGTTCGCCGCAGCCATGTCAGGCGCCGCCTGAGCGCCCGCCGGGACCAGAAAGAGGGCGAGCGAAGCCGCTGCCCAGAGCCCATGCTTCGCCATCACTCTCTCCCCCAAATGCCTGTCAGATGTGGATCGGCTTGCCGGTCACCGCCATTGCCGCTTCCTTCACCGCTTCGCTGTGCGTCGGGTGGGCGTGACATGTGTAGGCGATGTCTTCCGACGTGGCGCCGAATTCCATCGCCTGCGCGGCCTGCGCGATCATCGTGCCCGCGACGCTGGCGATGATCCAGACGCCGAGCACGCGGTCGCTGTTCGCATCGGCGATCACCTTCACGAAACCGTCGGGTTCGTGGTTGGTCTTGGCGCGGCTGTTGCCCGCCATCGGGAATTTGCCGACCTTGACCTCGCCGCGCTCCTTCGCCTGCTCTTCGGTCAGGCCGACGCCGGCGATCTCGGGCATGGTATAGACGACCGAGGGGATGACGTCGTGGTTCACGATGCCGGTCAGCCCGGCGATATTCTCAGCGACCGCAATGCCTTCGTCCTCGGCCTTATGCGCGAGCATCGGGCCGGGGATAACGTCGCCGATCGCCCAGATACCAGGGACCTGCGTGCCGAAATCATGGTCGGTTTCGATCTGGCCGCGCGCGTTGACCGCGAGGCCCGCCTTGTCGAGGCCCAGCCCTTCGGTGTTCGGGCGGCGCCCGATCGATACCAGCACGACATCGGCCTCGAGCGTCTCGGCGTCACCACCAGCGGCGGGTTCGAGCGTCAGCACGGCCTTCTTGCCCTTGACCTCGGCCTTGGTGACCTTGGTCTTCAGCTTGAATTCGATGCCCTGCTTCTTGAAGATGCGGTTCGCGTCCTTGCGCACATCGGCGTCCATGCCGGGCAGGATCTGGTCGAGGAACTCGACGCAGGTGACTTTCGCGCCAAGCCGGCGCCAGACGCTGCCGAGTTCGAGTCCGATCACACCGCCGCCGATCACGACCATATGCTCGGGAACCTTCGCGAGTTCGAGCGCGCCGGTCGAATCGACGATGATCTGCTTTTCGTTATCGACCGCGACGCCGGGCAGCGGGGTGACCGACGATCCGGTGGCGATGACGATATTCTTGGCGCGGACCGTCTTGCCCGCGACCTCGACGCTGTCCTTGCCGGTGAACTGCGCATAGCCCTTCAGCCAGTCGACCTTGTTCTTCTTGAACAGGAATTCGATGCCGCCGGTCAGGCCCTTGACCGCGTCGATGCGCTGGCCGTGCATCGCGGGCAGGTTGAGCTTGGGGGTCACGTCGATCCCCATCTTCGCCATCGCGCCATTGGCGGCGGCGTCATAATATTCGGACGCGTGGAGCATCGCCTTCGACGGGATACAGCCGACATTGAGGCAGGTGCCGCCGAGCGTCTCGCGCCCTTCGGCGCACGCGGTCTTGAGGCCGAGCTGCGCCGCACGGATCGCCGCGACATAGCCGCCAGGGCCGGCACCAATGACAAGGACGTCGTAATCGTATTCAGCCATCATATACTCCATTGCAGGCCCGGTGCGGCGACATAGACCCAGGCGCTCTCGCCCGATTCCAGTGCGACGCGCTGCCGCTGATAGTCTTCGGCCTCATAGACATCGGCCGCTTCGAGTTCTTGTCTTGTAATCCAATATAGGGTGCCCGCGATCCGCTGCGAGCCTTCGCTGTCGGGAACGAGCACCGGATAGTGATTTTCGCCGCTTTTGCGGATCACCTCGGGGTCGGCGATCGCGATCCGTCCGAGGCAATACCCGGTCAGCGCGTCCGCCGTGCCGCTGAGCAACCGGCCGAACTGTTCGCGCTGCACGTCCGGATATTGGAGCGTGCCATAGGCGAACAAGGCTTCGGTGGCGTCGCGCATGCGGCGTTCCCTATTACAGGTCGATCAGCAGCCGCGTCGGATCCTCGATCGCTTCCTTGATCGTCTTCAGGAACGTCACCGCCTCGCGTCCGTCGATCAGGCGGTGGTCATAGCTCAGCGCCAGATACATCATCGGGCGCGCCACGATCTGGCCGTCGCGGACGACCGGACGTTCCTCGATGCGATGGAGACCAAGCACCGCCGACTGCGGCGGGTTGATGATCGGGGTCGACATCAGGCCGCCGAACACGCCGCCGTTCGAAATGGTAAAGGTGCCGCCGGTCATGTCGTCCATCGTCAGCGTGCCCTCCTTGGCGCGCTTGCCGAGGTCGGCGATCGCCTTTTCGATCTCGGCGAAGCTCAGGCTGTCGGCGTTGCGCACGACAGGCACGACGAGGCCGTTGGGCGCGCTCACCGCGACCGAGACGTCGAGGTAATCGAAATAGACGATCTCGTCGCCGTCGATGCGCGCGTTGACCGCCGGAATGTCGTGCGCCGCGAGCGCGACCGCTTTGGTGAAGAAGCTCATAAAGCCGAGGCGGACGCCATGCTTCTTTTCGAAGCTTTCGCGATATTTGTCGCGCGTCGCCATCACCGCCGACATGTCGACGTCGTTGAACGTCGTCAGCATCGCCGCGGTTTCCTGCGCCGACTTCAACCGCTTGGCGATCGTCTGGCGCATCCGAGTCATCTTGACGCGCTCTTCGCGGCGGCCGGGGGCACCCGATGCCGCGGGGGCGGCAGCGGCGGGCGGCGGCGCGGCCGCCGGAGCCTCGGGCGCATTATTGGCGGCGGCGAGCACATCTTCCTTGGTCAACCGGCCGTCCTTGCCGCTGCCTTTGATCTTGCTCGGGTCGACGCCATGCTCGAGCACCAGACGGCGCACCGCGGGCGACAGGGTGGTGACGCCGTCGCCGGTGTCTTCGCTCGCCGTCGCGGCGGGCGCGGGCGCTGCGGCTTCGGCCTTCGCGGCGGGAGCAGGCGCCGAAGCCGGCGCTGCGGGCGCCGCGGCCTTGCCGCTGCCAGCCTCGATCGTCGCGATCACCGCGCCGACGGCGACGGTGTCGCCCGCGGCCACCACCTGCTGCCCCATCACGCCCGCGACGGGCGAGGGTACCTCGACCGCGACCTTGTCGGTCTCGAGGCTCGCGATCGGCTCGTCGAGCGCGACCGCGTCACCCGGCTGCTTCAACCATTCGCCGACCGTCGCTTCGGTGACGCTTTCACCCAAGGTGGGGACTTTGACTTCGGTGCTCATCTTGCTTTCCTTTGGGGCGCTTATTTATTCTTGGTGCGGCGGATTTCGGCGCGAACGCTCAGGCCCAGCGCGTCGGCGACCAGCGCCGACTGCTCGGTCTGGTGACGACTCATCAGCCCGGTGGCGGGCGATGCCGCCGCGGCACGGCCGGCATAGCGCGGACGCATGCCCTTGTGCCCGGCGTTGGTCAGCGCTTCCTCGACGAACGACTCGACGAAGGACCAGCTGCCGTTATTGCGCGGCTCTTCCTGCGCCCACACCACTTCCTCGAGCTTCGGCATGCGTTTCAAACGCACGGCGAGCGGTTCACCCGGGAAGGGGTAGAGCTGTTCGATGCGGATCACCGTCGTATCGGTCTGGCCCGCGGCATCGCGCGCTTCGATCAGGTCGTAACCGACCTTGCCCGAACAGAGGATGACGCGTTTCACATCGCTATCGGCGGGCGGGGTGCGGTCCGACATGATGCGGCGGAAATGCGCGTCGCCGATGAAGTCCGAGCGCTGCGAGACCGCCAGCTTGTGGCGGAGCAGCGACTTGGGCGTCATGATGATCAGCGGCTTACGGAACGGGCGCAGCATCTGGCGGCGCAGGACGTGGAAATAGTTCGACGGGGTCGAAATATTGCACACCTGGATATTGTCGCCCGCGCACAGCTGCAGGAAGCGTTCGAGGCGCGCCGAGCTATGTTCGGGACCCTGCCCTTCATAGCCATGCGGCAACAGCATCACGAGGCCGTTGGCGCGCAGCCATTTGGCTTCGCCCGACGCGATGAACTGGTCGATCATGATCTGCGCGCCATTGGCGAAGTCGCCGAACTGCGCTTCCCAGAGCACGAGGCTCTTCGGATCGGCCATCGCATAGCCATATTCGAACCCGAGCACGCCATATTCGGAGAGCGGGCTGTCGAGCACCTCGAACCGGCCGTGCGGCACGGTGGTCAGCGGGACATATTTATTCTCGGTCTGCTGGTCGACCCAGACCGCGTGACGCTGGCTGAAGGTACCGCGGCCCGAATCCTGCCCCGACAGGCGCACCTGATAGCCCTCGCTGAGCAGCGTCCCGAACGCGAGCTGCTCGGCGGTCGCCCAGTCGAACACTTCCTTGTCGCTCTTGTCGGCGAACATCGCGCCCCGCGCGTCAATCACGCGGCGCAGCGTCTTGTGGACGTCGAGGTCGGCGGGGATCGTCGTCATGATCCGGCCGATCGAGTCGAACAATTTGTCGCTGACCCCGGTCGAGATGTTGCGGCGGGCGTTTTCGGGATCGGCGGGGGCGTGCAGCCCCGACCAGCGACCCGCGAACCAGTCGGCCTTGTTCGGCTTGTAGCTTTTCGCCGATTCGAAATCATCCTCAAGCCGCGCGACGAATTCGGCGCGGCGGGCGTCGGCCCAGCCGGCATCGATCACGCCCTCGGCTTCGAGTTTCGCCGCGCAAAGCTGCGACACCGGCGGGTGCTGGCGGATGACGGCATACATCAAAGGCTGGGTGAACGAAGGCTCGTCGCCCTCGTTATGGCCGAAACGGCGATAGCACCACATGTCGATCACGACGTCGCGCTTAAACTGCTGGCGGAAGTCGATCGCCAGCTTGCAGGCAAAGGTCACCGCCTCGGGATCGTCGCCGTTGACGTGCAGGATCGGCGCCATCACGCCCTTCGCGACGTCCGACGGATAGGGCGACGAGCGCGCATATTGCGGGCTGGTCGTGAAGCCGATCTGGTTGTTGACGATGAAGTGGATGCAGCCGCCGGTGTTGTAACCGCGGATGCCCGAGAAGCCGAGGCATTCCCAGACGATCCCCTGCCCCGCGAAGGCCGCGTCGCCGTGGATCAGCACGGGCAGCACCTGCTCATGCTTGGCAAGGTCGTCGCGCACCACCTGCTGCGCTCGCACCTTGCCGAGCACGACCGGGTCGGCGGCTTCGAGATGCGACGGGTTGGGAACCAGCGACATATGCACCGACGCACCGCCGAACTCGCGGTCGGTCGAGGTGCCGAGGTGATATTTGACGTCGCCCGACCCGCCGACATCGTCGGGGTTGGCACTGCCGCCGGAAAATTCGTGGAAGATCACCTTGTACGGCTTGGCCATCACGTTCGCGAGCATGTTCAGGCGGCCGCGGTGCGCCATACCGTAGACGATTTCCTTCACGCCATATTGGCCGCCATATTTGATGATGGCTTCCATCGCCGGAATCATCGATTCGCCGCCGTCGAGGCCGAAGCGCTTGGTGCCGACATATTTGCGCGCGAGGAATTTTTCCCATTCCTCGGCCTGGATCACCTTGTTCAGGATGGCGCGTTTGCCCTCGACCGAAAATTCGATGATCTTGTCGGCGCCTTCCATCCGTTCCTGCAGGAACTGGCGCTCCTCGATGTCGGCGATGTGCATATATTCGAGGCCGACATTGCCGCAATAATTCGCGCGCAAGATCGCCACGATCTCACGGATCGTCGCTTTTTCAAGGCCGAGCGCACCGCCGACGAAGATCGGCCGGTCCTGATCGGCGCCGACGAAACCATGATATTCGGGTGTCAGATCGGCGGGCAGCTCGCGCGTGCTGAGCCCCAGCGGATCGAGGTTCGCGGCGAGATGCCCGCGCACGCGATAGGTGCGGATCAGCATCATCGCGCGGATCGAATCATTCGCCGCGCGTTCGACTTCGGCATTCGACAGGGGCGCACCGGCCTTGGCGGCGGCGGCCTTCACTGCGACCTGCATCTGCTGCGGATCGAGCGCAGCGGTCAGGTCGTCGCTGTCGATCGGCGGCCAGTTCTTCGGCGCCCAGCTGGGGCCCGCCTGCGGCTCGTCGATGTCAAAGCTCTGTCGTTCGAGGTTCATGATCTTTTCCATTCCCTTGCGAGAAATGGCTCCGGGGAGAAGGGTTGGGAAGGGGATGCCCGCCGGAACCGTTTCGTTCCGGCGGGCGCGATACTCAGACGCGTTCTTTCAGCACTTCGACGAGCGTCGTGCCGAGTTCGGACGGGCTCGCCGACACGGTGATGCCCGCCGCTTCCATCGCCGCGATCTTGCTTTCGGCGTCGCCCTTGCCGCCCGACACGATCGCACCGGCGTGGCCCATGCGGCGGCCCGGAGGCGCGGTGCGGCCCGCGATAAAGCCGGCCATCGGCTTTTTGCGGCCGCGCTTGGCTTCGTCGATCAGGAATTGTGCCGCCTGCTCCTCGGCGTCGCCGCCGATTTCGCCGATCATGATGATCGACTTGGTCGCTTCGTCAGCGAGGAAGAGTTCGAGGACGTCGATGAAGTTGGTGCCGTTGACCGGGTCGCCACCGATGCCGACCGCGGTGGTCTGGCCAAGCCCGGCGTTGGTGGTCTGGAACACCGCTTCATAGGTCAGCGTGCCCGAGCGCGAGACGACGCCGACGCTGCCCTTCGAGAAGATGCTGCCGGGCATGATGCCGATCTTGCATTCGCCGGGGGTCAGCACGCCGGGGCAGTTCGGGCCGATCAGGCGTGATTTCGAGCCCGACAGCGCGCGCTTCACCTTGACCATGTCGAGCACCGGGATGCCCTCGGTGATCGCGACGATCAGCTCGATCTCGGCGTCGATCGCCTCGAGGATCGAGTCGGCGGCGAACGGCGGCGGCACATAGATGACCGACGCGGTCGCGCCGGTCGCGGCCTTGGCTTCTTCGACCGTGTTGAAGTTGGGCAGGCCGATATGCGTCGTACCGCCCTTGCCCGGCGTCACGCCGCCGACCATCTGCGTGCCATAGGCAAGCGCCTGTTCGGTGTGGAAGGTGCCGGTGGCACCGGTCATCCCTTGCGTGATGACCTTGGTATTCTTGTCGATGAGGATGGACATTACACAAACTACTCCTTGTTTCCTGATGCCGGCCATGCGGCGGCCAGGGGCATTTTACTCATCTCGACGGAACGGAAAGCGACATCACAGCCAGCGTCGCAATCGGCGATAGCTGCCCCTCCGAGAGCTGCACTTGAACTTCGAAGCGCCTGTTTCCTTCGACGATAGACGCGCTCGCGCTATCCTTCTCGATCCGGAATGGAACGTCTTTCAGGCCAGGGCTACTCGTTTTGATCGCTTCCACCAGCAACGACGGCGTCAGGTCATCCGCAACGCCCGAGGTCATCGAGCAGCCGAACACCGATTTTCCAAGCTGTTCCATCGAGGCCATGATCGGAAAGGCCATGAAACTGGCCTTCTTCGGCGTCGGCTTTCCCAACGGCCGAAAACCCCTTGCCGATCCATTCGCAGCCGCCTGCTGGAGCCCGATATCGCTACGGTTGGCGAAGCAAACTTCGTCAAAGGCAGCTGCCAGAGCATCAGGGGTGCCAGGTTTGAGCATGTCGCTCAAACTTGGCTCCGTGCTGGCCGATTGCGCGGCTGCCACCGTAGGCAAAGCGGCAATCGCCAACAGGAAGCTGCGAAGGGCTATCATGCGAGCGACGGATCCAGCGCCTTGCACGCGTCGAGCAGTTCCTTGACCGCGTCGACCGAGACCTGCAGCCCCGCCTTGTCGGCGTCGTCGAGTTCGATCTCGACGATCTTTTCGACGCCGCCAGCACCGATCAGCACCGGAACGCCGACGTACAGGCCGTCGAGACCGTACTGGCCATCGACATAGGCGGCGCAGGGCAGGATGCGCTTCTGGTCACCCAGATAGGCTTCGGCCATCGCGATGCCCGACGCGGCGGGCGCATAGAAGGCAGAACCGGTGCCGAGCAGCGCGACAATCTCGCCGCCGCCGCCGCGCGTGCGCTTGACGATCGCGTCGATCTTGTCCTGCGACGACAGGCCCATCTTGACGAGGTCGGGAACGGGAATGCCGTTGACGGTCGAGTAACGCACGACGGGAACCATCGTGTCGCCATGGCCGCCGAGGACGAAGGTGTTCACATCCTTCACCGACACATCGAACTCGTCAGCGATGAAGTGGCTGAACCGCGCCGAATCGAGCACGCCGGCCATGCCGACGACCTTGTTGTGCGGCAGACCCGAAAATTCGCGCAGCGCCCACACCATCGCGTCGAGCGGGTTGGTGATACAGATGACGAAAGCGTCGGGGGCGTTGGCCTTGATGCCTTCGCCGACGGCCTTCATGACCTTCAGGTTGATGCCGAGCAGGTCGTCGCGGCTCATGCCCGGCTTGCGGGCGACACCGGCGGTGACGATGATGACGTCGGCGCCGGCGATGTCGGCATAGTCGTTCGTGCCGGTGATCTTCGCGTCAAAGCCCGCGATCGGGCCGACCTGCGACAGGTCGAGCGCCTTGCCCTGCGGTACGCCTTCGACGACGTCGAACAGGACGACGTCGCCCAGTTCCTTCTGCGCCGCCAGCAACGCCAGCGTTCCGCCGATATTTCCGGCTCCGATCAAAGCGATTTTCTTGCGTCCCATGGCGCGCGGCACTCCCTTCGTGGCAAGCCCGGCAATGAAGCACAAAACCGGCTGGCACACGGGCCAAATCGCCGCGCCGGTCCCTAGACGGCGCCGCCCTACGCCGATTCCCTTAAGGAAACAACCGCGAAAAGCATGAAAATCAAAGATTAATTGCTAATAGTTCGCAATAGTGATAGAGGCCCATTTGCTCCGGCCTCCGGCATCGATCGCCAACGCCAAGGCTACCACAGATTGATCTTGGCTTTGATCATCAGCCGACCCAGTGCGGGGTCGTCGTTGACGAAATCCTTGAGGAAATTATGCTCGACGCCGATCGAGCCCAAGGCGTCGATGCGATAGTTCAGCCCATAACCCGCCGACAGGCCCGCGCCGAATTTATCGGCGCCGGGATTCATGTC
This sequence comes from Sphingopyxis sp. OPL5, assembly GCF_003797775.2. Classification (NCBI taxonomy): domain Bacteria; kingdom Pseudomonadati; phylum Pseudomonadota; class Alphaproteobacteria; order Sphingomonadales; family Sphingopyxidaceae; genus Sphingopyxis; species Sphingopyxis sp. OPL5. The sequence continues at coordinate 1,403,715 of NZ_CP060725.1, forward strand.
GCCGAATGTCCCCATGCCCTCGGCATAGAGCGACGGCAGCCAGACGCGCTGCGGATCGAGCGACACCCCGACCCCGGCCCCGGCGATCTTGATCGGCCCGCCCAACTCGGTCTGGCCGACGCCATAGAGCCGCAATTTATGCCCCAGCATCGAATAAAATTGATGGCGATAGGATAGTTCGAACCCGAACGAGCCGGCGCCCGCCGCCTTCGGCGCCGTGGTCGCGGCGGTGGCGCTGGTCCCGATTTCCAGCGCATGGAGACGCATCCAGGCATCGAGCCCGTTGGGGCTTTCCCAGATCAGCCCAAAGCCGCCCCACGATCCCTGCCCCGCGGCGTCGAGCGTCTTGCGGACGAATTCGGTGCAGTTGAACTGGAACAGATTATATTTCGGCTTGGCCGCGCATATCCCCGAAGCATAGCTTTTCGCCGCGGCGAACTGGGCCGCGGTGAGCTCATAGCTTTGCGACGCGGTGATATGGTCGTCGTGCGCGGTGTCGGGATGATGAACGCAGCCTTCGACGTCGGCAAAGGGCTGGCTGGCATCGAAACCGGTCTGCGGCCAGAACCCATAGGTCCAGTAATTGCCGGTGTCGTCCTGCAGCCGCAACCAGGCGTGCCCGACGTTGGAGGTGAAGGGGATGAGCAGGAACGGCCCCTCCTTGTCGGCCATGATCGTCAGCGTATATTTGCCGGTCTTGGTCGCGATGCCATCTTCCATCGTGCAGTCCGACGCGCATTGATCGGCGGTGACGCGGCGCACGACGCGGCGCGCCTCGCCGCCCCCCTGCAGGACATGCGCCAGTTCGTGCGCCATCAGCCGCCGCCCATCGCCGGTCCCCGGCCGATATTCGCCGCGGGCAAAGGCGACGTCGCTGCCCAGCGTGAAGGCGCGCGCCTGGATCGATTGCGATGCGATGTCGGCGGCGGCCCCGTCATGGACGCGCACGCCCGACAGGTCGGCACCGAAGCGCGGCTCGAAAAACGCCCGTTCCGATGCCGGGAGCGGCGCCCCCGACCCGAGCGAGGCGATCGCCGATTGCGCCGCAGGGGTCGCGGGCGCCGACCCCGTGGCCGAGCCGCCGCTGGCCTCGCGCCGCACGACCGGCGCCGACGCCTCGCCGCGCGCTGGCGTCGCCGCGCGCATCACATGATCGGCGGCGGCATCGGCCTGTTGTTCGGCGGGGTCGTTCGCAGCGCCGATCGTCAGCGGTGCGTGCGACGGTACCCCCATAAGCGAAGCAAGCGGCGAACGCGCGCGCCGCGCCGGCGCCTGTTGCGGCGCGCCGGTGGCGGGCATAACACGGTTTTTGCGGCGGATCGCGCGTCGGTACATGGCAGTTCGCCTTCCAACTCCGGTCGGCGGCTTGTATCGGAATTCCCCCTTTTCGTCACCCCGATACAAGCCGGCCCGGCGAGAACCTAACCGCCTTCCCGGCGGGCCAATTGGACCAATCCGCCAAAAGCGGCGTACCGGAGCCGCAATTTTGGCCGCGGCCAATTCTGCGCTATGCATCGGTGCCATAACGGCACGAGGCGAGCGACATGATACGATCTGGACTGACCACCGCCGGTGCCGCGATCGCGCTGGCATGCGCGGCGCCCGCCCACGCCAGCGAAAAGGGCTGGGACGATGCCGGCACCGTCGCCAAGAATGCGCTCGTCGTCGCGGCCTTCGGCGTCCCGGCGGTGCAGGGCGACTGGGAGGGCGTGCTGGAAGCGGGTGGCAGCATCGGCGGCACGATCCTGATCACCCAAGGGTTGAAGGAGGCCTTTCCGTCGCGCCGCCCCGACGGCAGCGACAACAAGAGCTTCCCGTCGGGCCACACCTCGACCAGCTTCGCCGCCGCGGCGACGCTGCACAACCGCTACGGCTGGGAAGCCGGCCTGCCCGCCTATCTGGTCGCGTCCTTTGTCGGCCTCAGCCGTGTCGAAGCGAAGAAGCACCGCGTCGGCGACGTGCTCGTCGGCGCCGCGATCGGCACCGCGACCGGGCATCTGATCACCACCAAGGCGAACGACAACATCCACATCTTCCCCTGGGCCGATACCAAGAGCGCCGGGGTCGATGTGACGCTGCGCTTCTGAGGTCCGCCGCAACCCCCGGTTAACCCTCCCTTATCCCCCTGCCTGTTAGGCTCGCGGGGATGACGCGGGCTATCATCAGCTTCGACACCGAATTGTCGGCGGGCCTCTATCAACGGGGCGCCGATGCGCGTGCAAATTTCGAAAGCTCGATCCTCGGCCGTTGCCGCGACGGCGATTATGGCATCCACTTCCAGATGGACATGCTCGAACGCCATGGCCTGACCGGGGTCTATTTCGTCGATCCGATGCCGGCGCTCGTCTATGGGCCCGAAATCATCGACAGGATCGTCCAGCCGATCGTCGCGCGCGGGCACGAGGTTCAGCTTCACATCCACACCGAATGGCTCGAATTCGCGCGCTTCAACCCCATCGGGCGGCTCACCGGACGCAACATCGGCGACTTTCCCCTCGGCGCGCAGAAAAAGCTGATCGGCCTGGCCCGCGACATTCTCGTCGGCGCCGGCGCGCCCAAACCCACCGCCTTTCGTGCCGGCAATTTTGGCGCCAACGACGACACGCTGCGCGCCCTCGCGTCGCTCGGTTTCCGTTTCGACAGCAGCTTCAACGGGGCGTATCGCGATCATGGCTGCGCCATTTCGCTAGACCCGGGCAACCTCGCGGTCCGCGCGCATGAAGGCATATGCGAAGTCCCGGTCAGCGGGTTGATGGACCGCGTGGGCCGTTTCCGTCCCGCCCAACTCTGCGCGATGTCCGAAGAAGAGATGCGCGATGCCCTGGGTCATAGCGCGGCAAGCGGCGCCATCCAGTTCTCGGCCTTCAGCCACAGCTTTGAACTTCTGAGCCGCGACCGCGCGGTGCCCAACGGACTCGCCATCGCGCGAATGGAGGCGCTGTGCCGCGCCGTCGCCGAGGATCCCCGCGTCACCAGCGGGGGTTTCGCGACATTGCCCGCCCCGCCCTCGCGCCCGGCGCGGATCGGCATCGCCGCGCCCAAGCCGCTGCGCACCCTGCGCCGTATCATCGAACAGGGCGTCGGCCATGTCGTCCACGAGGTCCGCTATGTCCGCGACCTGATCGCGGTGACGGTCAACTCCTCGCGCTGGGGCAAGGTGCTAGGCGGCGTCTTCCTGGCCGTGGCCTAAGGCCAGATAGTCGTCGGACTGCATTTCCGACAACCGGCTCGCGGTGCGTTCGAACTCGAACGCCCCGTCGCCCGCGACATAGAGCGCATCGGGCATCGCCGCCGCACTCGCGAGCAGCTTGACCTTATATTCGTAGAGCGCGTCGACAAGCGTCACGAAGCGCGCCGCCTCGTTGCGATTCTCGGGTCCCATGCGCGGGATGCCGACGATGATGACGGTGTGGAAATGCCGCGCGACCGCCAGATAGTCGGACGCGCCGCGTGCTTCGCTGCACAGGCGCTTGAACGAAAAGACCGCGACCCCCTTCAGCGCCTTGGGGACATGGAGGATGCGCCCGCCGCCGAGGTCGAGGTCGAGCGTCGGCACATGCGCCCGATCCTCGGGCGGATAGTCGGTCAGGCGAAAAAAGGCCGCCGACAGCGCCGCGCTCGCGGCATCGTCGGCGGGCACGAACCAGCGCGCCCCGTCGCCAAGCCGGTCACGGCGATAATCGGTCGGGCCGTTCAGCCCCATCACGTCGAGCTTCGCCTCGACCAGCGCGATGAAGGGCAGGAAATGCTCACGGTTGAGCCCGTCCTTGTAGAGGTCCTTGGGCGGCCGGTTCGAGGTCGCGACGACGGTGACACCGCGATCGATCAAGGCGGTGAACAGGCGCGACAATATCATCGCATCGGCGCTGTTGTTCACCACCATTTCGTCGAAGGCGAGGCAGCGAACGTCGGCGACGAGCGCGTCGGCGACGAGCGGGATCGGATCGCCCGCCTCGCTTTTGCGCACCTCGCGCATCCGCGCATGGACGTCGATCATGAAGGCGTGGAAATGGACGCGCCGTTTACGCTGGATGGTCAGCTGGTCGTAGAACAGGTCCATCAGCATCGACTTGCCGCGCCCGACCGCACCCCACAGATAGACGCCGCGCGGCGCTTCGGGCTTGCGGCCGGTGAGGCGCCAGAGCAGGCTGCCGCGCGGCGGCACCGCTTCCAGTTCCTTTTGCAGGCGGTCGAGCCGTTCGGCCCCGGCCCGCTGCTCGGGGTCGGGCCGCAACTCGCCGCCCGCGACCAGCGCATCATAGGCCGCGAGCACGCCCGTCGTCATTTGCTCGCCTTGCGGATCGTCCCCGCAAAGGTCAGCACGATGTGGCTGTCGCCCTCGCCCTGGACCACGAGTCCGCGCAGGAAGATCAGCCGGCCAGTCTCGCGCACCAGTTCGACCACGGCGTCGAGCGGCTCGCCGAGTCGGCCGGCGCCGACGAACTGCGTCGACAGGTCGAGCGTCACCGAATGGCCGGCGTTGAGCGACCCGAACTGGTGCGACGCCGCGAACAGCGCGATGTCGACGAGCGCGAGCGTGACCGCACCATGGACATTGTCGCCGAGGTTGCTGTGCTTGCGCTCCGGGATCATCCGCACCCGCGCCTGCGGGCGGCCGTCGGGCGTGTTCGGCTCGACACGCACCGATAGCGGTTCGATGAAGCTGTTGAAGCGGCTCGCGTCCTTGAGGTTCCAGCTCAGCCAGCCGTCGCCCTCGTCCTCGGCGCTAAAGCTATAGCGGCGAGGTTCCTCGATCCCGTCGTTCACACCTGCCGCTCGGCCTCGAGCTTCTTGATCTCGGCGATCGCGCGTGCCGGACTCAACCCCTTGGGGCAGGCGTTCGAGCAGTTCATGATCGTGTGGCAGCGATAGAGGCGGAAGGGATCTTCCAACTCGTCGAGGCGCTCGCCGGTCATTTCGTCGCGGCTGTCGGCGAGCCAGCGATACGCCTGGAGCAGGATCGCGGGGCCAAGGAACTTGTCGCTGTTCCACCAATAGCTCGGGCAGCTCGTCGAGCAGCAGGCGCACAGGATGCATTCGTACAGCCCGTCGAGCTTCTCGCGCTCGGCGGGCGACTGCAGCCGCTCCTTGCCACTCGGCGTCGTCGTCTTGGTCTTCAGCCAGGGCTCGATCGAATTATATTGCGCATAAAAATGGGTGAAATCGGGGACAAGGTCCTTGATCACTTCCATATGCGGCAGCGGGGTGATCTTGATATCGCCCTTCAGATCCTCGATCGCGGTGGTGCAGGCGAGGCCGTTCTTGCCATTCATGTTCATCGAACAGCTGCCGCAAATGCCTTCGCGGCACGAGCGGCGGAAGGTCAGCGTCGAGTCCTGCTCGCTCTTCATCTTGATCAGCGCGTCGAGCACCATCGGGCCACACTTGTCGAGATCGATCTCGAAATTGTCGAAATGCGGGTTCTCGCCCTTGTCGGGGTCGTAGCGATAGACCTTGAATTTCCGGACTTTGGCCGCGCCTTCGGCTTTGTGGGTCTGGCCGCCCTTCTGGATGCGGCTGTTCTTCGGAAGGCGAAATTCGGCCATGTCGCTGGCTCCCCTGATGCAGTCGGGGTCGGACTAGACCCGATTAATCGCGACGACAAGGGGTGACGGACGCAAAAGCGAAACCCGCTGGCGGGGCCGCGCGCGAGCGGCTACTGGCGCCACGATGAGCGACGACACGCCCGCCCCCGCCGTTACCAGCCGCAGCGTCGCGAAGGGGCTCGGCACCACCGTGCTCGCGCGCCTCGGCGCGGTGGTCGAGATCGTCGCGCAGCCGCTTTATGTGCTGATGTTCGGGCTCGCGGGTTACGGCCTCTATGCCGTGCTGTGGGCGACGATCAACCTGCTCGAAAATCTCTTCGACCTCGGCATGACCAGCGCGATGCAGCGCACCGTGCCGCAATCGGCGAGCGATGCCGATGCCGCCGCGGCGCTGCGCACCGCGATGCTGTTCGGGGTCGGGCCGTGCCTGATCGTCGCGGCACTGATCGCCGTCTTCGCCGCCGACCTCGCACCCTTCCTCAACGTCGCGGCGAAGGACCGGCCGCTCGTCGTGCCCGCGATCCAGCTCTTCATCTGGGCGCTGCCGCTCTGGGCGTTCGTCGAGATCGCGACCAGCGCGATGCGCGCACGCATGGTGTTCGGCGCCGAGATCCGCCTCCGCATCGTGTGGGAACAGATCATGCGACTGGTGTTCGCGAGCGCCTTCTTCGCCGGCGGCCTCGGCCTGAAAGGCCTGTTCATCGCGCATCTCTGCTCGCTTGGCATCACCGCGATCCTCTGCGTCCGCCTGCTGCGGCGCTATTACAACTTCGGCGAATTGCTCCACGGCGGACGCGGCGGCGAGACCGCGAAAAACACCTTCTGGGCCGGGCTGTCGATCCTGCCGTCGAACGTCATCGCGCGGCTGTTCGGCGACGCCCCGGCGCTGGTGCTCAACCTGATCCTGCCCGGCGCGGCGGGCGCCGCGGCCGCCGCGCTGTTCACCATCGCGCGCAAGCTCTCGAGCGTCGTCCAACTCGTCCGCATCGCCTTCGTCTATGTGATGGCGCCGCTGGCAGCCAGCGCCGAGCGCGAGGACCGCGCGCAGGTGACCGACATCTATGCCTATGCGACGCGGCTGATCATGGCGATCGCGCTCCCGCTCGCGGCCATCCTCGCTGCGGGCAGCGCGCCTTTGCTCAGCCTGTTCGGGCATGAGGCAAAGGTCGCGCAGGCTGCGCTGGTCATCCTGCTCTTCGCGCGCGCCGCCGAGGCGGTGCTCGGCATCTCGCTGCCGGTGCTGCAGGTCGTCGCGGCGTTCCGCCACCAACTCACCGCGGCCATCGTCGGGGTGATCGTCGCCGTCGGCGCGGGCTGGCTGATCGTCGGGCATATGGATGCGCTGACCGGCGTGACGCTCGCCATGTCGATCGGCCTCGTCGTGATGGGCGGCATCCCGATGCTCCAGCTCGCGATCAACGAAAAGCTCCATCCGTTCGACCACCAGTTCGCCGGCGTCGCGCTGCGCGGCATCGCGATCACCCTCGTCGCGGGCGCCGCCGCTTGGCTCGCCGGGCGCCTGCCCGACGCGATCGCGCTGCCGCTGATCGTGCTGCTCGCGGTCGCAGCGATCTGGCTGTCGCTGCGCTTCGCCCTGCCCCACGCCGACCGCGCCTCGCTCGGCAAGACGGCGCGCAAGCTGCGCCTCGTCTGAAATATTCGGTCTTATTTTAGCCGCAAAAATCGCTAGAGACGTCCCACCTTATTCTGACGCCGCGCGTGTGCGGCCAACAGGCGGATCCAAATGTACCAGCAAGAACTCGCCCGCAGCGGCAAGCGCCTCTTCTTCATTCGCGGCACCTATATCTACATCACCATCGCCATCTCGGTGCTGATCGCCTGGTGCAGCAAGGATTGGGGTCCGTTCCAGACCGCCTTCGGCGACTGCGCGTGGTTCTGGCTGTCGCTCGGTATCGCCAGCGCCGGCGCGATCGTCCGCATCTTCACCAGCGGCTGGGCCGCGCTCGGCACCTCGGGCCGCGCCAAGGTCGCCGCCGAAGCCAGCGAACTCAACACCACCGGCCCCTACAGCCTCGTGCGCAACCCGCTTTATGTCGGCCGCATCCTGAACTTTACCGGCATCGCGATGCTGTCGGGCAGCTGGGTGTTCGGCGCGATCGTCTTCCTGCTTGGCATCCTGATCTACGAGCGCATCTCGATCTACGAAGAAGAATATCTGCGTGAGAAGTTCGGCGCGGCGCACGCCGAATGGGCGAAGGACGTTCCCGCATTGCTCCCGCGCTTTCACGGCTGGATAAAGCCCAAATACCCCTTCTGGTGGAAGCGGATGATCTGGCGCGAACAGAATAAATTGTTCCTGCTCGCAACGACGGTGTTCCTGACCTGGTTCGCGCGGCTCGACTTCAACTTCGACGCGCTGACTGCTCAGCAGTGGACCTGGGTCTATGCCTTCGGCGCGCTCGTCGTCGTCCGCTTCATCATCGGCGGGCTCAAGATGATCGGTTTCTTCAAGGAACTGAGCTGATCTTATGGGGAGCGATCTCGCTCCCCTGATCGCAGTCGTCGGCAGCGACGGGTCGGGCAAGTCGACCCTGTCGGCGGACCTGCTCGCGCATATCCAAAAGACCCGCGCGGCGGAGTCGGGCTATCTCGGGCTAGGCTCGGGCGAGCAGGGCCGCCGCATCGGGCGCTGGCCGATCATCGGCCCGCCGCTGCACCGCTTCCTCGACGGCATCGCCGATCGCTTGCGCGAACCCGGCGAGCCGATCCCCGGATATCTCGCCGCGCGCTATGCGCTGAACAAGTCGAAGAAACGCCGCGCCAAATTCGACGCGCTGCTCGACCAGCGCCGCGCGGGCAAGGTGATCGTCACCGACCGCTATCCGCAGCTTGAAGTCCCCGGCCTCCACGACGGCCCGATCCTCGCCGGCCGCGCGACCACGCCGCGCCTCGCCACGATGCAGGCAGAGGAGCGCGCGCTTTATGCCGAGATGGCGGCCTACAAGCCGACCCTCGTCGTCCGCCTGCACGTCGATGTCGACACGGTGATGCTGCGCAAGCCCGACCACGACCGCGCGCTGATCACGCGCAAGGTCGAAACGGTGCCGCTGCTGACGTTCAATGGCGCGCCGATTGTCGATATCGACGCGACGATTCCTTATACGGAGGAACTGGCGATCGCGATTGCGGCGGTGGACAAGGCGTTGGCCGAGGCCTGAAACTCCCCCTTCGTCATTGCGAGGAGCGAAGCGACGCGGCAATCCAGAGTCCGCGTAAACCGCCCTGGATTGCTTCGCTTCGCTCGCAATGACGAGATGTTGGAACGTCAGGTCGTTTACACTCGCCCCGCCATGATCGCCTCGATCAGCTCGATATCGACCGGCTTGTCGGCATCGATGCACGCCTCGGGGTCGCTCATCGGCACCACCGTCGCCTTCAGCCCGAAGCGCAGCCCCGCACGCGCCACCCCCTGCTGGATCGTGAACAGCCGCAGCAGCGCGCCGATCAGCAACCACGGGCCGAACGCAGCAATGATCCTCAACCCCTTTTTGCGGTCGCGCTCGATCCGTCCCCAGAAGTCGAGCAGCGGCAAGACCCGCCGCCCGCGCAGCCGGAACATGTTCGCCCCCGACCACCAGCCGCCGCGAAATTTCAGCCAGGTCCGCTGCGACTGCGGATAGCGCGCGAGCAGCACATCGCGCTCGACCATCGCCACCGCGACGTCGCTGCCTTCGGCGCCATCGAGGAACTCGGCGATCATCGCGGGCGTCAGCAACACATTGTCGGCGGTCGTCACCAGCAGCGGATCGTCGCCCGGTGGCAGCGCCGCGGCGAGCGAACTGCTGATCCCCTGCCCCGAATCCGAAAAATGCAGGTCGGCGAGCCCCGCCAGCCCCGGCTCGGCGGCGAGTTCGGCGCTGTTCTGCGCCAGGATGGTGATCGGCCCGACCAGCGGCGACGCGCGCAGCGCCCGCACGACATGCACCAGCATCGCCTGCCCCGCGATCCGCAGCAATGCCTTGGTCGACACCCCCGTGCCGCTGAGCAGCGGGTCGGGGCCGGGCCGGCTGCCCGCCATCACGATCGCCGGAATCTTGATGGTCATTGCGCCGCCGTCACCCGCCGCGCGGTCGCGCCGCGCAGGAAATCGGTCGCCTCGGCCAGGATCGGCCCCTTGTACGACAGCGGCCCGGTGAGCGCCATGACGAGGTCGTTGTGGCTAAGTCCGTCATAGGTCCGAAGCTCCACCGATCCGCCGACCTTCTCCATCGCCGCCGCCAGATGCTGGCTGTTGCGCACGCGCACGACGGTATCGGCGGTGCCATGGCCGAGCCACAAGGGCGGCGCATCGGCGCGGACGAAGGCGATCGGCTGGGTGCGCGCGACCGGGCGAATATCGCCCATCGCGACATCGGCGCGACCGCCCTTCTCGAAGGGGAGGAAATCATAGGGTCCGGCGAGCGCCGCGACGCCGCGAATATGCGACGCGTCGCTGCCCGCCGCCTTCATCCATTGCGGGTCGAGCGCCAGCATCACCGCATTATAGGCGCCCGCCGAATGCCCCGACAGCGCGATCCGGCCCGCGTCGCCGCCATAATCGCCGATATGCTTCTCGGTCCACGCCACCGCCGCCGCACTGTCCTGCAGGAAGTCGGGCCAATGCCCCTCGGGCACGATCCGGTAATCGGGAATGACGACGATGAAGCCCTGCTTCGCGAACGCCCGCCCGGCAAAGCCATAATCGTCGCGCTGGCCGCTGTACCAGCCGCCGCCATAGAGCCAGACGATCACCGGCAGCCGGTCGCTCTTCTTCGTTCCCGTCGGCACCCAGATGTTGAGCTTGTTACGCTCACCGCTGCCATAGGGCTGGCCCGCGACCTGCAAGGTCGCGCCATCACCGTCGCCGAGCAGCCGGTCGCCGAGGTTGAGCGACTTGGCGCCGCCGCCAACGATCAGCCGCGTGCCGCCGCCGAACAGCAGGATCAACAGGCCCACCACTATCAGGATCTTGATCAAACGCCGCTGTCCCTTGACTGGCTCACCCGACATAGGCCCGCTCTCCACCAAGCCGCACGTCGGGCCGTCCCGCGCCCTACAAGGGCGGGCGTCGCCGAACAAGCGCCCAACACCGCCGCGACCTTTTGCGCGTTCGTGCGTAGGATGGCCGATGACCACAGCCTTCTCCCGCCCCGCCCTCGTCTGCAACACCCGGAGCGGCAGCCACGACGAAACAATGCGCGTCGCGATCGAAGAGGCCTGCCGCGCCGCCGGCGCGCCGCTCGCCGCGACCTTCGCGCTGCCCGATGCCTCGCTGCCCGATGCGCAGATGCTGCGCGCGCAAGATATCGACCTGCTGCTCGTGTGGACCGGCGACGGCACGATCAACGCCGCCGCGGCGCAGGTCGAGGGATGGCGCGGCGCGATCCTGCCGCTACCCGGCGGCACGCTGAACCTGCTTTCGAAGCAATTGCACGGCGACCGCCCCGCACCCGACATCCTGATCGACGCGCTCGGCGGGAAAGGGCGCCGGCGACCGATCCCGATCATCCGCTCGGCGACCAAGCAAGCTTTCATTACCGTCGTCGCGGGACCCGCGACGCGCTGGGCCACGGTGCGCGAAACGATGCGGCAGGACGGCGTGATCGAGGCCAGCCGCGCCGCGCCCGACGCGCTCGACACGATGCTTAACGCCCCCGGGGTCGGCGTCGTGGGGCACACCAAGACCTATCCGGCCGTCATTCTGACCCCGACCGAAAAGGGCATCGCCGCCGACGGCATCTTAACCGAGGGCACCGGAGACGTGCTGCGTCACGGACTCGCCTGGCTCGGCGGCGATTTCCGCGACGGCCCTAGCGAGCCGATCGCGACCGCCGAGACGATCCTGCTCGAAAGCGCAGCTCCGATCAGCCTCGAATATGACGGTGAGCTCAGCGAAATACCCTCCCCCGCGCGCTTCGCGCTCGGGATGAGCGCGGTCGACTTCCTCACCACAGCATGACCCGCTTGTTTCACATCAGCGACCTGCATTTCGGACTGGAGGATCGCGCCGCGCTCGCCTGGTTCGCGGATTGCGTGAAATCGGAACGGCCCGATGCGGTGCTGGTCACCGGCGATCTGACGATGCGCGCACGGTCCCGCGAATTCGCCGCCGCCTGCGACTGGATCGAACGGCTCGACGTGCCGGTGACCGTCGAAGTCGGCAATCACGACCTGCCCTATTTCAATCCCTTCGCGCGCTTTTTCTGGCCCTACGCCCGCATCCGGCGCATCGAACGGCTTGTCGAACGCGAGCTCGAACTTGAAGGCGTCGCGGTCGTGCCGCTCAAGACCACCGCGCGCGCGCAATGGCGGCTCGACTGGTCGAAGGGCTGGGTGACGCGCGCCGCGCTCGACAAGACGATGGCGGCGATCGACGCGCTGCCGCGCGGCACGACGGTCTTCATCACCGCGCATCACCCGCTGGTCGAGGCCGGGACGCGCGGCCGCGCGCTGACCCGCGGCGGCGAGACCGCGCTCCGTGCGCTCGCCTCGCGCGGCGTCGCGGCGGTGCTGACCGGCCATGTCCACGACGCCTTCGACCTGGTGCGCGAGACCCCCGACGGCCCGATCCGCATGATCGGCGCCGGAACGCTGTCGCAGCGCATCCGTTCGACCCCGCCGAGCTTCAACGAGCTGACCATCGCGGACGGGACCATCGGCGTGCGCGTGCGCAACCTCGAAAAAATACCCACCCCCGACATGCAGATCGACGACGTCCCGCCCGACGCCCTGCCACCGCGCGACCCGGCCGAACCGGTCGCCCCCGTCGGCGCTGTGCCGCCGGTCGATCCCCCGGTGCATTGAAGAGCGACCCCGACTGTCGATTTTGGGTGGGAAGCGGACGTTGCTTAAATCCTCCCTGTCGCGCAGCGATGGGGAGGTGGCAGCGGCGAAGCCGCTGACGGAGGGGCCGACGCCGTCAGGCGTCGCGCAAGCTTTCGGTCCCTCCACCACGCCCTTCGGGCGCGGTCCCCCTCCCCATGGCTTCGCCACAGGGAGGATTTCATGTCCGCTTCCCGCCCGAAACCCGCCATCGCCCGATGCCGCAAAAACCGCTTTCCTAAAAAACATCGCCATGATCTATTCTTCGGGATGGCCATGTCGCTTGCCTCGTCGAATGCAGGTTTCAAGCCCGGCCCATATTACCGGCTTAAAGCGACAAAGGAGAAAGTTCGGACGCGTCCGTCCGTGTCCTTTGTGTCCTTAAGACCCAAACCAGCCCCTTCCCATCCCGCAGGCGCCGCGATAGGTTGCAACAAAAAACGGGATGAGGATGAACCATGCTGACCAAAGGCGATGATTTTCCGCTGCACCAGACATGCGAGCCGGTGGCCTTCGCGGGCACCGATCGCAATTTCTACGACCGCTATTTCTTCAACGGCTACAGCCCCGACGGATCGGTCTTTTTCGCCGCCGCCATGGGCTTCTATCCGCAGCTCGGCATCGTCGATGCGGCCTTTTGCGTCGTCGTCGACGGCGTCCAGCACAACCTCCGTGCTAGCCGGCGGTCGTCGGGCGAAAGGCTCGATCTTTCGGTCGGACCGGTCGCGATTTCGATCGACGCCCCGCTCGAACGTGTCACGCTGAGCATCGCACCCAATGACGGCCCGCTCGCCGCCGAGCTGACCTTTACCGGCCGCCATTTCCCGATCGAGGAGCCGCGCTTCATCCGCCGCAACGGCACCCGCCTGTTCATGGACTATACGCGCATGACGCAGAACGGCCGCTGGGCCGGCTGGCTGTCGGTCGATGGCCTGCGCGTCTCCGTCGACGACGGCTGGACCGGCACCCGCGACCGCAGCTGGGGTATCCGCCCGGTCGGCGCGTCCGAACCGCAACCGCCGCCGCAGGGCAACTTCAACCAGTTCTTCTGGCTGTGGACGCCGTGCAATTTCGACCATGCCTCGCTCTTCTTCCACAGCAATGACGATGGTGAAGGCAACCCATGGAACCGCCGCGCGGTGATCGTCGGCGACAATGGCGGCGAGACCCATTTCGACGCCGCCGCCTTCGCGCTCGACTGGCAGGCGGGCAGCCGCCGGGTCGCCGCGCAGCGCACCGAACTCGGCGGCGGTCGCTCACTGACCCTCGCCCCGACCGGCCCGGTCTTCGCGATGAGCGGCCTCGGCTACACCCATCCCGTCTGGGGTCACGGCTTCGACCACGGCCCTGATCTTGCCGTCGCGCACGACAGCATGGCGGAGGGCGAGCGCGGCTGGGGCAATCCGCTCGCGATGCATATCCAGGCGCTCGTCACCGCCGAACTCGTCGACGGCAGCACCGCGCATCGCGGGGTCGGTGTCCTCGAACAGCTCTTTGTCGGCCCGCACGCCCCGACCGGCCTCGCCGGGCTGATGGATCCCGCCGCATGAGCTTCCCGACTTCGCCGGAGGCGATGTCGCCCGCATGGATCGCGGAGAAATTGGGGCAGGCCCCGGGCGCGCTGCGCGGCTTTACCGCGAGCAAGGTCGGCACCGGGCAGATGTGCGATAGCTTTCGCCTGACGCTCGACTGGGCCGACGGCGTCGACGCGCCGGCAACGATCATCGCCAAATGCCCGAGCCGTGACGAGGCGAGCCGCAACATCGCCAAGCTGACCGGCACCTATATCAAGGAGGTCAGCTGGTACCGCGACCTCGCCGCGACCAGCGGCGTGCCAGCGCCGGCCTGCTATTTCCACGCGATCGAGGATGACGAGGTCGAATTCGTCCTGCTCCTCTCCGACCTCGCCCCCGCGGCGCAGGGCGACCAGCTCGCCGGCCGCGACCTCGCGGGACTGGTGCCCTGCATCGACGCGGTGGCAAAGCTCCATGCCCATCTGTGGAACGCTCCTGGCCTCGCCGACATGTCCTGGCTCGCGCGCGACAATAGCGGCCTGATTCGCGCGATGTTCCCGCAGCTCTATCTCGGCTTTCGCGAGCGTTATGCCGAACGCCTGGCGCCCGAGGTGCTCGATCTCGGTGCGGGGATCGTCGACCGGCTCGACGCCTATTTGTCCCGCGAACCCGCGGCGCGCAGCCTCGCCCATGGCGACCTCCGGATCGACAACATCCTTTTCAGTCCGGACGGCGACGCCTGCTGGCTCGTCGACTGGCAGACGCTCGGCCGCGGCAGCGGCGCCACCGACCTCGCCTACCTCGTCGGCACCAGCATCGCCGACCCGTTCGAGCGTGCCGCCGCCGACCGCCCGGCGTTCGACCATTGGATCGCGGCGTTGAAAGCCGAAGGCGTCGATCCCGACGCGGGTGCGCTATGGATCGACTATCGTCTCGGCGCGCTCAGCGGTTATTTCATGGCAGTCTTCGCGTCGATGAGCGTCGAGCGCACGACGCGCGGCGACGAAATGTTCGCGGTGATGGCCGAACGCCCGGCGCGGCAGGCGCTGGCGCTCGGCAGTCTCGATCTGCTTTGACGCGAAAAGTCCCCGTTAGGTCGCCATTTACCATCCCCCCCTAAGACGGGGGCAATGGGCGAACAACCGGACATCGCAGCGACCCTGTCGTCATGGGCGCCCCACGCACTGACGCTTGCGGCTGCCCTGCTCGCGCTCGCGCTGATGCTCCGTTTCGCGATCCCGCGCGGCCGGTCGCGCCCGGTACGCACCAAGGTCCTGTTGCGCGCCCTCCTGCCCGCGCGGATCGTGCGCAGTCCATCGGGCCGCGCCGATATTGCCTGGTTCCTCTTCGGCGTGCTGTTCTCGGCAAGTGCTCTGGGTTGGGCGCTCTGGTCCGGCGAATGGTTCGCGGGCCATATGCTGCGTGGCCTCCATATGCTGTTCGGATCGCCCGCGCCGATCGCCGCGCCGGCGTGGGTCGCCGGCACCGTCATGACCCTGATGCTCTTCACGGCCTATGAATTCGCATATTGGCTCAACCACAGCCTCAGCCACCGCGTTGGCTGGATGTGGGAATTCCACAAGGTGCATCACACCGCCGAATCGCTGACCCCGCTTACCAATTTCCGGGTCCATCCGGTCGACACGATCCTCTTCTTCAACATGGCCGCCGCATCCGCGGGCATCGCCATGGCACTCGTTCATTTCGCCTTCGGGCGCGTCGGCGGCGGATTCCTCATCCACGGCGCCAATGCCCTCACCTTCCTCGCCACC
This sequence comes from Sphingopyxis sp. OPL5, assembly GCF_003797775.2. NCBI lineage: Bacteria > Pseudomonadati > Pseudomonadota > Alphaproteobacteria > Sphingomonadales > Sphingopyxidaceae > Sphingopyxis > Sphingopyxis sp. OPL5. The sequence continues at coordinate 1,419,369 of NZ_CP060725.1, forward strand.
ATAATCTTCACCTATCTTCAGCATTCACACCTGTGGATCAGCCTGCCCGGTGGCGCGGGCCGCTGGCTGCTCAGCCCGGCGCACCACCAGATCCACCATTCGGTCGAGGAACGGCATCACGACCGCAATTTCGGATCGACGCTTGCGATCTTCGACCGGATCTTCGGGACGCTCCACCTGCCCGCCGCGAAGCGCGAAAGGCTGCGCTTCGGCGTCGATGGCATCGCCTATGATCCGCACGGCCCCACCGGCGCGGTACTAATGCCTTTCGCCGATGCCGCGCGACGGATCGCCACGAGCATCGAGACCAAGAAAGAGGGCGGCCCGTCGCCAGACCACCCGCTTCAGTCGCTGCGCGAGAACGCTAACTGACCGCCGCGATCCCGGCGAATGCCGCCAATCCGACTGCCGAAGCGACCACCGCGCCGCGCCGCATGTTCGGCACCTTGAGCGCCACGATCAGCCCGGAGGTCACGAGAAAGAACAGCCCGAGCGCCAGGATCGCGGCATAAATCTTGAACGGCGTCCCGCCCTTCGCCTTGTGCAACTGAACGAAGAAGCGGTGCCAGCTTGTTTCCTTGACGATCAGCTTGGCCGTGGCCGCGGTTTCGCCGGGCTCGAGCGTCACGTCGCGCCGCGAGCCGGTCCAGTCGAGCTGGAAACTGTCGCCGACCGGCTTGACCGTCGCCCCGCCGGTCGGGGGCGCAACGTCCTGCTTGGCGAGTTCCCTCACGACGATCGCCTGCAGCGCCGCCTTGTCGTCGATCAGCGGTGCCGACAGTGCCACCACATGCTCGCTCGTCACATAATCGCCCTTTGCGCCCCAGGTGTAGAGCGCTCCCGTCAGCAGGTAGAGGAGAATGGCGGGAAAGAGGAAAGCGGCGACCAGCATGTGCCAGCGGACCAAAAGACGGTGCATGAAAATTCTCCCGATGGAAGCGCCCGGTCGGACAGGATTATATCGCATAGTCAAGCTGGTGCCGGCGCATGCAACAATATTTTACAACCGCGTGCGCGGGCGGTGCGCCTATCTCAACCGATGCGTTGTTGGATCGCCCGGTGCCCGCGTCCAAAGAAAAAGGGCGGCCCGTTGCCGGACCGCCCTTCCCTTCTCCGTCCGTCGACGGAAAATTCGTTAGCGCTTCGAGAACTGGAAGCTGCGGCGGGCCTTGGCCTTGCCGTACTTCTTGCGCTCGACCGTGCGGCTGTCGCGGGTCAGGAAGCCAGCGGACTTCACGATGCCGCGCAGCGCGGGTTCGAAACGGGTCAGCGCCTGCGAGATGCCGTGCAACACAGCGCCCGCCTGGCCCGACAGACCGCCACCCTTGACGGTAGCGACGATGTCATAGCTGCCGATGCGATCGGCGAGGCCGAACGGCTGGTTGATGACGAGGCGCAGCGTCGGACGTGCGAAATACACTTCCTGGTCGCGGCCGTTGATCGTGATCTTGCCAGTGCCGGGCTTCAGCCACACGCGGGCGACGGCGTCCTTGCGGCGGCCGGTCGCGTAGGAACGGCCTTGCTTGTCGACCTGCTTTTCGCGCAGCGGCGCATTGCTGGTCGGGGCGGCAACGGTGCCTTCAACGGCGCCGCCGAGATCCTTGAGATCGGTCATGGTCTGTTCGTCGGCCATTATGCACCCACCTTGTTCTTGCGGTTCATCGAAGCGACGTCGATCACTTCGGGGTTCTGCCCGGCATGCGGATGGTCGGTGCCGGCGAAGACGCGCAGGTTGCGCATCTGCTGGCGGCCGAGCGGGCCGCGCGGGATCATGCGTTCGATCGCCTTTTCGAGCACGCGCTCGGGAAAACGGCCTTCCAGGATCTTGGCGGGGCTGGTTTCCTTGATGCCGCCGGCATAGCCGGTGTGCTTGTAATAGCGCTTGTCTTGCAACTTCTTGCCGGTGAACTTCACCTTCTCGGCGTTGATGACGATGACATTGTCACCGCAATCGACGTGCGGGGTAAAGCTCGGCTTGTGCTTGCCGCGCAGGATATTGGCGATGATCGATGCGACGCGGCCCACAACCAGGCCGTCGGCGTCGATCAGCACCCATTTCTTTTCGACCGTTGCGGCGTTCGCCGATACGGTCGTCTTGGTCAGCGCCTTCATCATGGCGACCTCCTTAAGACATGGACGAGGGCGAGAGGACCCGCCCGAAACAAACCGCGCCGCACGTCCCGAGCGGGACATCGCGGCGCTTCGGAGCGGGCCAATGGCGATAACGGCGCCGAAAGTCAAGCAAGGAGCGGCTTTGCTGACGGGTAAAATAATACCCTTCTAGTCAGCGCTACCCCGGATCGCCCGGTGTCAGCGCGCGAATCCGCTCTTCGACGAGAGTCCGCGCGGCGCTTCCAGGCTCGCCGACCCAGCTCTGCCGCTGTTCGCGCAGGATGAGCCCGGTGTCCGTATCGACCGTCCATAATGTGCCGATGTCGAGCGGCGCGGCGCCAGCCGTCACCTCGCCCTTTTCGACCTTGGCGACAATAAGCCGCGCGTCGTCTTGCTGGATCGATACCGACGCATCGCCATTATCGGTGGTCGGGATCGCTGCATTGGCGGGTGCGATCAGCGCGCGGACGTCGGCGGTGACCAGCTTCTCACGCTCGGTTTCGGGCAGCGAGGCAAGCAGGGCCGCCACCTGCTGCGCCTCGGGTGCCTCGGCGCCCGCCGCCAGTCCCTGCGTCCGCCCGGCAACGCGCGCCCACAAACTATCGGGATCGGCGAGCGCGACCTTGCGCCCATCGGCATCGACCAGATAGGTCAGCGTCTCGCCGACCAGCGGCTCGACCAGCCCGGTCAGCGCCCGGACGAGTTCGGGCCGCGCGTCGGATTCGATCCGCCGCAGCACCGCGTCGAGCCGGTAGCCGCGCCCCGCGCTTTGCCATTCGAGCGCATAAACGAGCGAAAAGCTGATCAGCGTTCCGTTGCGGCTGATCCGCCGCGTCGTGACGCGATACGCCATCGGCTGTCCGACTGGCGGCGCGAAGCGCTGTTCGCGCACCGCCATCGGTGCGGGCTGCTCCAAGGTTGCGGTTGCGGTCTCGGGCGCGGCGAGCAACAGCAACGCCCCCGCCCAGACGCCCGCGCCGATCATGCGGCGGCGCGGCCCAGCCGGTGAAGCCCGGCCGCCGCCGTCGCGACCAGGATCGCGCCGGTCACCTGGTGCAGCACCGCGATCCACAGCGACACGCCGGTCAGCACGGTCAGGATGCCGAGCATCATCTGCGCGGCGACCACCGCGACCAGCATCGTCGCCACGCCCGTCGCGCCACGCCGCGCGAGCGTGCGAGCAAGCCAGAGCAGCGCCAGCGCCGCGACCCACGACCACCAGCGGTGGAGGAAATGGAGCAGGAAGGGATCGTTGGTCAGCGCCATCCACGCGCCGTCCGACCAGTCGATGCCCTCGGGGACGAAATGATCGTTCATCGCCGGCCAGGTGTTCGCCACCTGCCCGGCGTTGAGCCCGGCAACCCAGGCGCCAAGCAGCAACTGGACGAAAAGGATCGCGATCACCGCGATCGCCGCGCCGGTCAACCGCGCCGGCCGGGCGGCCGGATCACGCGCCAGTGCCGTCAAATCGCGCGCAGTCCATACCAGACCCGCCAGCAGGAACAGCGCGGTGAGCAAATGGGTCGCGAGGCGGAAATGGCTGACGTCGGTGCGATATTCGAGGCCCGAAGCAACCATCCACCACCCGATCGCACCCTGCAGCCCGACCAGCGAGGTCAAGGCGAACAGGCGCCAGCCATAACCGGCCGGGATCGCGCGCCGCGCCGCGAACCAGATCAGCGGGACGAGCATCGCGCCGCCAACGAGCCGACCGAGGACGCGGTGCAGCCATTCCCAGAAGAAGATCGCCTTGAACGCCGCGAGCGACATACCGACATTGATCTCCTTATATTCGGGGATCTGCTGATATTTGTGGAACTCTTCCTGCCAGCCCGCTTCGTTCAGCGGCGGCAGCACGCCCGACACCGGCTTCCATTCGGTGATCGACAGGCCCGATTCGGTCAGGCGGGTAATACCGCCGACGGCCACGACTAGGATGACCAGCAGTGCCACGCCCCAGAGCCAACGCGCGAGCGCGGCGGGCCGGGGGCCGGGGGCGGCGGTCGAAACAGGATTATTCGCCATCGCCGCCCTATCGTCGCTCGCCCCGACTTAGGCAAGGGGGCGACGAAAATCATGGCCGGCGGGCCAACCGGTCGGTATCAGACGGCGATGCGCTCCCCCGCCCTGTCCCTGCTCGCCGCCGCGGCGATGCTCGCGCCCGGCGCGGCGCGCGGCGCGTCGACGGATTCCGCCGCGCTCGCCGCGCAGGAAGCGCGACTGGCGGCAATCGCCTATCGGCTGACCACGGGCAGCGCGCACTGGTGCCCCGACACCGTGCCGCAGCCGGGCTGGTTGCTCAGCGACGCGCGGCGGTTCGACCAGCGCGACCGGGCGTCCGCCGCGGCCACCTATGGCACCACCGGCGACGGCCCGTTCATCGCCGCGCTCGCCCCCGATACGCCCGCCGCCCGCGCCGGACTTGTACGCGGCGCGACGATCGCCGCGATCAACGGCCAGCCGGTACCGACACTCGGCACCGGGCCGACGATGCGGATCGATGCGATCGTCGTGATGCTCGACGCGCTCGAACCCACCGCCGCGATGACCGTCACCGATGGCGCCGGGGCCGTGCATCCGATCGACCCCACCGCCGGTTGCGCAAGCAGTTTCCGGATCGAGCGGTCCGGGCCGCAGGCTGCCGCGAACGGCAAGCTCGTCCGCCTGACGCTCGGCCTCGCGCGCTCGATCGCCGACGATCAGGAAATGGCGGCGGTGGTCGCGCACGAACTGGCGCATAATATCCTGCGCCATCGCGAACGGCTGGCGGACGACCGGTCGATCGACCGCGTACGCCAGACCGAACTGGAAGCCGACCGGCTGTCGGTGTGGCTTATGGCCGATGCGGGCTATGATCCCGCCGCCGCGATCCGTTTCTGGAACCGGCACAAAAAGCCGCTGGTCCGCGCCGCCAGCCACCCGCCGCGCAAGGAACGGATCGCCGCGATCGACGCGGAAATTGCGGCCATGCGAACCGCGCGCGCCGCCGACCCCGCTGCGCGGCCCTTGGAATTGCGCGGCGCATTCCTATTTTGAGGCCATCCCCGCTCCCGACAAGGATTACCGCCATGACCCACGAAACCGCGATTTTTGCCGGAGGCTGCTTCTGGTGCACCGAAGCGGTGTTTCAGGGCCTTGCGGGCGTCGACAAGGTCGAAAGCGGCTATATCGGCGGCCATGTCGTCGATCCCACCTACAAGCAGGTGTGTGGCGGCGACACCGGCCATGCCGAAGCGATCCGCATCACCTTCGACCCCGCCGTCATCTCCTATGGCGACCTGCTCGACGTCCATTTTGCGACGCACGATCCGACGACGCTCAACCGCCAGGGCAACGACATCGGCACCCAATATCGCAGCGCGCTGTTCCCGCTCGACGCGGCGCAGGGCGATTCCGCGCGCGCTGCGATCGACCGCGCCCAAAGCGACCAGATGGCGCCGATCGTGACCACGATCGAACCGCCCGCGACCTGGTACCCGGCCGAGGACTATCACCAGAATTACTGGGACAGCGAAGGCCAGCGCAACCCCTATTGCATGGCGGTGATCCCGCCCAAGCTCGCCAAGCTGCGCAAGGGCTTCGCCGACCGGCTGCGCACCGACTAGGCAGAATAGCCGGTGCTGCGGGTGTTGCATAATGGCCGCATGACGTGACTTGTCATTGACTTGCCTGCCGTTTCGGCTAGCGGACGCGGCCACATTCGGGCAGGTTGGCTCGTGCGCGTTGGGGGTCGCAAAAAAGCGTGCTGGCATCATTGTTCCTGATCGGCGCGATCTGGTCGACGCCGCAGATGTCGGTTCAGGCCGCCAGCCAGACGATCGTCGAAGACGGCATCGACGGAATGACCAATGCGGTCAACCGGATGACCGGCGGCATCATCACCTATGCGCGCTGGCCGGGACCGGCCGAGAGCCACCGCACCTTTTGCCTCGTCGGCACCCCGCAACTGACAGCCCGGGTCGCCCCCGACCTGCCCGGCAACGGCCCGCGAATCACGGTCCGCCGCACCACCCCCGGCGCGGTGATCAGCAACGGCGATTGCGACATCCTGTTCCTCGGACGATTGCCGATCGCCGACCGCCAGCGCCTGATCGGCTGGGTGCGAGGCCGCCCGGTGTTGACGATCAGCGACGACGACCCCGCCTGCCTCTATGGCGCGATGTTCTGCCTCGCCGAAAAACCGGCGGGACTGAGCTTCTCGGTCAATCTCGATTCGATCGGCCGCGGCCCCTTGCGCGTCGATCCGCGCGTGCTCAAGATCGGCCACGCCGACGGAGGCACGCCATGACGCGCCGCCCGCTCGTTCGTACCGGCTTGCAAAAACTGCTGTCGCGCTTCCATTTCGGCGTCACCTTGTTCGCGGTCGCGCTGTCGGGGCTGACGATCCTGCTGTCGGGCATCACCGCGATGCGCGGCTATGCCGATCGCAATATCGAACTCGCGGCGCAACTCGGCGCCTATGGCGTCGAACCCGCGCTGGTGTTCAATGACGCCGCGGCGGCGCGCGAAGGGCTCGCGCCCCTGATGCAAATTCCCGGCATCGCCAGGCTGCGGGTGCTCGACGACCGCGGTCGGCCACTCACCGAATGGGTGTCGCCGTCGGAGGACCCGGCGCCGCTGCTGACCCGCGTCTTCTTCCCCGAACCCTTTGCCGTGACGATCCGCCGGAACGGCTCGGCCATCGGCACAATCCAGGTGTGGGGCGATTCCTCGACGCTGATCGACTATGTCCGCATCGGGCTGCTCGCCGGGCTCGCCTGCCTGATCGTCACCGCGCTCGGCACGATCGCCATGGCGCGGCGCTTCGAGTATGAACTGGTCAAGCCGCTGAACGAAATCGCCACGGTCGCCCACGACGTGCGCCTCCATCGCCGGTTCGACAAACGCGTTCAGTCACTCGGCATCACCGAACTCGACCGGCTGGGCGGCGACATCAACGCGCTGCTCGACGAACTGCAGGGCTGGCAGGGCAGCATGGAAAGCGAACGCGCGATGCTTGCACACCGCGCCTCGCACGACGCGCTGACCGAACTGCCCAATCGCGCCGCCTTCGACGAACAACTGGCGCAGCGCATCGGGAAGGCGCAGCAACAAGGCAGCCGCCTTGCCCTGCTCTTCATCGACGCCGACAATTTCAAGGCCGCCAACGACCGCTTCGGCCACGCGGCGGGCGACGCCGTACTTGTCGCGCTGTCGAACCGGATCGGCGCGACGTTGCGCGACGGCGACTTCGCGGCGCGGATCGGCGGCGACGAATTTGTTGTCCTCGTCGATCCGCTCGATGCCGCGATGGAGCCATCGGCGCTCGCCGAGCGGATTCGCACCAGTATCTCGCAGCCGGTGACGCTGCCGGGCAACGCCCTTTATCGCCCGACGGCGAGTGTCGGCGTCGCGGTCTTTCCCGACGAAGCAACCGATGCCGCCGCGCTCCTCACCGTTGCCGACGCCGCCATGTACGCCGACAAACTATCCAACCGAACCCGCCCTTGACCCCCCAATGAAGCGAGTTGATGCCGTGATCCATGCCCTTCGCCGTCCCTTACGCGCGCTGTCATTCCTGTTCATCGCCGCGGCACTCGCCGCCTGTCAGAGCGTTCCGCCGCCGACCGGCTTCAACGCCGCGCAGGTCGCCGCACTCAAAGCCGAAGGTTTCGTCGAGACCGATGCCGGCTGGACGCTGACCCTGCCCGAGCGGCTGTTGTTCGCGACCGACGAAAGCAATCTGAAGCCCGATCAGATCGAAACCATTTCAAAGATCGCCGCACGCCTCTCGGCAGTGGGGATCACCTCCGCACGCGTCGAGGGCCACACCGATTCGGTCGGCAGCAGCGCTTATAATCTCAAGCTGTCGCAGGCCCGCGCACAGGCGGTGGCCGCGCCGATGCAGGCGAATGGCATGTCGCTGGCTCCCGACCAGGTCATCGGCCGCGGCGAGGCGCTGCCCCTGTCGAGCAATGCCACCGCCGAAGGCCGGCAGGACAACCGCCGCGTCGTCGTGATCGTCTGGCCGCAATAGGCCCCGCTTTCCTTGGTCAAGCTTCGCCGCTAAGCCCGCGCCCATGAAACCGATCCGCAAAGCCGTCTTCCCCGTCGCCGGCCTCGGCACCCGCTTCCTGCCGGCGACCAAGGCGATCCCCAAGGAAATGCTCCCCGTCGTCGACCGACCGCTGATCCAGTACGCGGTCGACGAAGCGCGCGAGGCGGGGATCGAGCAGATGATCTTCGTCACCGGGCGCGGCAAGAGCGCGATCGAAGATCATTTCGACATCGCCTTCGAACTCGAAAAGACGATGTCCGAACGCGGCAAGGATCTGTCGGTGCTCGAACCGACGAGGCTAGGCCCCGGCAATTGCGCCTATGTCCGCCAACAGGAACCGCTGGGCCTCGGCCATGCGATCTGGTGCGCGCGCGACATCGTCGGCGACGAACCTTTCGCCATCTTCCTGCCCGACGAATTCATGCACGGCACGCCGGGCTGCATGAAGCAGATGGTCGACGCCTACCACCGCGTCGGCGGCAACCTGCTCTCGGTGCTCGAAGTGCCGCACGAACAGGTGTCGAGCTATGGCGTGATCGCGCCAGGGACGCAGGACGGCGCGATGACCGAAGTGCTGGGTCTCGTCGAAAAGCCCGCGATCGCCGACGCGCCGTCGAACCTGATCATCTCGGGCCGCTACATCCTCCAGCCCGAAGTGATGAAAGTCCTCGCGGCGCAGGAAAAGGGCGCGGGCGGCGAAATCCAGCTCACCGATGCAATGGCGACGATGATCGGCAAACAGCCGTTCCACGCCGTGACCTTCGACGGTGCGCGCTACGACTGCGGGTCGAAGGCCGGCTACATCCAGGCCAATCTCGCGGTCGCGCTCGAACGCCCCGACATCGCCGACGAGGTCCGCGCCTTTGCGATCGACCTTTTGAAATAGAACCGGCGGCAGCGAAACGCCGCCGCCGGCCCGATCCTCAATTGCCTTCGATATTCGGCTTCGGGAAGCTGTCGGCACCGATGGTGCGATAAAGCCATCCGCCGAGCGCGCCGCCGATCAGCGGCGCGACCCAGAACAGCCACAGTTGCTGCAGCGCGAGGCCGCCGACGACCAGCGCCGGCCCGGTGCTCCGCGCCGGATTGACCGACGTGTTGGTCACCGGGATCGAAATCAGGTGGATCAGCGTCAGCCCCAGCCCGATCGCGAGCGGCGCGAACCCCGCGGGCGCGCGCCCGTCCGTCGATCCCATGATGATCCACAGGAAAAAGGCCGTGAGCAGGATCTCGATGATCAAAGCCGAGGTACGATCAAAGCCACCGGGCGATCCGGCGTCATAGCCATTCGCCGCGAGCCCCTTAGTCGCAAGGTCGAAGGCCGGATTGCCCTCCGCGACATGCCAGAGCAGAAACGCCGCGACGATCGCGCCGAGCACCTGCGCCACCACATAGAGCGGAATGTCGCGCGCCGCGAACCGGCCGCCCGCCCACAGGCCCACGGTCACCGCGGGATTGAGATGGCAGCCCGAAATATGGCCGATCGCATAGGCCATGGTGACCACGGTCAGGCCGAATGCCAGCGAGACGCCGAGCAGCCCGATGCCGACGTCGGGAAATGCGGCAGCGAGCACGGCGCTCCCGCACCCGCCGAATACAAGCCAGAAGGTGCCGATAAATTCGGCCAAGCCCTTTTGCATGTTACTCATATGACCCTCCCCTCAGCGCCGACGGCGATGAGCGCGGCTGGCGCAGAAAACAGCCTAGCATCGCCATCGGCGACGACAAGCCCTTGAGCCGGCGCGGATCAGGCGGCGGCGACCGCCTCGACGAAGTGCCGTGCGCGCTGGTGCAGCGATTGCGCTGCTTGCGTCAGCCCCGCCGACAATTTGCCGAGCGACTGCGCACCGTCGCCGACCGCGGTCGCGCCGCGGCCGATGTGCTGGACGCGCGTGTCGATCTCGCGCCCCGCCGCGACCGCCTGCTCGACATAGCTCGCGATCATCAGCGTCGTCGCGCTCTGCCCGTCGACCGCCTTGTCGACCGCGTCGGAAAAGCCGTTGTTTGCGACGATCGCCTTTTCGACCTCGTCGAACCCCTCGGTGACCTGGCCGACGATGTCGCGGATGCGGTCGATATAGTGGGTGATGTCGCCCGCCGCGCTGCGCGTCTGCTTCGCCAGCGTCTTGACCTCCGACGCGACCACGGCAAAGCCGCGCCCGGCATCGCCGGCGTGCGCCGCCTCGATCCCTGCGTTGAGCGCCAGCATGTTGGTACGGCTCGCCATGTCGATGATCAGCGCCAGCATCTGTTCGATCGACAGGCTCGCCGCCTTGAGCGCCGCGGCGCGCTCGCTCGCCGCCTTGACCTTGCGGTGCGCGTCGCTGCGGACGGTGCGGGCGTGGGTGCCGTCGTCGACGATCCGCCGCATCGAGGCGGCGAGCGCGTGGCCGCGGTCACCGAGTTCGCCGAGCCCGGTCAGCGTCTGCGCGGTCGCCCCCGCGACCGACACCGCATCGCGGCCGGTCTGCTGCGCGCGTTCGGCAAGGTCGCGTGCCACCTCCTCGACCTGGCGTGCGGTGTGCGACAGCGCGGCGGTGAGCGCGGCGATATCTTCGTGGAACCGGTCCCCCGCCGCATCGACCCGCGCGGCGCGCGCGCTGCGTTCCTGCGCCAGTTCGACCTCGCGCAACATCGCCAGTTTGGCAAGCTGGCCGCTGTCGAGCGTTTCGACGAAACGGCCGTCGCGCACCAGCACCAGCCCCTCGGCGCCGGCCGCGCGCGAGACGATGGCGAGCAGGGTCGCGGTCGATTCGGCGACGTCGGCGGTCAGGCAGGGTTCGGTCATCGTCGCGATCGACCCGCCGATCGTCGGATTCTGCATCAGCGAGAACCAGTAGGGACAGAACAGCAGTTCGCGCACCCGCTGCTCGCGGATGATCCCGACCGGGTGGCCGCGCGCATCGAGCACCGCGAGGACGCGCAGTTGCGGCTCGTGCCGGAACAGGTCGATCACCTCGGACAAATGGGCGTCGGTGCGGATCGCGGCCGAATGGCCGGGGGTGGGGGCAAGCGCGAGATCGACGGGGTTCATGGATGGACTTTACGCTGGAGGAGGAGGCCCGGCAGACCTAACCCGCGATAGTAAAGACAGTTTTAACCATTTGTTTCAATGATATGACAGCAGCACCTGGCGGGTGCTCCTTCCGCCGCAATCCCCTGTTCAGCCGCGGCGCGATATGCGATTGCTGCCGCTCGTTCGAAAGGATGCCGATATGCGTGCGATGTTCCTCCTCCTGCTGGCCGCTCCGCTGCTCGGCGGCTGCGTCAGTACGGCCAAAACGATCGTCACCGCCCCGTTCAAGGCGGTCGGCCAGGTCGCCGACTGGTCGACCACCAGCCAGGACGAAGCCGACCGCAACCGCGGCCGCGAACTGCGCAAACGCGAGGAACGGCTTGGCAGCCTGACCCGCCAGCGCGACAAGGCCGCCGAAAAATGCCGCGACGGCAAGGAAGAGCAATGCCAGCGCGCCGAGGTGCTCGAGCATGAGATCGAAGCCGAAATGGCGGCGCCGAACTGAAACTCTCCTCCCAGCAAAGGAGGGGGACCTAACGCACCCGCCGCCCGGTCCACACCACCCGGCCGACCAGTTGCACCGCCGCCATCGGCAGGTCATCCCAGCTGCGATACTGGACATTGTCGCTGATCACCGAAATCCGCCCCGGCCCCGGTGCGCGTGAGATGCGCTTGACCATCAGCACATCGTCCATGCGCAGCACATAGATGCCGTCGCGCAGCCGCGCAGCCGCGTCGCCGCCGTCGACCAATATGTCGTCGCCGTCGTTCAGCGTCGGCGCCATCGAATCGCCCTCCACGCGGATGATGCTGAGCGCGCGCGGATCGGCCCCCAGGTCGCGCAGCCATTTGGGATCGAAGGCGACCTCGCCCTCGACGGGCTCGCCGTCGATGCTCGCCCCCGCCCCCGCCGAAGCGCCGATCGCCAGCTTGGGCACCAGCACCATATCGGCCCCGCGCGCCCGTGCCGGCGCCGCGACGCGATGCACCGGTCCACCCAGCATCGCTTCGGGCACCCCCAGAAAGGCGGCGATCCGCGCCCGGTCCTCTTCGGCGAGCCGCCGCGGTGAACCGCGCTTGATATATTGTTGGATATAGGCAGGATTGCGTCCGATCTTTTCCGACAGCCGCGCATAATCGACGCCCCGTTCCCGCAACAGCCGGTCGAGCGCGGCGCGCGGATCATCCCCGAAATTGGCCATGAGCGGTTCCTTCCTATTTCGTATCTATCAATAGGATTTATCCTAGACAAGTAGGAAAATACCCATCAGATAGGAATTATCCTATCGGGTGAGTCGCCCGACGGTTGGAGCGATCAGGGAGGATTTATGGCGCGAAACCTGTTGCAGCGGATCGAGGCGTTTCTAGCCGAATCGGCGATGCCGCCGAGCGTCTTCGGCCGCGAGGCGGTGCGCGACCCGCGCCTCGTCGCCGATCTGCGCGAAGGCCGCGTCGCCGGACTTCGCATCATCTGCCGTGTGGAACATTTCATGAACAAATGGCGGGCCGACCATCGCGCCGGGCGCGTCGCGCCGTGCGGGGACCTGCGCCTCTACGCGGTGCGTCATCCGGGAGAAAAGCCATGATGCGCTGGTCGCCCGCACGGCCGCCGCGCCCTGGATGCCCGCACCGCCGCCTTCGCCGTCTGCTCGAGCGCGAACTACCGCACGGGCTGTCGCTCGCTGCCTCGACGCTGCGGCCATGGGCGAGCGCCAATTTCGTCGGCGCGCGGCACCTGTTTCCCTGCCTGGTCGGCGACGAGGACGCGGCGGTGCTGCGCCCGCTACTGCAGGCCCGGCTCGAAACGATCGAATGGCGCCTACCGGGACATATCGTCGCCGATCTGGTCGTCGAGATGGCCGACGACGGAGCGGATCTGCGGATCGAAGTGCTGACGGTGGAGGATTAGCCGACCGCGCGGCGAGTCATGCGCTGCAGCGTGCTGAGCGCCGCTTCGAGCGCGAAGTCGGGTTGCTCGACATCCTCGTTGGCGGCGGACGCTGGCGCTACCGGCGTCGCCGCGGCCGCTTTTCGACGCTGCGCGAGCCCCGCCTCGAACCGTGCGACCATCGCGCCGAGGCTGTTGTCGCTGGTTTCGGGCATCGGCGGACGCGTCATTTCGGCGGGTTGCAGCCAGGGCGCATCGGCGTCGTCGGCGTCATAATCGACCGGCGCGAGGTCGGCGAGCACCAGTTCGTCCTCGGCCTCCGCGACATCGGTCAGCATCAGGTCGAAATCGTCGTCGCCATCATCGACCGCGGGCGCGACCAGCGGCCCCAGCCCACCCACGGGCAGGTCGCGGCCGGCACGGATCGGCGGGCGCGGCGCATCGTCGGGGTGCATGTCGGCACGGCGGCGCGGCAGCGCCGCTTCGGCCTCGACCTTCGCCTGCCGTTTCGCGCGCGCCGAGACGCGGCGATTGAGCAGGTCGTTGCCGCGCACCGAGGGCTTGGCGATCAGAAGCGCGACCAGTCCCGCGAACAACGCGGCGATCGTCGCCATGCCGACCGCCAGCGCAAGGCGTCCGGCGTTGCCGACGGGCGGCAGGAAGAAATCCGACAGGCGATCGAGATAAAGGTTCCAGCTGATCCCGGCGACCCAGGCGAGCGGCATGACCGCCGCGAACAAAAAGGTCAGCGCCCCGGCGCCGATCACCGCCGGCACAGCCGGGCGCACACCGCGCCACAGCGCCGCGAGCGTTTCGTGTCCGGACTTTTCCTGTTCGTCGTCCATATCGTCCCAACCTGTCCGCGTCAGGCCGCAAGCGATGCGGAATCGCGTCGCAGCAGTCGCTGGTAAACGGGTTCGTAACGTAAAATGTTTGACGACCAGTTACGATGCTTTTCGACGAAGACGCGCGCGACGCGGCGCTGCTCGGCCCAGCTCTCCCGCGATGCGAGCAATCCGGCCAGCGCCGATGCGATCGCCGCCGGGTCGTCGGGCGCGAACAGCGTCCCGGTTACCCCATCCTCGATCAGCTCGCGGTGCCCACCGACATCCGACGCCGCGACCAGTTTGCCCTGCGCCATCGCCTCGAGCGGCTTCAGCGGGGTGACGAGGTCGGTCAGCCGCATCTTCTTGCGCGGATAGGCGAGGATATCGATCAGCGAATAATAACGTTCGACCTGGTCGTGCGGCACCCGGCCGACGAAGTGGATCCGGCTCGCGACGGGCGAGGCCGCCGCCTGTTCCTTCAGCGCCGTCTCCATCGGACCACCGCCGACGAGCAGCAATTGGGCGCCCGGCTGCGCCGCGATCAGCGCCGGCATCGCGGCGATCAGGTCGTCGATGCCTTCGTAATCATAGAAACTGCCGATGAAACCGATCACCGCATCGCCGTCGCCCAGCCCCAGCGTGGCGGCCAGCGCCGCATCGCGCGGCGGCGGGTCGCCGAACAGCTCGAGGTCGACGCCATTGGGCGACACGACGATCTTGCCGGCATCGACTCCGCGCGCGATCAAATCGCCGCGCAGCCCGTCGCAGATCACCGCGACCGCATCGGCCGATTTCACCGCATGCGTCTCAAGCTGGCGGGTCAGGAAATATTTGGCGCTGCCCTCGCGCCCGGTGCCGTTGCCGACCGCCGCATCCTCCCAGAAGGCGCGGATCTCGTACAACACCGGAATGCTGCGCCTTTTGCCGACACGCAGCGCCGCCATCGCGTCGAGCACCGGCGAATGGGCGTGCAGCAGATCGGGCCGCCATTCGTCGACCAGCGCCTCGATCCGCGCCGCGAGCGCCCCGATCTCGCGCCATTCGCGGATCGGCGAGCGCGCCGGCGCGATCGGGGCGGTGCGATAGAAGGTCAGGCCATCGACGGTCTCGCCGTCCGGCCCGGGTTCGGGATGGCGCACCCCGGTGACACCGGCGACCTCCCACCCCTTCGCCACCTGCGCCTTCATCAGCGCGCGGGTGCGGAAGGTATAGCCGCTGTGCGCGGGCAGGCTGTGGTCGAGGACGTGGAGGATACGGGTCATGACCCGCGTTCAATGGCATACAAGCCTTAACGCGCCGTCAACCCAGATCGCGTAGGCGTGCGCCCATGGTCGACAATTTCTCCATCGGTCTGACGCACGTCCTGCTGGGAATCGCGCTGTGGCGCCTGCTGTACCGCGACGACCTCGACCGCGAAGTCAGCCCGCGCATGCTGTGGCAGCGCCGCAAGGACGCGGAAGAGCGCGGCGATGCGTGACATCGCTTTCGTCGCCTTTCTGTTCGCCTTCATCGGACTCGGATTTCGCAAGCCGTTCCTGTTCGTGCTGTGCTTCTGCTACATCGACATCGTCGCGCCGCAGCGTCTCAGCTATTTCCTGATCAACTCGATCCCGATCTCGCTGATCGTCTTCGGGCTCGCAATCGTCGGCTGGCTCGCGGTCGACGACAAGCGCGATACCAGGTGGTCGGGGCGACAATTCCTGCTGCTAGCGCTGCTCCTCTATTGCTGGATGACGACGATCCAGGCCGATTTCCCGGTCGAGGCGCAGGAAAAATGGAGCTGGGTGTGGAAGGCACTCGTCTGGGCGATCTTCCTGCCGCTCACGCTGCGCACCAAGCTGCGGATCGAAGCGCTGACCCTCGTCATGCTGCTCTCGGCGGCGGCGATCGCGATCGCCGGCGGTATCAAGACCGCGGCGGGCGGCGGCGGCTATGGCACGCTCCAGCTGCTGCTCAACGAAAATTACGGCCTCTACGAAGGCTCGATCATGTCGGCGGTCGGCATTTCGATCATCCCGCTGATCCTGTGGTACCGCAGGCACGGCACGATTTTCCCGCCCGACTGGCGCGTCAATCTCTTCTGCTTCGCCCTCGTCTTCGCGTGCGTGCTGCTGCCGATCGGGACGCAGGCGCGCACCGGACTCGTCTGCCTCGTCATCCTCGCGGGCCTGTCGCTGCGCGCGGTCAAGCACCGCTTCCTCTATGTCGCGGGCGCCGGGCTGCTCGCGCTCGCCGCCATTCCCTTCCTGCCGCAAAGCTTCACCGAGCGGATGGAAACGATCCAGAACCACAAGTCCGATCAGTCGGCCTCGACCCGCGTCGCGGTGTGGGCGTGGACATGGGAATATGCCAAGGACAATCCCTTCGGCGGCGGGTTCGAGGCCTATATGCAGAACCATGTCCGGGTCGAAAAGGCGGCGAGCGCCTATGATCCGCTCAAGCCGCAGGAGGCCGAACCTACGGTCTATGAGGAAAAGGGTCGCGCCTATCATTCGAGCTACTTCGAAATGCTCGGCGAACAGGGCTATCCGGGCTTGACCCTCTGGCTCCTCCTCCACCTTACCGGCCTGATCCAGATGGAACGGCTGCGGCGGCGCTATCTCAAGACGCGCCGCGGCGAGGAGCAATGGATCGCGCCGCTCGCCACCGCGCTCCAGCACGGCCATATCACCTATCTCATCGGGTCGCTGTTCGTCGGCATCGCCTTCCAGCCCTTCATCTACATGATGCTCGCGCTGCAGATGGGCCTGTCGACCTATGTGCGCCGCCGCGAACGCGAGGCCGGCTGGCGCCCGCTGACCGCCCGCCCGGCACAGGTCCCGACCCGGCATCCGGTGGCGCAAGCAAACTAGGCGCCTCACTTATATCGTCATTCCGGCGAAGGCCGGGATGACGGGCATGGGAACCATCGCGCGTGCCAACGCGCTATCCCCCCATGTCCGCGCGCCTGATCCATGTCGACGACAGCCTGCCCGGCATCGGCCGCGAACGCCTCGCCGACGGCTGGCGCTACCGCGACGCCAAAGGCAGGATCATCCGCAACGCCGCCGAAATCAAAAGGCTGAACGCCATCGCGCTCCCTCCCGCCTATGAGGATGCGTGGTTCTGTCCCGCCGCCAACGGCCATATCCTCGCGACCGGCTATGATGCGCGCGGGCGCAAGCAATATCGCTACCATCCCGATTTCCGCCGCGCGCAGGACGCCGACAAATATGACCGCTGCGCCGCCTTCGGCCATGCCCTGCCGCTGCTGCGTGCGCGGCTCGAGCAGGATCTGGCGCGCCGCACCCTGTGCCCCGAGCGCGTCGTCGGCGCCGTCGTCCGCCTGCTCGACCTTGCCGCGCTGCGCGTCGGCAACGAACAATATGCCGCCGCCAACAACAGCTTCGGCGCCACTACGCTGCGCCAGCGCCACGCAAAACTGACCGGCAAGACCCTTCGCCTCCGCTACCGCGCCAAGGGCGGCGCAAAGCGCGACGTCGTCGTCAGCGACCGCAGCCTGACGACGCTGGTCCGCCGGCTACAGGACCTGCCGGGGCAGCATCTCTTTCAATATGAGGATGACGGCGACCTTTGCGCGGTCGCCTCCGAAGACGTCAACGCCTATATCCAGGATGTGATGGGCGACGCCTTCAGCGCCAAGCATTTCCGCACCTGGTCGGCGAGCGTCGAGGCCTTCGCCTATCTCCATGCCGCCGCCGAACCCCCGACGCTCAAACAGCTTTTGCAGCATGTCGCTGACCATCTCGGCAACACCCCCGCCGTCGCGCGCAAGGCCTATGTCCACCCGGCGATGCTCGCCGCGGCGCTGGAACGCGACGACTTCGCCGCGGCGGTCGGCCCCCTCCCCCGCGCGACCCGATATCTTTCGCGTGTCGAACGAGGCTTTTTGACCTATCTGGAGCGCGCACCCGATGCGGCGGCGCTGCTCCGCTCCGCCTGACCACCGACCAAGAGGACCCCAACGGCCCGCCATGACCTTCTCCATTCTTGCCGCCGCGACGACAGCTGCCGCGAAACCCGCCGCGCCTGCCAACAACCCGCTCGACGATCTGCGTTACTGGTGGGACGCCAGCATCGCGTGGGTGAACAGCCACTGGCTGCAAATCGGCATCGCGATCGGCGTCGGGCTCGTCATCTATTTCCTGCTGTCGATGATCCGCACCTTCGCGCTGAAGCGCGCCCAATCGGCGCCGGGCGAATTCACCCTGACCGACATCGTCGGCCGGGTGATCCACAAGACCAAATCGATCGTGCTCGCGATCATCGCGGTCCGCATGGTCGCGGGCTACGCCCAGCCGCCGGCGCTGATCCTCGGCACCATCCAGACAGTCTTCACCATCGCCGTGGTGCTGCAGGCCGCGATCTGGGGACGCGAAATCATACTCGGCCTCATCCAGCGCCGCGCCGCCGAAGGGCATAACGAAACGCTGTCGAATGCGATGGGCATCATCCGCCTGCTGATCAGCATCGCGCTCTTCGCCATCGCCGCGATCGTCATCCTCGACAATATGGGTGTGAATGTCACCGGCCTGATCGCCGGCCTCGGCATCGGCGGCATCGCCATCGGCCTCGCCGCACAGGGCATTTTTTCCGATCTTTTCGCCTCGCTCTCGATCATCTTCGACCGCCCGTTCCGCGTCGGCGAAACGATCAGATATGACACCAGCACCGCGACGGTCGAACGTATCGGATTGAAAAGCACCCGGCTGCGCTCGGTCAACGGCGAACTGCTCGTCATCTCCAACACCAACCTCCTCGGCAAGGAGATCACCAATTTCGCGCACCTCCACCGGCGCCGCGTGACCTTCACGATCAGCGTCATCTACCAGACGACCCCGGCGATGCTGCGCGACCTGCCCGCACTGCTCGAGGAACAGGTCAAGGCGGCGGGCCATGAATTCATCCGATCGAGCTTCCTGACCTTCGGCCCGTCGAGCCTCGATTTCGAATTGCTGTTCGACGTCTTCACCGAACAGTTCGAGGAAGTGGTCGCGGCAAGGACCGATGTCGGCATCCGCCTGTTCGAAGCGCTCGCCGCCGCGGGCTATGAATTCGCCTATCCGACGCAAACGACCTTCACGGCCGCCCCTGACGGAACGATGATCCTGCCCTATGCCGAGTCTCCGAAACCGAGGGCGGGGGTAGCCAAGGCGGCCAAACCGGGCTGACGCTACGGCGGCGCGGACGTGGGGCTTGGCCCTTGTGCAATGCCGCATGACAGGCCTAGAACGCGCCCCGAACCAGCAATAGAGGGGATGGCATATGGCCACGATCACGCCGCAGGAATTGCAGACCAGGGTCGGTGAGACCATCGGGACGTCCGAATGGGTGCTCGTCGATCAGGACATGATCAACAAGTTCGCCGACGCCACCGGCGACCATCAGTTCATCCATATCGACGAGGAAAAGGCGAAGCTGACGCCCTTCGGCGGTACGATCGCGCACGGCTTCCTCACGCTCTCGCTGATCCCGATGCTCGGCGCGAAAACCGACTCGCCCAAGATCGACGGCATCAAGATGGGCGTCAATTACGGCGGCAACAAAGTCCGCTTCCTCGCCCCCGTCCGTTCGGGCAAGCGCGTGCGCAGCCATGTGAAGCTGCTCGAACTCGACGAAAAGCGCCCCGGCCAGTGGCAGCAGACCAACGAGATCACGGTCGAGATCGAGGGTGAAGACAAGCCCGCCTTGATCGCCGAATGGATCACGCAGTTTTTCGTGTGACCCGCACCCAGGTTTGACCCGGCCGACCTCCCCCGAAAAGACAACCGGAACCTAGCAGAAGGACCCCTATCATGCGTGACGCCGTCATCGTTTCCACCGCCCGCACCCCGCTGACCAAGGCGGGACGCGGCTCGTTCAACAACACTCTCGCCCCGACGCTGGGCGCTTATTCGGTCAAGGCCGCGATCGAACGCGCCGGACTCGAAGGCGGCGAGATCGACGACGTCGTCTTCGGCGCCGCGATGCAGCAGGGATCGCAGACGATGAACGTCGCGCGCCTGATCGCGCTGCGCTCGGGCCTGCCCGTCACCGTCCCCGGCATGTCGATCGACCGCCAGTGCTCGTCGGGCCTGATGACGATCGCGACCGCCGCCAAACAGATCATCGTCGACCGCCAGGACATCGCGGTCGCCGGCGGCCTCGAGAGCATCTCGAAAGTCAGCGGCAGCGGCAAGGCGTTCATCGAGGTCGATCCCGAACTGATCGCGATGCACAAGGACACCTATATGCCGATGATCGGCACCGCCGAGGTCGTCGCGAAGCGCTACAACATCAGCCGCGAAGTGCAGGACGAATATTCGCTCCAGTCGCAGCAGCGCACCGCAGCCGCGCAGGCCGCGGGCAAATATGACGACGAGATCGTCGCCTGCAACGCGACCATGGCGGTGGTGAACAAGGAAACCAAGGAAGTCACCTTCCAGGACGTCGTCGCCAGCAAGGACGAATGCAACCGCGCCGACACCACGCTCGAAGGGCTCGCCAGCCTCAAGCCGGTGATGGGCGAAGGCCACACGATTACCGCGGGCAACGCCAGCCAGCTCGCCGACGGCTCGTCGGCCTGCGTCGTGATGGAAGCCAAGGTCGCCGAAAAGCGCGGTCTCCAGCCGCTCGGCCGTTATGTCGGCATGGCGGTCGCGGGTACCGAGCCCGACGAAATGGGCATCGGCCCGGTCTTCGCGATCCCCAAGCTGCTCGAACGCTTCGAGCTCAAGATGGACGACATCGGCCTGTGGGAACTCAACGAAGCCTTTGCCGTGCAGGTCCTCTATTGCCGCGACAAGCTCGGCATCCCGAACGAGCTGCTCAACGTCAACGGCGGCTCGATCTCGATCGGCCACCCCTTCGGCATGACCGGCGCGCGCTGCGTCGGCCACGCACTGATCGAAGGCAAGCGCCGCGGCGTGAAATATGCCGTCGTCACCATGTGCATCGGTGGCGGCCAGGGCGCAGCGGGCCTGTTCGAGGTCTTCTGATTTGCGCCTGAATGCTCCGCGCATCGAGCCGGTCGATCTCGACCGGCTCGATGCCGACCAGCGCGCCGCGCTCGAACCCTTTTTCGCCACCGACGGCGGGCGGGTGGGCGGCGGCCGCATCCTCAATATCTTCCGCACCCTCGCGCATGCGCCCAAGGCGATGACCGCCTTCCTCGGCTGGGGCAATTATATCCTGTCGAAGCGCAGCGCGCTCAGCCCGCGGGACCGCGAACTCGTCATCCTGCGCACCGGCTATAATTGCCGATCGGGTTATGAATGGACCCAGCACAAGCGCATCGGGCTCGACTGCGGGCTGACCGAGGCCGAGATCACCCGCATCAAGGCAGGTCCCGACGCCGAAGGCTGGAGCGACCTCGACCGCGCGATGCTCCGCGCCACCGACGAGCTTATCGGCAATCATTTCGTTTCCGACACCAGCTGGGCCGCGCTCGCACCGCTCGGCGACAAGGGCCGTATGGACCTTGTGATGACCGTCGGCCAATATACCCAGGTATCGATGATGCTGAACAGCTTCGGCATCCAGGTCGAAGAAGGCTGGACGGTCGACCCCGACCTCAAGGCCTGAAACAGAGGAGAGAGATATGAGTGAAATCGGCGTCGTCGCGATCCTGCGCGTCCTGCCCGGCAAGGAAGAAGAGTTCGAAGGCGTCTTCGCCGAACTCGCCCCCGCGGTCGCCGCGAACGAGCCCGGCAACAGCTATTACAAGCTGTTCCGCACCGAAGAGGCGGGCGTCTACAAGGTGCTCGAATGTTATGACGACGCCGCGGCGGTCGAAGCGCACCGCGCGTCGGACCATTTCCGCACCCTCGGCGCGAGGCTCGGCCCGTGCCTCGCCGGCGCGCCCGAGATCGAACGGCTCGCGGCGGTCTGACCCGGTGCACGGCGCGGTCCTCCTGATCCCGCTCGCCTTCGCGGGCGCGGCGGCGGTGACCGTGCCGGGGCCGCAGGCGGGAAAATGGACGCATGTGACCCAACTGGTCAGCGCCGACATTCCCGGCGTGCCCGAAACGCTGGTCCGCGCCGCCGACAAGCGCGAGCCGCGCACCACCTGCCTGACCGCGCAGCAGGCCGCCGCCACGCCGCAGGTCCTGCTCCATGCGCCGGGCGCGACCTGTTCGTCGCGCAGCTACACACTGGCCGCGGGCAAAATCCGCGGCCAGTCGGTGTGCCGGGTCAAGGAACTGGACACCCCGGTGCGCACGATCACCACCGGCACGTATAGCGCGAAGGGCTATGTCACGCGCAGCGTGACCACCGGCGCCCGGAACGGCCGCCCGCTGAAGGTCGTCACCGCGACGAGCGGACGATGGCTGGGGGCGGCGTGCCGTTAGGCTAGCCCCCTCTCCCCTTGAGGGAGAGGGTTGCGCAGACTTGCGAACTTGTTCGCTAGTCGAAGCTGGGTGAGGGGTTGCGGTCGCTTGCGACCGCGCGAGCCAAAGGCTCGCAACCCCTCATCCAACTGCGCCTAGCGCCTGTGGCGCAAGGCTTCGTATCCTTCTCCCTCAAGGGGAGAAGGAGTCAGCCTCAAACCTCGGTAATCTCGCCCGACCGGTCCCCGAGCAGGTATCGCGGCCCCGCCCCGCGCTGCGCCGCCTTGTCCTCGCGATTATACAGCCCGCATTTCTTGAGGCTCAGACAGCCGCAACCGATGCACGCGCCGAGCAATTCCTGCGTCCGCTCGAGCGCCGCGATCTGCTCGGCGATCCGCGCCTGAAGACCCCCGCTGATCCGCGCCCAGTCGGCGGCATTCGGCGTGCGCTCGGCGGGCAGCCGCGCCAGCTCGCCGGCAATCTCCTCGAGACTCAGCCCCAGTTGCTGCGCGATCAGGATGAACGACACGCGCCGGATGTCGGCACGCAGGAAGCGCCGCTGCCCGCCGCGCGTGCGCAGCGCGGCAACCAGTCCCTTCGCTTCGTAGAAACGGATCGCCGACACCGCGACCCCGGTACGCGCTGCCAGGTCGCCGATCGCGATCAAGTCTGTCCGGTGCATCCCAACCTCCGTCATTGCGAGGACCCCGGACTTGATCCGGGGGACGCGGCAATCCAGAGTGTGCGGTAACCGCTCCGGATTGCTTCGCTCCGCTCGCAATGACGAGCCATAAGCCGGTACCGCATTTCCTCTTGATCTAAACCTCACTTGAGCTTTCATAACCCGCTGCGTCAACCCGAATCACGAAAGACGAACCATGACGCACCCCTTCATCGAACATGTGAACCTGACCGTCAGCGACCCCGACCGCAGCGCCGGCATTCTCTCGGCGATCTTCGGCTGGCACGAACGCTGGCGCGGCCCCGCACGCGACGGCGGCCGGACGATCCACCTCGGCACCGACAGCGCCTATGTCGCGCTCTACACCGGCCCCGACGGCGAGCATGCCGATGCGCGCTATGCCAAGGGTGAACCGCTCAACCATCTCGGCGTCCAGGTCGACGACCTCGACACCATCGAGATGCGCGTGAAGGCGGTCGGCCTCACCCCCTTCAACCACGGCGATTACGAACCCGGCCGCCGCTTCTATTTCCTCGACCCCGACGGCATCGAATATGAAGTCGTCAGCTACAACGAGCCACGCCCGCGCTGAACCGGGCAACATCCAAGCCCTTGCCGCGTTGTCGCTGTATCGAGGGGGAAAAAGGAGTTTCCCCATGAGCGAGGATATCAAGAAGACCTTCTGGAAGGCGCTCGACGCCAGTCCCTATGTGATGGTCGGGCTGGCCGGCGAGCGCGATCATCATATCCCGATGAACGCGCAGCTCGACAAGGACGCCAGCAGCGCCTTCTGGTTCTTCACCGCGACCGACAACCGCCTGTCGGCTGGCGGCCCGGCGATGGCGCAATTCGCGTCGAAGGGCCACGACCTGTTCGCCTGCATCGCAGGAACGCTGCGCCCCGAAACCGACCGCGCGGTACTCGACAAGCTGTGGAACAACAGCATCGCGGCCTGGTACGAAGGCGGCAAGAGCGACCCCAAGCTCGTCCTCTTGCGCTTCGATCTCGACAATGCCGAAATCTGGACCGCCGACGCGAGCATCAAGGGACTGTTCAAGATGGCCACCGGCATGACGATGAAGGAAGGCGAACTCGGCCAGCACGCCGAAGTCGCGCTGTAACCTTCCCCTCCCCGTTTGTGTCGAGCGAAGTCGAGACACCCGGCAACGTAGCGCGGCCCTTCGGGTGTCTCGACTTCGCTCGACACGAACGGGATTTGGGATTCGGCTTTATAGAAGATTGATTGCGCAGCAGGCCCTCGGTGATCGCACTACCGCACGACTGACCGCGCCCTAGGGATGCTTTTCGCTTGGACGACCAAGCCGACCGGCTAAGGTCGGTCGCAATGACCGGCAAATCCCTTTCCGAACGCATCGGCGACCTCGGCCACCGTCTCGCGGTCGAGGCGCATACCGCTTGGCTCGCCGCGCGCGACAGCCGCGTGCCCTGGCCCGCACGCATCCTCGCGGTCGCGGTCGCCGCCTATGCCCTGTCGCCGATCGACCTGATCCCCGATTTCATACCCGTGCTCGGCTGGCTCGACGACCTGCTCATCGTGCCGCTCGGCTTGTGGCTGGTCCGCCGCCTGATCCCCGATCCGCTATGGGCCGAACTCCACGCCGCCGCCGAAGCCGCCGCCGACCGCCCGTCGAGCCGTGCGGGCATGGCCTTCATCCTGCTACTCTGGGCGGGATTGCTCTATATCGTCTACTGGAGCGTGCGGACCTCGCCCTGGCATTGAAGAATCTGGAAGCGTTCATCCGTCCGGCTTCCTCCTTTCCCGTTCGTGTCGAGCGAAGTCGAGACACCCATCAGAAACGCATGACTTCAGGGTGTCTCGACTTCGCTCGACACAAACGGGGTTGGAGAATGGTCAGCTAAGGGGCGGCGGCATCACCCCCCGTTGCTGCGGATCCACGCCTCGACCACCGGCGCGATATCCTCGCGCCATTTGCGGCCATTGAAAATGCCGTAATGGCCGACGGTCTTGGCCATCAGATATTTCTTCTTCTCCGCGGGCAGCGCCTTGGTCAGCGTCAGCGCCGCCTTGGTCTGGCCGATCCCCGAAATATCGTCGCGCTCGCCCTCGATCGCCAGGATCGCGATATCCTCGATCGCATTCAGGTCGACCACCTGCCCGCGATGCAGCATCTCTCCCTTGGGCAGGGCATGGCGCTGGAACACCAGGTCGACGGTCTGCAGATAGAATTCGGCGGTCATGTCGCACACCGACCGATATTCGTCGTAAAATTCCTTGGTCTTGTCGGCTTCCTCGCCGTCGCCGTCGACCAGATGTTTGAACATCGACCAATGGCTCATCATGTGGTTGCCAAGGTTCATCGACATGAAGCCCGCGAGCTGCAGGAAGCCCGGATAGACGCGGCGCCCGGCGCCCGGATACCAGGCGGGAACGGTGACGATGACATTTTCCTGGAACCAGGCGTGCGGGCGCGTCATCGCATGCTGGTTGACCGCGGTCGGCGCCTTGCGCGTGTCGATCGGCCCGCCCATCATCGTCAGCGTCGCGGGGCGGCACTTGTGCTTGTTCGCCGCCATGATCGCCGCGGCGGCGAGGCTCGGCACCGACGGCTGGCACACCGCCAGCACATGCGCGCCGGGACCGATATGCTCGAGCCACGAAATCAGATAGTCGATATAATCGTCGAGATCGAACTTGCCCGCCGACAGCGGTGCATTGCGCGCGTCACGCCAGTCGGTGATCCACACATCATGGCCGGGCAGCATGCGCTCGACCGTGCCGCGCAACAGCGTCGCATAATGGCCCGACATCGGCGCGACGATCAACAGCTTGGGGGCGTCCTCCGACCCCTTGTGGGTGAAATGCTTGAGCTGGCCGAACGGCTTGCGCGCCTCGACCTTCTCGCTCACCCGCACCGTTTCGCCGTCGACGACCGTCTCATACAGTTCGAACCCCGGCTTGCCGCGCGGTGCCGCGGCGTGCGCGAACACCTCCAGCGCCGATGCGAACTGCGGGCTGCCACCGAAATAGCCGAGCGGGTTCGCCGGGTGCTGCATCACCTGCGCCCCCGCGGTCGCGAGCGCGCTCGCCCCCGCGAGCCAGCTCTTCTGCATGTCAAAGGCGTGATACAGCATATGCGACGTTTCCTTGCGTTGCGCGGCGCTCTGTCGGCGCCTGTGTTGCTTCGCAGTCTAGGCGTTCCGTTCCATTGTGCAATGCATCATAAACATTGCGGCGCAGGATATTTGCCCATATCCTGCGCCGCGACGCCGTCCGGGCGTTGCCGGAGTGATTATGACCGAGATTGCGGGCAACCGCTAACATCCTGGCGAAACAGGATGAATGGCACGTGCCGACCCTGGCGTCGGCGCGCTTTTGTTGTTGCCAATCTCGGACACTATCTCATGAATATCTCG
The DNA here is from genome assembly GCF_003797775.2 of Sphingopyxis sp. OPL5. Taxonomy (NCBI): domain Bacteria; kingdom Pseudomonadati; phylum Pseudomonadota; class Alphaproteobacteria; order Sphingomonadales; family Sphingopyxidaceae; genus Sphingopyxis; species Sphingopyxis sp. OPL5. Next base: position 1,445,636 of record NZ_CP060725.1, read on the forward strand.
AAATCGGAACAGCGCGTGCTCCACGTGCTGGCGCAGGGCGGCATGATTCGCCATCGGCGCGATGAAAACGGCCGTCTGGTCGAGGCGATCTGCTTCACCCGCGACGGCCATGTGCTGGCCAGCGCGGGTTTGGCGCTGTTCAGGCGGCTGCGCCATCGCGGCTTCATCGGCTCGCTAGGCGGCGCGCCGTACCGCATCACGCCAGCGGGGCTGCGCGCGGTCAGGGCGCAGCTGGATAACCGTTAAAGCAAACAGTAGATTGATAAGCGGCTGTTGACCCTCACCCTTCCGGCGCTTCGCGCCTCCCTCCCTCTCCCGCCGGGAGAGGGAAGGGGCCCGCCGGCAAAGCCGGTGGGAAGGGTGAGGGTTGGCGGACCGATATCCCGGCACCCCGATTCCGCCCCCTCTCCGCGATCGCCGGTAGGAAGCATCCTCCACCCCCACTTCACAACCCATGAAGCCCCGCACCATTCTGCGGCGTTGAGCGGCGGCATCGCCGCTGCTAGGGCCGGGCCATGGCGACAAGATCAGACGAACCGGCCTCTCCCTCCCCCGCTCTCGAATCGTCCGGCGTGCCAGACAAGCGTCCGCGCAAACTCGGCAGCTTGCGGATGATCTGGCAGCACGCCAGCCGCTACCCGCTGCAATTGCTGATCGCTGCGGTCGCGCTCGGCGTCGCGGCGCTCGCGACGCTTGCCATCCCCTGGCAGTTCAAGGAAATGATCGACAGCGGCTTCGTCGCCGGCGGCGGCGACGTTGCGCCGCATTTCCGCCTGTTCTACGTTATCGTGCTGCTGCTCGCGGTCGCGACCGCGCTGCGCTTCTATTTCGTCAGCTGGCTCGGCGAGCGCACCGTCGCCGACATCCGCCAGGCGGTGCAGAAGAATCTGCTCCGCCTAGCCCCCGGCTTTTTCGAAGAAAACCGCCCGTCGGAAATCGCCTCGCGGATGACGTCGGACACCACCGTCATCGAACAGGTTGTCGGCACCACCGTCTCGGTCGCGCTGCGCAACACCGTGATGGGCATCGGCGGCATCATCTATCTCTTCTCGCTCTCGCCGAAACTCACCGGCGGCATCCTGCTCGGCATCCCGGTGATCATCATGCCGATCGTGCTGCTCGGCCGCCGCCTGCAGAATGTTTCGCGTTCGAGCCAGGACCGCGTCGCTGACATCGGCGCAACCACCGCCGAACAATTGGGTGCGATGAAGATCGTCCAGGCGTTCGGACAGGAAAGCCGCGAGGCCGACCGCTTCACCCTGGCGGTCGAGAATAATTTCGCCACCGCGAAGCGCCGCATTCGCCTGCGCGCGATCATGACCGCGATCGTCATCGGTCTGCTCTTCGGCGCGATCACCACCCTGCTCTGGTACGGCGCCGCGGGTGTCGCCGCGGGGACGATCACCGGCGGCACGATCGCCGCCTTCGTGCTCACCGGCGGCCTCGTCGCGGGCGCCTTCGGCGCCCTCACCGAAGTCTATGGCGACCTGCTGCGCGCCGCCGGCGCTGCCGAACGCCTGTCCGAGCTGCTCAACGCCGAACCCAGCATCGCGCCGCCCGCCAACGCGCGCCGCTTCCCCGACCCGCCGCTCGGCACGCTAGAGTTCCGCCATGTCGAGTTCCGCTACCCGACCCGCCCCGACGCGCCCGCTCTCCACGACTTCAGCCTCGCGATCGCCCCGCGCGAGACCGTCGCGATCGTCGGCCCTTCGGGCGCCGGCAAGTCGACCCTCTTCCAGCTCGCCGAGCGTTTCTACGATCCGCAGGGCGGCAGCATCCTGCTCGACGGCATTCCGCTCACCGACGCCGACCCCGCCGACATCCGCGCGCGCATCGCGATGGTGCCGCAGGAAACGGTGATATTCGCCGCCTCGGCGCGCGATAACCTGCGCTACGGCAACTGGGACGCCACCGACGAGCAATTGTGGGATGCGGCGCGCGCCGCCAATGCCGAGGAGTTCCTCGCCAAACTGCCGCAGGGGCTCGACACCTTCATGGGTGAGGGCGGCGCCCGTCTCTCGGGCGGCCAGCGCCAGCGCGTCGCCATCGCCCGCGCGCTGCTCCGCCGCGCCCCTTTGCTGCTGCTCGACGAAGCAACCTCGGCGCTCGACGCCGAATCCGAAAAGCTGGTGCAGGACGCGCTCGAGGCGCTGATGCACGACCGCACGACGATCGTCATCGCGCACCGCCTCGCCACCGTGCGCGCCGCCGACCGCATCATCGTGATGGACGACGGCCGCATCGTCGAGGAGGGCAAGCATGACGCGCTCGTCGCCGCCGACGGCCTCTACGCCCGCCTCGCGCGGCTCCAGTTCCAGGACAAACACGCCGCCTGACGCCTGTCACCCCTTCGAAGGACAAGACGATGCTCTACGACTTCACGGTACCCGCCTATCGCAACGGCCTCCGCGCGCTGTCGGCGCAGCTCGACAAGGCGCTCGGCTGGGGTGCCGAAAACGGCGTCGGCGAGCTGCAGTTCATCGCCGCGCGGCTCGCCCCCGACATGTTCCCGCTCGCGTCGCAGGTGCGCTTCTCGTGCCAGCAGGCGATCCAGGCGCTCACCCGCCTCGGCGCCGCCGGTGCCCCGCAATTCGCCGAGGACGCCGCCGACTTCGCCGGCCTCCAGGCGCAGCTCGGCGCGACGCTGGCCTGGCTCGACAGCGTCGACTCCGCGACCATCGACAGCGATCCCGGCCGCCCCGTGGGCTTCGACCTGCCCAACGGCATGGCGTTCGACATGACCGCGTCGACTTACGTCCGCGACTGGGCGCAGCCGCAATATTATTTCCACCTCGTCGCCGCCTACGCCGTGCTCCGCCACATGGGCGTGCCGCTCGGCAAGGTCGATTATGTGAATTATATGCTGGCCTATCTGCGGCCCGGGACGGCGCCCGCCGCCTGACCGGCAGCAGGCGCCGCGGCGCGTCAGATCAACCCGCCATATTGGTGGATCCCCGGAAAGGCGAGCTTGCTGCCGCCGTTGCGGCGGATCGCGCCGATCGCCTGGTCGACCCGCAAATAGCGCGCCCGCGCCTCGGGTTCAAACATCAGCGTCGCGGGCTCGGTACGATCTGACGCGAGCTTCACCAGCTTGCCCAGTTGCGCGAGGTCGACCGCCTCGCCGTTCCAGCGGATCGTGTCCGCCGTATCGACGGTAATGCGGTTCTCGTCCCGCACGTCGGTCGGCCCGTCGATTTCGCCCGGCAACGTGATGTCGACCATGTGCGTCGGCGACGGGATGGTGATGATGAACATCACCAGCATCACCAGCATCACGTCGATCAGCGGGGTGGTGTTGATCACCGGACTGGCGTTGGGATCGCTCCGGAAAATGCTGCGACGTCGGCGCATCGTCTCTCTCCCTGTCGAAGCGCGACATCGGCGCGACATTGTCGGCCGTCGCAGCCGGGTCCCGCTATCGATCGGCCCCCTTGCGCCGCTCGCAAGCGGTCACCGATCTTTTGTTATGGTATAACATTATAGGGACGGCGCAAACAAAAAGCGCGCCGGACCGGACAACGCCCGACCCGCCGCGCGCATAAAGAAAGGGCGGCACCTTTCGGTACCGCCCCTCTTTTGGTTCCAACCCAACCGGGCGGGAAATCTTAGTTGCCCGAACCCGGGCCGTACTTGATTTCCACGCGGCGGTTCTGGTCGTTGCGGACGCCGTCGGCGGTCGCAACGGCCGGGCGGCTTTCGCCGAACGCTTCTGCGCTGATCGAGCCATCCGAGATACCGCGAGCGGTGAGATAGCTGCGAACCGCGGTGTTGCGGCGTTCCGACAGACCGACGTTGTACTTGGCCGAACCCGAACGGTCAGCGTGACCGGCGAGCCAAACCTGCGTACCCGAGCAGCCACGGTTGTAAGCGCTGATGGCGTTGTCCAGCGTCGACGCCGCTTCGGGCGTGATGTTCGACTGATCCCAGTCGAAGTAGACGATGTACGGGCCAGGCTCGCAAACCGGCGGCGGCGGCGGGGGCGGCGGAGGCGGAGGCGGGGGCGGCGGAGGCGGCGGGGGCGGCGGAGGTGCCGTCGGTGCCACCGGTTCCGCACCACCGAAGTTGAACGTCAGCGTGCCGAGGATCGAGTGCGAACGGAAGCGCGTCGAAACGTCGCGGCCACGCTGATCGACCAGGTCGAGGTTGCTGGCGTTGAAGAAGCGATACTTCAGGCCGACATCGATGTTGCGGGTCAGCGGAGCGCGAACGCCCGCGATGGCCTGCCATGCGAAGCCGGTGTCCGAATCGTCGAGGAACGGACCGGCGAAGACCGGAGCGACATCGACGCGAGCCACACCGGCGCCGCCGCCGACGAAGCCCTGAAGGCCGTCATCGTCGCCGAAGTCGAGCATGCCGTTGACCATGAAGCTCAGCGCGTTCGAATCGCCGTTCATGGCATAGCTGCCGGTAACCAGGTTACCCGTGCCATTGGCCGAACCCGGGATGCCCGGAGTGTTGAAACGGCCGGCCTTGATGTCGGCTTCGCGGTAGCCGACTTCGACTTCAGCGCGGAAACCGCCGAAATCATAGCCGACGACGCCTTCGAAGTCGTAACCCTTCTTGTGGTCGAGCGTACCTGCATTGTTGAAGGTGCCGATGTCGAGATCGAGATCTTCGACGATCATGACACCACCCCCAACTCCCACGTACCAGGAGTCGTCGCGCGCCAGAGCAGGCGTCGCAAGGGCGGTGGAGGCCAACGCCACGGCGGCGGCAAGCTTCCTCATAGTAGATTCCCCTTTCAATTGAGATTTACGTCTCGCAGACGTCCTACCCCCGCCTTTGGTTCCACGCAAGCGAACAAATTGCCAATCTGTTGCCAAAAAGCCGCACTTGCCGGGCGATAATAGGTAAATTCAGCCTTAAATCAGAAGACCATGGCCGACAAGCACTAGAATCAACGCGGCGATCGCCGCACGCGCTTCGGAGTCGACCGTCGCGCCCCCCGCCGGACTCGCGATCGGGCCGGGCTCGACCCATGCCACGCCATCGAATCGCAGCCAGCCTCCGTCGCTTAGCCGGTGTGTCCGCATGCCCGGCCGCGGTGCGACGAAGCGCCATCCACCGCTGGTCCACAAGGCCAGCCCGCCATCCCTGCCGGCCCACGCGCCGCTGGCCCCCGCACCGACGATCCAGCCCTGCCCGGCGACCGGTGCGGAGGGCGGGACGGTCTGCGGCCCGTCCTCGACCACCGGCTGCACCAGCGCATCGAGCAGGGTCAGCGCCTCATTGTGCGTAACCTCCTTCTGCGCCTGCGCCATCGCCAACAGGGGCAGCGCGAAACGCGCCGTGCTCGGCAGGTCGGTCATCACCTAATCCTTTCAATCGAGGGGAAGAATGAGCGGCGGCGACAGCGCGAAATCGCCGACCTGGCGGACCGCGAGGCTCGTGCCCGGCGGCAGCGCCGCGATCTCCGCCGCGCCGAGGTGCAGCGATGCGGCGGGGCATTCCCACGGACCGCTGCCCGCCACCGGAGGCTCTGCCATCACCCGCCAGACCTCGCGTCCTTCGCCGAGCGGCAGGTCGATCCCGTCGCGCCAGCCGGTATCGGTCCGGCTCCGCCGCACCCATGCGACCAGCATCCCGCCCGCGCCATCGCCGGCGACGGCGCCATGCACCGGCGCCAGCGGGCGCAACGCCGCCGCGGTATCGGGCACCGCCACCTCGGTCAGTTCGGCGCCGCCGCGCACCGTCCATTGCAGTGACGCCATGCCGCCGTCTGCCCAACGCGCCAGCGTATCGGGAAGCACGACCGGCGCCGCATCGTCGAGCAGGACAAAGGGCGTATCGGCGGCATGCACCACAGCCCTCTCCGTCCCGGAGCGCCCGCGGAGCAGGCGCGACAGCCGCCAGCTCGTTTCGCCCAGCGCTTCGGCGACGCCGAACTGGATCAACTCGTCGCCGATCATGGCGCGATTGGCGCCGCCCAGCAGCGCCGCATCGTCGACCGACATCAGAACCATCGACGGATTCGTCAGCGAAACCAATATTTTGTGTTCCATGTCGAACAGCGTCGCGTCGCCGGGGTCCAGCGCCGCCGCCAGCGCTCCCAGCGCTGCGGCGGGGCGGATCGTCCCGACCGGGATCGGCTCGGCGCCCGGCGCCGGAACCAGCCAGGTCTCGGCCCCGCGCCACCCGTCATTGCCTCCTGCCGCCGCGACCAGGATCCGCGGCGCGGTCGCGCTGCCGCCGCCGAGGTTGGGCAGGTCGAACAGCCGCACCACGCCTTCGCTGTCGGGCCAGTCGGGCGCGGGCACCGACACCCCCGGATCGGCCTCCCCGGCCGCGATCGTCACCGGCTGGTGACGCAGCAGCTCGATCCTGACCTCGTCATCCTTCACCGTCCGCGACGCCACGCGCCACGCGCTCGCATCGCCCCCGGAATCGCCCCCCAAATCGTTCAACGTTACCACTCCGCCGACCGGCAACGCCAGCGCCGCCAGGTCGCCGCGCCACACCCGTGTCTCGCGGCCATCGGTTGCCGCCGCGGCGATTTGCCGCGCCAGGGCCCGGGCACCGCCCGCCGGCAGCACCGCCGGCAGGTCGATCCGGTCCTCGCGCCGCCCGCCGCCGGCGACCAGCGCGCTCTGCTGGCCGAGTTGATAGTCGCGCTCGGGTTCGTAATGCCGCAACCGGATCGCCCCGGGCAGCGCCGACAGCGGCGCCCGGCGCACTTCTGCCCCGTCGCGCGCCGATGATATCCGCCGCGCCTCGCTGAAATCGCCCAGCGCCACCGGATCGCCGGCCAGTCCCGTCGGCGCCAGCGTCCAACCGTCCGTCGCCCCGACCAGCCGCACTCCGTCGGCCTCGAACAGCGGCGCCAGCGCCTCGCGCACCCGGTCGCCCGACGCCGCATAGCCCGAAAAAGCGGTGCGTCCGGCGCAGCGCCCCGCCTCGCCGAGCAGCGCATCGCCGACCAGCCCCGCATCGATCGGCCCCGCATCGGCCTCGACCTCGAAATTCAGCGCCGGAATGCGGTTGCCGAAACTCGCCAGCTCCAGTTCCTCGAACACCGCATAGCTCAGCCCGCGAAACGCGCTCGCCGACCCGATGCCGACCGCCGAGGCGATCAGCGGATCGACCGGCTGGTCCTCGCTCCCGTCGTACCAGCGAAAGGCGCAGCGCTCGCGGAACGTCCCGCTCGTCCCGCGCAGCAGGTCGCCGTCGGCCCAGATGCGCCGGATCGCACGCACCGGCCGCGACGACAGCGCCACCGCCAGCGACACCGCATAGCTATACTCGGTCGTCGACGGCCGCCCCTTGCCCCCGCCATGCTTCTCACGCCGCTCGATCAGGTCGGTCGCCCAGATCACGCTGCCGGCGACGCGCATCGTCCCGAACAATTGCGGGATGGGCTGGCCATAGGTCGACGCCTGCACCTTCAGATCGGCCAGCCGCGGCCCTTCGCGCCCCTTGGGCTTGAAGATTTCGGCGTCGATCTGCTGCCCGATAAAGGCGCCGATCGCCGACCCGATCGCCCGCCGATCACCTGACCGACGACCGACAGCACCAAGGTTGCCATGACTATGCTCCTCGAAAAATGAGGGGTGCGGGCCGCCGCGCGATGACCGATTTCGCGCGGTAGCGGGCATATGATTCCTCCCTGTGGCGAAGCCATGGGGGGTGGCAGCGCGAAGCGCTGACGGAGGGGCCGACGCCGTCAGGCGGCGGTGCAAGCTTTCGGCCCCTCCACCACGCCCTACGGGCGCGGTCCCCTCCCCATGGCTTCGCCACAGGGAGGATCTTATGTCCGCCCTACTCCGAAACCGCCACCGCTCCGCCTCCCAAAGCTCATCACCCAAAGGCGTCTCGACCACCCGCCGCAGCCCGGCATGCCCATGCACCAGGCTCGCGGGTCCGATCAGCCCCAGATGAAACTGCCCGCCGCCAACGCGAACAACGCGACATCGCCGACGCGCCTATCCGCCACCGGCCCGAACCCGGCATCAGCGAGCCCCGCCTCGACCCGCCCCTGCGCCCACCCGCGCAGCGGATAATCGCCCGGCCGCACCAGCCGTTTCCCCGCCACGGCATAGGCCGCCCACACCAGCCCCACGCAGTCTAGCCCCGTCGCCGGATCGCTTCCCTGCAACCGGAACCGCACCCCGACCATCGCCCGCGCCGCCGCAAAGGCACGGCAACCAAGCTCATCCACCCGGATAGCGCGTCAGCAGGTCATTGCCCGGCAGATGCGCCTCGCCACGAAAATTCACCGCATTGGCAAAGCGTGCGCCGCACGTCGCCAATTGCCGGTCGCACCCCTCGGTCAGCCGCACCCGCGCCGGCAATGCGGGCAGAACCCCCGGAACCTCGGCCAGCACCAGCACCGCCCCGTCGTCGGCGATCACCGGAGATGCCAGCCCGCACGCCGCGCCCTCGATCCACAGCAATTCGCCGAACGCCATCGTCCCCGCCGCGACCGGCGCGTCGAGCGTCACCGCGCGCCCGTCGACCGCGACCACCCGTCGCATATGCGTCAGGGGCGCCAGGTCGACCCGGCACGCCCGGTCGCCCAACGCCGCGCGGCACGACGGCGACGTCGCCGGGCAGGCCGGCCCGTCGAGCGACCGCATCACGCCCTGCAATTCCACGGCGAAGGCCGATCCCCGTCGCTCGACCGCGCCCAGTTCGCCGCGCGCCACGACCACCGGCGCCGCGTCGGGCGTGCTCCAGTCGGCCACCATCAGCGCCAGCTGCGCGCCGTCCCAGCGCCCCGCGTCGAGGTCGGCGGCGGCGATCGCCGCGCTCGACACCGCGCCCTCCAGGTCCATCGTCTCGACATCGAGGTTGTCGCTCGTCTCGAGCGCCGACGGCTTCATCCCCGGCGCCGCGCGATACAATGTGCCGCCCAGCATCAGGTCGCGGTCGTGCGAGGTCAGCCCAACGACCACCCCGTCGCGCCGCGCCAGCCGCCAGCACCAGGCGAGCGTCACCAGCTCCTCGCGCAGCCAGTCGGGCGCGGCGGTCAGCGTCACGCCGAAATCCCTTGCGGCGCCCGCACCTCGACCAGCGGCACATTCGCCATCTCGCCCGCCAGAAAGGTCGCGCGGCTCACCTCCAGCCGATCCTCGGCGAAACGCACCGGCACATCGAAGCGAAACCCCGCGCGCACCGCGATCCCGACGGCAGGCGCGACATCGAGCAGCACCTCGCCATCGCCGGTGATGACAAACGCCGCCGTCTCGACCCCGTCGACCGACACCCTGACGCTGCCCGCGACCGGCAGGCGGATCGCCCGCTCCTGCACCGCCTCGCCCGCGCCATAACGCTTCACCAACGCAAACTGCCGTCGGCTCCCATCACCGATCCCCAGCCACTGGTCGGACGCCGTCGGCAACCCGCCATCCGCCGCCGACCCATGGTCGAACGGATCGCGAAACCGGAACGCCCGCGCCGTACCGCGCCGCGCGCGGAAGAAGGCGGCCAGCGCCCGCACGTCACCCTCCGACCGCACCCCCGGCCCCGCATCGTAGCGCATCCGCGCCTCGGCCCATTCGCTCGCGCGCTGCTCGTGCCCCGACGGCGAACTCACGATCTGGGTCGAAAATTCGGTCACGCTGAGCGCCTCGCGCCCGATCGCCAGCGGGAAATCCACCGCATCAAATGCCTGCACGTCATCCTCCCCGTCGAACCAGACGAACCCGTCGCGCGCGACCTGCGGCAGCGCCCAGACGAACGTGCGGGCCACCCCCGCGCGCACGCTCGCCCCGGCCGCCTCGGCGATCGCCGCCCATTGGTCGCGATCCTCCGCCCGCAGCACGAACCCCGAAAAATAATGCTGTTCGTCAATCGGATAGCCCAGTCGATCGACCATCGCCGCGCGTGCCGGTCCGGTCTCGGCCCCACGCCCGCCGGTCACCCAGTCATAGTCCTCCAACTGGAGCACATCGAACGCCGGCGCCGCCCATCCGACCGGCACATTCGCCCGCCGCACCTCGGGCGCCGCGGGATCAAGCACCGTCGGCAGGAACACCAGCAAATGGCTCGCCAGCCCAGCGCCCCCCGCCTCGTCACGCGCCGCCGCGACCAGCGCCGCAGTCGATGCCGCGAGCAACGCCCCCAATGCATCGAGCATCGCTCGCTGTCCGCCGTCGAGCGCCGCGCGCAGGTCGGGGATTGCGACACTCGTCCCGCCGAGCGCCGCCGTCGTCGCGGCATCGTAACCGCAAATCTTGCCGGCCGGATTGACCCACCACCAGGGCTCGCCGACCTGGAACTTCACCGGCAGCTCCGCCGCCACCGCGATCGCCACGAAAGCCCGCGCGACCAGCTGCAGATAGCCCATCGCCACCGCATTGGCGGGCGACAGCAAAGTCGACGGCGGCACCCATCCGGTCAGCGCCGGCGCGCCCTCGGCGTCACGCTGCTTCCAGTCGTTCCAGCAATATTCGTCGAAATATTCATAGGACAGCGACCAGATCACCCCCAGCCCCGCCTCTGCGCATACGCCGGCAAAGCCCGCATGCTACAGCGCGCACGGCGCGTTGATCGTCCCGCCGGCCAGGCTCGCGTAAAAGCCCCCGCCCGACGCCTCGAGCCGCATATAATGGCTCATCCCGACATAATGGACGACATCGCCGCGATAACCGAGCGCGACAATCTGCCGCACCACCCGCGCCGGGGTCAGGTGATAGATATCGTCATAGCCGTTCGTCATCCCCAGCCCATGTTCGGGCAGCATCGCATCGCCGATCGCCAGCACCGATCCCGACCCCGAACAGGCGATGTCGCTCATCTCGGCCCAGCCCGCGACCGGCGCCATCAGCACGCCCTCGCTTCCGTCATAGCCGGGCGGCACCAGCGACACGAACATCCGGTCGATGTCGCCCGCCCACACCCGATCGGCCTCGCCGGGCAACAGATAGCCGCCGTCGAGCGCATCGAAATCGAGGGTGACGAGCGCATTCTCGCCCGTCCCCACGGCATAGTTCCACAGCCTTACATACCAGGCCCGCGCCTCCCCGTCCGCATCGCGCCCCTCGATCGTCAGCGTCGGGCCGTGCAGCGCGTCGAGCGGCTTGACCCCACCCGACCGCCAGCGAAAGCTCAGCTGGCAATGCCGAAAATCGCGGCTGGTCGCATAGGCGAGCAACGGATGATCCCAGCGATCCTCCGCCGCCCAGATCAGCCCCGCCAGGTCCTGCTTTTGATAAAAGACCGTCTCAGCCCGCAGCGACCGCGCCCCGATCGTCGTGACGCTCGCCATCATCGGCCGCGCAAAATCGACCGTCCAGAACCGCGGATCGAAGCGCTTGATCCACCCCTTCCTGTGATGCGGCTCGGCCGCGACCAGCGCCCAGCCCATCAGTCCTGCTCCATCGCGCGCCGCACCGCGCGCGCCAGTTGCCGTCCGGTCTGCGCCAGCCGCGCCGGCTCGCTGCCGCCCTCGCCGCGCACATTCACCGTGATCGCGATGTTGCGCACCGCCCCGCCCGTCGCCGGCTCGATCCGCCCGCTCGCGGTCGGCACGAACAGCTCGGGCCCGCGCTCGCCGACGCGGTAGGCGCGTCCGGCGCTCACCGGCCCGCCCGTCGCGCGCCCCGGCGCCCCGAACAGCGCCTGCACGATCGACGTCGCCAGCGCCAGCAATCCGCTGCCGCCCCCGCCGCCGCCCGGCTGCCCGCCCCCAGCGCGTTCGAAATCGACGCGCGCGCGATGTCGGCCATCACCGACAGCGCCACCCGCTTCAGATCCTCGAACCCCAGCTTGCCGGTCAGGATCGCGCGGCTCAGCGCGCGTTCGATCCCGCGCCCCGCCGCATCGGCGCCCGCGATCAGCGGCCCCTCCAGCGTCGCGCGCATCGCCGCGACGTCGCGCTGGAAGACGCTCGTGTCGGCACGCACCGTCACCAGCATCTCGTCGATCTCGTCACCCATCGGGAAAAGCCTCCATCATCGCGCCCAGCACATCGCGCCCCACCGGTGTCGCCGCGCCATCCTCGTCGGCCCACGCCGCTAGCACCGCCGCCGCATCGGCGGGGGTCGCCGCCCAGAACTGTCCGGGCAGCCACCCCGCGACGCGCGCCATCACCCCGGCCAGCCGCACCGCGCCCGGCCCGAACGCGTCGCTCATCGTCCCTGCAATATCTGGCCGAGCAGCACGCGCAGCGCCGGCGTCACCGCGACCAGCCCCTGCGCCACCACCGCCTCACCCACCGCCGCGCGAGTCAGCGCTTCGGGCCGCCCCTCGACGCAATGCCAGAACAGCGCCGCCAGTTCGCCCAGCCCCAGCCGGCCGTCGGCCGCGCGCTCGACCAGGGCGAACAGCGGCCCCAGCTCGTCCTCCGCCGCGACCAATGCTGCAAAGCTCGGCCGCAGCACGAACGCCGCCTCGCCGACCCGCAGCTCGGCCTCGCCGCGCAGCCTGTTCGCCGCCACCCCGGTCACAGGCTCACCACCGGACCGCTGCTCTCGAGGTTCAGCGTATATTGCCGCTCACCGTTATAATCGCCGGCATAGTCGAGCCGCGTCACCAGGAACCGCGCCTGCATTCGCTCGCCGCTTTCGAACGCCAGTTCATAGGCGTCGATCGCCCCCGACAAGGCATGGCCGCGCAGCCGCACCTCGGCATCCGAGCCGGTAAAAATCCCCGCCGCGCTCACCGAAACCGAGCGCACCCCGGCGCCCGACAACAGCTCGCGCCAGCCACCGCTGTCCTTGGTCGTGACGTTGACCGCCTCGCCGTTCACCGACATTTGCGTCGTCCGCAAACCCGCGACCGTCTGGTACGCGGGCGGCACGCCGCCGTCGCCGATCTTGAGCAAAAAGGCGCTCCCATTTTCGATTGCCATCGTCTAATCTCCTCAACATAAAATCATGCGTAAACGGGGAGTCGCAGGATGCTGATTGCAACGATACTTCTGGCCACCATGGCGCCGGCGTCGACCGCCAGCGTCGACACGACGCGCGCCGCCTTCACCAAATGCCTGCGCGACGACATGAAGAAGTCGCTCGAGGCCAAGATGGGCGACGCCGAATATGAAATGGCGCTGAAATCGACCTGCTCGTCCGAGCGCGACGCCTTCCGCGCCGCGGTGATCGCCTTCGGCCGCGCCGCCGGCGACAGCGAAAAGAACGCCACCGACGACGCCGACATGCAGATCGAGGATTATCACGCGAACTTCACCGACAAGTTCAAGGATTACAGCTCGACCAACACCCTGCCCGGCGGCGAATAAGCGCCGCGGCAAGGCCGCAGCAAAAAGTGCAGCAAAAACTACCGTCGCCCTCGCGAAGGCGGGGGCCGCAATCGGCCTTGCCTAACATCTCCAGCGGCCCCCGCCGTCGCGGGGGCGACGTATCACCTCACCCCACCAAACACCGGCACCGCACGACGATCTCGTGCCGCCACCCCCATCCTTCGCAAAGCCGAACCGCGTCCGCACCACCCGCGCGCCGACAATATTCCAGCCATCGCCCGTCCCCCGCAGCCCCGGCACCAGCGCCTCGATCCGCCCCGCCGCGTCATCGCCCGATGCCGCGCCAACCCCGACCAGCGCCAGCGTCAGCCGCACCTCGCGTCCCGCGACATCCTTGGTCCCCCAATCGCTCCCCTCGGCCGCGCCGACGCTGACATAGGGCGCGCTCGCCCGCGCCGGCACCCCGTCGAACACCCCGTGCACCAGCCCCGCCAGCGCCGCGTCGTCCGCCAGCAGCGCCAGCGCCCGCGCGCGCACCGCCTGTTCGGCGTTCATCGCCACGCGCCTGCTCCCAGACCCATCGGGCGCCAGGGCTGCCACAGCGCCGCGATGATCGCCGGCACCTCGCGCGCGCCATCGTCGCGCGCCTCGTGCAGATGCTGGATCATCCGGATCAGCCCCTGGCGGATCGCCTCGGGCACCCCGTTCGCGTCGGCCGCCAGCCCGGCGCGATAGGTCACGCGCACCCGCGTCGCCTCGCCCGGCGCATCGATCGCCAGCCGCGCGCCGCCATCGCGGTCGATTTCGGCGCGCCAGGCTTCGTCCGCCAGCACGATCTCCTCCTCGCCGACCAGCCCGGTCACCGCGTCGACTGCGACAACCGGCCGCTTGCACAGCCGCGTCCAGCCACGCTTCACCACCATCTCCTCGCGCACCGTCCGCACGATCAGCATCTGGCCGGTGAACGCCTCGCAAAGGTCGGCGGCGCTGCGGATCAGACCCGCGACCACCGCGTCGTCCTGTCCGGCGCCCAGCCGCAGCCACGCCTTCGCCTCGGCGACGCCGACCGGCGCCGCGCCTTTCTCGATCTGCGATATCATCAGCGTTCCTCCACCCGCAGCGTCAGCGACCGCTGGTCGATCTGCCCGTCGCTCAGCGTCACCCGGTTGGTCACCCGATAGACGCCGCCCGCCTCGCCGCCGTCCAACGTCGCCGCGCAGCGCAGCAAATCATGGCTCGCCCCCGACACCGCGACGCCGCCGGCAAGCGCGGGTTCGACCGCCCAGCTCGCCGCGACGATCACCTGCCCGTCGACATAGGCATCGCCCCAATCGAACGCATAATCGACCCGCGCCCCCGGGTCCTTGATCATCAGCATCTGTTTTCTCCCGTCCCGAAAAGCGGCGCGCCAGGCCGACCAATGATCCTCCCTGTCGCGAAGCGATGGGGAGGGGGACCGCCGCGAAGCGGTGGTGGAGGGGCCGCGGCCTTGCACCGCCGCCTGCCGGCGTCGGCCCCTCCGTCAGCGGCTTCGCCGCTGCCACCTCCCCATGGCTTCGCCACAGGGAGGATCGGTGAACTCAACCCCGCCGCACCCGCACCACCCGCTCCCCCGCCTGCGACCCCGCCGTCCGCCCGCGCCCGTCGCCGCGCGCCGCGCCGACCCGCGGCCCCGGAAATTCGCTCGCCAGGTCGCGCGAACCCGCATCGCCGATCGCGCCGGCGCCCAGCGCCCGCGCCCCGATCATGCCGCGATCTCGCTCGCCAGCCCGGCGATCAGGAACAGCGCCAGCTGGTCGCCGCGCACCCCGAACCGGTCGTGCCAGACGCCCGCGCCATCCTGCCACCGGTCGAAACACAGAAAGGCATAGGGGGTCCGCCCCGGCCGACCCTCGTCGCCGACCGGATCGACCAGCCCCTCGTTGGCCATGATGTCCCACACCGCCTGCGCCCGCACCCCGAAATGCCGCCGCGCCGCATCGGCGCCCTTCGCCGCGATCGCGTCGGTCCACTGGAAAAAACCCAGCTCGCCCGATATCCGCCGCGCCGCGCGTATCTCGGCGGCGCTCGCCGCGCCCTGCCAATGCTTCTCGCGCGCATCGGACGTGTTGATCGTCCCCGTCGCCGCATAGACCGTCGACCAGCGCTGGCTCGCGCCGCCGAGCTGCTGGCTATTGTCGGTGCCGGGCCGGAACCGCCCCGAACTTTCGAGCACGACCGCGCGGTCGAGCAGGGTGACCCCCGACGCGCTCAGCTTCAGGTCGGTCTGCCCGCCATGCGCGACCGGCATCGTCGCCGCAATCTGCGCGCGCACCCCGGCGCCCGTCACCGACCCGTCGGCGCTGCGAAAATTGAGCGCCGCGAAGACCGCGTTCGCCGTCCAGCCTGCGGCTCCCGCCTGCGTATCGGCAATCTCGGCCACCACCGGCGCGCTGCCGTCGACCGCCGAACTGCCCTTGATCACCAGCCGCTGCCCCGGCGCGTCGTCGCCGACCCCCAGATTGCCCGCGCACACGAACCCGCCACCGCTGCGCTGATGGACCAGCGTGGTCGCCGGCACATTCACCCAGCCGCTGCCGCGCCGCACCGTGACGCTGTCGGCCGCCTCGACAAAGGTCGCCGCGGCATGCCCGGTCGAGATCGGCTGCTTGCCCGCAAGCGCACTATCATGAGCGGCAATCGCCGCCTGCGCCGCCCCGATCGCGGCGCCCTGCGCCGCGATCGTCACCCCCGTCGCCGTCAGCGCCGCGCCGTTGGTGGCAACCCCGGCGGTCGCTGCCGCCAGCGCGCCATCGGTCGCCGTCAGCCACCCCGCGCCCACCGTCAGCGCGACCGTCTTGATCCCCGCCGAAAACACCACCGGCGCCCCGCCGTTCGACGACGCCGCGACAACATCGCGCCGCAACCGCCCCTCGGCATCGAGCCCGCCGGTCCCGACCTCCCATTCGTCGGCATGGCGCACCCCTGCAATGCTGTAGTGAAAGCTCGCGCCGCCCGGCACGACATCGGCAAACCGCCGATGCCCCGCCACCGCACCGCCCAGCATGAGCGCACCGCTACCCGTCCCGGTGCTCGTCTCGCGCACCAGGTCGGCAAAAAATATCGTCGGCATGAAAACTCTCCTTATGCGCGTCGCGAATCCCGCCGACCACCGACCGGCTTGACAAAGGCGCGCCACCACCGGAGGCACGCATCATCATGAAATCACGCCTCCGACTACTGCTCGCCCCGCTCGCCCTGCTGTCGTCGCCCGCCTTGGCGCAGATCGACGTCGATGCGCTGCCACCGCCCGATCCGGTCGACGCCGAAATCCGCAACATCGTCGCGCACGGGCCGCAAGGGATCGATATCGCGCCCGATCGGCGCGCCGATCTTTCGGGCTGCGAGGGCACCACGGCGCTGGGCGTGCTACAAGCGATCCAAAGCTGCTGGCCCGTGCTCGAAACCTACCGTGCCAACGCGCCGCTGGTCGCCGAGATCGACGCCTGGATACAGCTACCGCCCGCCGGCCAGACGGTCGCAGGCCCCGAAAGCCGGACTGCAGTCGCGGCTGCCGAACATGTGATCGCGCAGGCGTCGCCGCGCCTCTACCCGGCGCAGGACGTGCCGCTGATGATCGCCCATATGGCGCTCGCCATGATCGACGGGGCACAGGGCAATCTCGAAAGCACGATTGCGCATTTCACCACCGCCCGCCAGATTCATGCAAGCAGCCGGATCACCGCCGACAAATTCACCGGCGGCGGCGATGATATCGACCGGCAGATAGCCGAAGCGAGAGCCGAACAGGCCAGACGCGAAGCATCCGGCAAAAAATAAGCGTCCGGCCCCTACCGAAAGGGAAAGGACCGGGGCCGGGCGCCCCATCGCACGCCAGATCAGCTGGCGGCGAATTTCATCAGCTTGATCGCTTCCGAATTGATGATCGCACCGCCCACCCGCTTGGTTGCATAAAAATGCACAAAGGGCTTGTTGCTGAACGGATCGCGCAGGATGCGCGTCTCGCCGCGGTCGGCGATCAAATAGCCGGCGCGGAAATTGCCGAAGGCGATCGACAGGCTGTTCGCCCCCACCGCCGGCATATCCTCGGCCTCGACCACCGGATAGCCGAGCAGCGTCGCCGCCTGCCCTTCGACCAGCCCCGGCTGCCACAAAAACGCGCCGTCGCTCGTCTTGAACTTGCGGATCCGCGCCAGCGTATCGCTGTTCATCACCCACGCCGCGCCCTGCCGGTACGGCGCGCGCAGCGCATGGACCAGCTCGACGAGCTTGTCCTGCGGGTTCGACGCCGCGAACGCCCCCGCCGCGCCCGACGCCAGATATTGCAGCGTCCCGAACGCCCGCGCGCCATCGACCTCGTTGGTCGTCGCCGCATCAAGGAAGCCCTTGGGCCGGTTCGTCCCGTTGCCGCTCACAAAAGCCGCGCCTTCGGCGACCGCGAATTCGCGCGCGATCTCGTCGGCCAGCCACCTTTCGACATCGAACATCGCATCGTCGAGCATCGCCTGGCTCGCCGCCGGATTGGCGTAAAGCTCGCCCGACGGCGGCGCGATCTCGGCAAAGCTGCGCGTTCCGGTCTCGGGCCGCGCCGCGGTCTCGCCGACCCATCCCGCCCCCGTCGCCCCGGTCGCGACCAGCTTGCGATAGCCGCTCGTCCCCGTCTGCACGACGGTCGCGATGCTACGGATCGGCGACAGCGATTTCAGCGTCGCCGCGATCGTCCCGTCGATCTCGCGCGGCACCGCATAGCCGCCCTCACCGCCCGACGCCCCCGACAGGCTCTTCATCTCCACCCCCGCGTCGATGCCGCGCCGCAGGTATCGCTCGACAAAGGCGTCGCGCGCCGGATCGGCCGCCTTCGCCCCATCGAGCGGCAGCCGCGCCGCCGCGACAGCCTGCGCATCGACCTGCGCCTTCAGCGCCGACACCGACGCCCGCAAATCATCGACCGCCTCCGCCGCCAACACCGCATCGAACGCCCTATCGAGCGCATCAGCCTTCACTTCGATATCCAACTCCATGCCCGTCACTCCTTCACCGCATAAAAAAAGGGCCGCTCCCGGATGGGAACGGCCCGCAGCCTTCGCGAAAGACGCCGAACTTACGGCGCCGATTTCCACTCCAGGTCCGAAAAGACGAAATCACCGGTCGAACAGGCGACCGTCAGTTTCACTTTGTCCCCCATCGCCGCCGGTAGCTTTGCCTTCTGGCTCCCTGCCGCCACCAATACTTCAGACGGACCCAGCACTTGGATGCTGAAAGCAAAGGGCTTGCCGATCGCCGCAAGTTGCGGATCGCCCTTGCGCTCGGCACCAGCCACCTTGCCACCCAGCGTCAGAGCACCCTCCTTGGCTTTGGCAACGCTGATAAAGCGCACTTCGGCGCTATTTTGACCGTCGCCCGTCTCGATACGCACCCAAGCACCGGGCGCCCATTGCGCGTCCTTGCGAAACTCGTTCGGCGTGATCGTGCCGCTGACGACCAGCCCGGCACCCGGCAGTTCGACCTCAATGGCCGAAAATCGCCCAGCGGCCGTATCGCAGCCATAGGTCATCGGCGCCGCCTGCGCCGCAGGCGCGATCGACGCCGCCAGAATCGCCGCCGAAATCACAAACAACGAACGCATCTAAGTCACTCCCCCAGCAAGTTTTCCGGGTGCGTCTTCGCATGATCTGGGGGCGCGATCCACCGCAATCACCCGCGCCAGCGCCTGCATCGGCGCCGCCACCAAACTCACCTCCGCCAGGTCGAGCGCCAACAGTTCGCGCGGGTTCGCTCCCCGCATCGCCCGCACCCGGTACCCGAATGACAATCCCGTCAGCGCCCCGCGCGCGACCAGCGCCGCCGCGGTCGGATGCGTCACCCGCGCCACCACCCGCAGCCCGCGCGCATCCTCGACCAAGCCCTCGATCGTCCCGATCACCGCCCCGGGCCGGTGCTGCCACAACAGCGGCACCGCCCCGCCCGCCGCCAGGCTGCGCGCAAAAGCGCCGCTGCGCACGACATCGCCGCCGCGATCGACCCGGTCGAACACCGACGCATAACCGGCGAACCTTATGTCCCCCTCCCGCTCGCGGGAGGGGTTAGGGAGGGCATGTCAGCAACCCCCTCACCGCAGCAACCCCGGCAACCCCAGCTTCACCGCCAGCCCGACGACCAGCAGCGCCAGCGCGCCCGCACCGCCCAGTCGACCGCCGCCTTCCACGCGCTCGTCTTCGCGTCGCGCCACGCCCCCAGCAGCTGCCTAAGGTCAACGATGTCATCGCGTGCCGCCGCGTCCGAGAGCCCGAGCCGCGCCAGCGCCCGCCGCGCCCTAGCTCGCTCGCCTCCTCGATCAGCGCGCGCAGCACCGCGGCATCCGAAGACGCACCCGTCCCCGCCAGCGCGACCAGCCGCGCCAACGCTTCCTCTTCATCCATGTCGATCACTCCCGTCGCCCCCGCGAAGGCGGGGGCCGCTATCGGCGTAGCGCCAGGTCGCCAGCGGCCCCCGCCTTCGCGGGGGCGACGCTTCAAACTCCCAGCAACGCCTTCTTCTCGTCCGCCGTCAGCCAGTCCGCCGCCGACACCTCGTGCCACAGCATCATCCGTTCCTCGGTCAGCGCCGGCACCTTGTTCAGGTCGACCCGCAGCGCCGCATCGGGAAACCACCCGCGCAGCCCCTGCGCGATCCCGCCCAAAATCTTCCCCGCCAGCGGCAGCACCGTCAGCCGCCACAAAGCCCGGTTCGCTTCCTTGTAATTGGCATAGGTCGCATCGCCCGGCAGCCCGAGCAGCATCGGCGGCACCCCGAACGCCATCGCGATCTCGCGCGCCGCGCTATGTTTCAGCTCGAGGAAATCCATATCCGCCGGCGACAGCGACAGCGCCTGCCAGCGCAATCCGCCCTCCAACAGCAACGGCCGCCCCGCATTCGCCCCGCCGGCAAACCCCTCGGCCAGCTCCTCACGCAATCTTTCGACCTGTTCGGCCGACAGCGGCACCCCCTTGTCGCCCGGATCATGGACCAGCGCCCCCGACGGCCGCGCCGCATTCTCCAGCAGCGCGCGGTTCCACCCCGTCGCGGCATTATGCGCAGCGATGGCCGCCGCCGCCGCGCCGAGGCATCCCGCACCATAATGATCGTCGAGCGGATGCGGCGCCTTCAGATGGACGACCGCGGTCCGCCCCGCGCCATCCTCGGCCGCCAGCACCGCCGCGCTACCCCCGGCCTTGTAGCGATAAGCGACCGGCCAGCCGCGCGCATCGGCCTCGACCGTCACCCGCTCGGGGCGCAGCGCGAACAGCTCCGCCGGCGCCCCCGCGCCGTCGCCCAAAATCTGCACATAGCCATTGCCGTGCAGCAGCAACTGCGCCGCCAGCGTCTCGAGCAACCCCTGCCCGCCCGACGTCCCCGCCACCAGCGCGGCCAGCGCCGGATCGCTCGCCTCCAGCGGCGCCCCGCCGACCGCCTCGGCAACCAGTTGCACGCTGCGCCGCACGATCGGGTTCGCCAGATACCCCTCCCGCACCTGCGCCTCGAACGACAAGGGCGCGGGCGCCGACCAGCTCCCGTACACCCGCGACAAAGCGGGCCGCGCAGGATGCTGCGCGGCCTTGCGGCCAAACCAGTTCATGATGTTCTCCTGACTCGTCGCCCCCGCGAAGGCGGGGGCCGCTGTCGGCTTTGTCCAGCCGCGCCGTGTAAACCAATTGAGGCCCCTGCCTTCGCGGGGCGACGCCTGAACCCGCCGTACCCCCGGCCCCGCCGTTCCCATCCCGCGCAGCAACTCCGCCAGCGCCCACACGCACGCGTCGGCGCGATCGGGCGACCGCCCCGGCCCCGCATAGCCGCCGCCGACCTGGAACCCGCACAGCTGGTCCTCCAGCTCCGCGAACACCCCCGCATGGACCACCTGCCCGCGCTCATAGGCCAGCGCCACGGGCTCGGCGCGCCGCGCCTTGCCGACGCTCGCGTGCACCGGCACCACCGGCAGCGAACAATCGGCCTGGCGCAGCGTGCCCGTCACCATCTCGCCGCCCATATTGCTCTCGGCGACCACCCGGTCGGCGCCCCGGCGCGCCGCCGCCGCGGCGACCGCCTGCGCCCACACGCCAGGCGACGCCTTTTCGACGCTCGCATCCTCCAGCACCGCCAGCCGCCCGTCGCGCAGCAGCGCCGCGACGACGATCCCGCACGCGTCGCCTTCGCTGGTCGCCGGCGGATCGACCCCGATCACCACCCGCACCGGCTTGCCGACCGCATCCGCATCGACCCGGCACGCCTCGACCAGCGCGCGGCTCCACAACGCCCCCTCGACATCCTCGAGCATCTCGCCGCCCAGCTCCTGCCGCCCCAGCCGCGTCCCGCCATAGCTCGCCAGCATCGCCTCGACGAAGCTTTCGGGCAGATGCGGGTTCTCGCCCGTCCGCCCATAGGTCGGCACCATGCCCGGCGCCGCCAGCACGCGCCGCATCGCCGCATTTGTCCGCGGCGTCGTCGTCACCAGCACCCGCGGACGCTCGCCCAGCCGCATGCCCAGCATCAGATTGTCCCACGCCGCCGTCCCGCGCCGCCATTTCGCCAGCTCGTCGCACCACGCCGCATGATGTTCGGGCCCGCGCAATTCCTCGCCGGCTTCGGCCGAATAGAGCATCGCCACCGCGCCGCTGTCGAACAGCAGCTCGCGCCGCCCCGCGACCCAGCGCGGCGTCTCGTGCGACCGCGCCACGGTCAGCAGCCCGCTCGGCCCCTCGATCATCACCCGCTGCCCGTCGGCGATCGTCGCCGCGACCAGCGCGATCCGCGCCCCCGGCCGATCGCGCGCCACCTCGCTCACCCATTCGGCGCCCGCCCGCGTCTTGCCGAACCCGCGCCCCGCCTGGATCAGCCAGATCCGCCAGTCCCCCGGCGGGGTACGCTGCCCGTCATTTTGGAACCCGTACCAGCGCCGGACCAGCTCGGCCTTCTGCCCCTCGGTCAGCCCGCGCAGCACATCGCGCAATTCCCTCGGTGTCAGGCTGCGCAGCCACGCGATCAGGTCGTCCGACCGCCACTGCCGCGTGACCGCGTCGGTCGCGTCGGGGTCGGCATCGGTCAACCACATAGCGGCTCCGGCCCCTCCGGAGCCGCGCCACCCTTCGGCGGAGGAGGCGAAGGCGGCGGCAACGCCCCGCGCGCCGCACGCTGGCGCAGCACCATGCCGATCCGCTTGATCAGCGCCGCGTCGGTCTCCTCCTGCGTCGCGACATGCCGCTCGGGCTGCCGGCGTTTCGCCGCATGCCCCTGCTGCACGCTGCGGCGATGCAGGTTGAGCAGGTTCATCGCCTGCTCCACCGTCATTTTCTCGACCGGTTCCGCACCCTCATCAAGATCGATCCCTTCGACCACCTGTAACGCACGGCGGACCAGCGCCATTTCGAGCCGTTCGTACCCGATCTCCAGCGCCGCCTGCCACTGCCGCGCAAATTCGGGATCGCGCGCGCGGAGCAGATAGGCGCTGCGCGTCGCGACCCCCGCCGCCTTGTTCGCGCGGCTGACGTTACAGCTCTGCGCCAGCTCGGCCAGGAACGCCGCGCGCTTCGCCGCCGTCCACCCGTTTTTCCGCACCGCCCGGCGCTGCAACTGCCCCTTCTGGTTCGGAATGATTTCCTCGTCCATATCGCCCGCCTCCAAAGCAAAGGGGCCGGAAAGCCCCTCCCATCGGAAGAGGCCCCGGCCCGACTCGCAATTCTGCATGATGAGACATATGTGCCAGATCAGCGTGGCGATGTCAAGATAAATAACCTATATGGTTCTTAGATGTCGGCGCCGGCTGATTGTCAGCCGACCTCCACGACATCGTCATCCCGGGCTTGACCCGGGACCCGCCTTCCTTCTTCCAAGCGGCAAAGGCTCAAACCCGAAATCCTCGGCCAAGTCGCGCTAGGTCGGGTTCATCGCGTTGATCAAATCATATTTCCACGGCCGCACCCACCGCTTGATGCGCTTCTCGCGCAGGATCGCGGTATCCATCGCCTCATGCCGTTCAAACCAGACGAGGCGTTTGATGCCATAATCTTTGGTGTAACCCTCGAAGGTCTCGGTCCGATACTGGTGGATGCGCTGGACGAGGTTCGACGTGACGCCGGTGTAGAAGGTCCCGTGCGAGGACCGCGCAAGGATATAGACGCAGGGATAGCGTTCCATCGCCGCATGAAAAGACAAGGCAGGTCCCGGGTCAAGCCCGGGGTGACGACAGGGTGCGATCCCTCTCTCCGAAACCGCCTTACCCCGCCGCCCGCTCCTGATTCAGCCGGAACAACCGCGCCAAAATCTCGTCATCGGAGAGCGCCCCGGCGCGCCAGTCGCCTCCCCCACCAATAAGCATCGGCGGCAGCCTGGTCCAAAACCTTGCGCGATAGGTCGCCACACGCAAGACGGTAAACGGTAGCCCTTCACCGAGAGCGCAACGCCGACCTTGACCACTCGCGTCCCGAAGGTATCCTAATGGCCGAAACATCGAACCAAAGAAGCGAACCAGCGAAAAATTATGGCCCGAAACGCGACGAACCAGACTCTAAAAGCAGCGCGATCTGGAAAGAACGACGAATTCTACACAGTGCTTTCGGACATTGAGAAGGAGTTGAAGCACTATCGGCAGCATTTTGAGGGCAAGATCGTTCTTTGTAATTGCGACGATCCGCGCATTAGCAACTTCTTCCATTACTTCTCCTATAATTTCGAAAAACTGAAGCTGAAGCGGCTAATCACTACCTGCTACAAAAATGACGACCTGGACCTATTTAGCCGCAATCAAGCCGAGCGCGCGATCTGGTTAGAGTATTTCGGCGACAAAAACGGGAATCGGGTTCCGGATGTCAAGGAAATCGGCGTAAAATATCTAGAAGGCGACGGCGATTTCCGATCGCCCGAATGCATCAGCCTATTGGAGCAGGCCGATATCGTTGTTACCAACCCGCCATTCTCGCTATTTCGCGAGCATCTCGCGCAACTGATCCGCCATAATAAGAAGTTTCTGATCATCGGCACTTGGAACGCTATTTCGTACAAAGAGACGTTCGAACTGATGCGCGAAAACAAGCTCTGGGTCGGGATAAACAGCAACCGAAACTTCTCGGGATTTATCGTCCCGGAACACTATCCCATGCATGGGAGCGAGGCACGGATCGATAAGGATGGGCGGCGGATCGTCTCATCGAACAACACCTGCTGGTTCACCAACATGGACAACGAGAAGCGTCACGAACGGCTTATCCTCTATCGAAGCTACGATCCGGAAACGCATCCGAAATATGATAATTTCAACGCCATTGAAGTGTCGCGCGTGAACGACATTCCGAAGGATTATGGCGGCACAATGGGTGTGCCGATCACGTTTTTGGACAAGTACAATCCGGAGCAATTCGAAATCGTCGGTTCCGACTATGATGTGAAGACGGGCAGACTATCTGAACTAGTGAACGACGGTTGGACCGGCAAGGTGGATCGAGCGTACCTGAATGGTAGAAGAATGTACGCCCGTCTTTTCGTCAAATTGAGAAAGCCTGCCTAGTGAAGATTGAACTGAAAGAGATCACGGTAGGGGAACTCGCTGCGGGGTATCGTGACAACGCGGAAGGCGGCGTGATTGGATATGGTGGCAAGCTGGACATTCGCCCTGCATACCAGCGTGAATTTATCTACAAAGATCGACAGCGAGATGCCGTCATTGATACGGTGTATCGCGGCTTTCCCCTCAATGTGATGTACTGGTCCGTGCAGGGTGAAGGCCAGTACGAGGTCATCGACGGCCAGCAGCGCACTATCTCCATATGCCAATATGTCGAAGGCGAGTTCTCCGTGATGCTCGGCAGCTTCTCAGAGGTCCGGGCCTTCCATAATTTGCAAGAGGACGAGCGGGAAAAGATTCTCGCGTACAAGCTGACAGTGTATCATTGCGAGGGGAGCGACAGCGAAAAGCTCGAATGGTTCAAAACGATAAACATCGCTGGTGAACGGCTGACGGATCAGGAATTACGCAACGCCGTTTATCATGGATCGTGGGTTTCGGACGCCAAGCGGTATTTCAGCCGACCGAACTGCCCCGCATTCGCGCTGGGGCGCGACTATCTCAGCGGCTCGCCCATAAGGCAGGATTTTTTGGAGACGGTTATCAAATGGATATCGGTCGATGGCGACATCGAGCGGTATATGTCTAAGCGTCAAAATGACGCCCAAGCGACCGAACTCTGGTCGTATTTTGAGAAAGTTCTAGGTTGGGTCAAGACCATCTTCCCGCACTACCGCCGGGAAATGAAGGGCGTCGAATGGGGCGACCTTTACAACGAATATGGCAGCGCGAACTGGAATGCGGACGAATTGGAAACCAACGTCTCGGCCTTGATGCTGGACGATGAAATCGGCAGCAAAAAGGGCATCTATCTTTACCTTCTCACCGGTAAGGAAAAATACCTTAACATTCGCACCTTTAGCGAGAGCCAGAAGCGGGAAGCGTACGAGCGGCAGCAAGGCATTTGCCCGGTATGCAAAGAGCATTTTGAAATCGGCGAAATGGAAGCCGACCATATCGACCCTTGGCACAGCGGTGGGAAGACGGTTGCGGCCAACTGTCAGATGCTGTGTCTCGAGGACAATCGCAGAAAATCAGGCCGATAGCGGGGAGACTAACGTGGCTTGTTTCGCAGTTCGCAACAAGCGGAACATCCAGAAAGGGTGGAAAGCCGCCCGATCGCAATCAGCCATGTGATCCGGTCCCATTGCACGCGCAAAGGCTTTAACGTGTGCCCCCACCCCCACCATTGCCACCCCGCCCCCGCCCCGTTAGTGGCAAGCCATCGTGGACAGCAGCATCACCATCGGAACCGACGCCGCGCAGAATGCGGTCCGCATCGACGTGCAGGAACTGCTCGCGACGCGCCTGCTCGTGCAGGGCAATTCGGGGTCGGGCAAGTCGCACCTGCTGCGCCGCATCCTCGAGGAATCGGCCGGCCTCGTCCAGCAGGTGGTGATCGATCCCGAGGGCGATTTCGTCACCCTCGCCGACCGCTACAACCATGTCGTGATCAACGCCGGCGATTATAGCGAGCGCGAGATCGCGGCGATGGGCGCGCGCATCCGCGAGCATCGCGCCTCGGTCGTCGTCGCGCTCGACACCCTCGATATCGAGGCGCAGATGAGCTGCGCCGCCGCGTTCCTGAACGCGCTGTTCGACGCCCCGCGCGAGCATTGGTTTCCCGCGCTCGTCGTCGTCGACGAGGCGCAGATGTTCGCCCCCAGCGCCTCGGGCGACGTGTCCGACACCGTCCGGCGCGCCAGCCTGTCGGCGATGACCAATTTGATGTGCCGCGGCCGCAAGCGCGGGCTCGCCGGGGCGATCGCGACCCAGCGCCTCGCCAAGCTCGCCAAGAATGTCGCGGCCGAGGCGAGCAATTTCCTGATGGGGCGCACCTTCCTCGACATCGACATGGCGCGCGCCGCCGACCTGCTCGGCATGGAACGCCGCCAGGCCGAGGCGATCCGCGACCTCGACCGCGGCCATTTCCTCGGGCTCGGCCCCGCGATCTCGCGCCGCCCGGTATCGATCCGCATCGGTTCGACCCAGACCGCGACCCGCGCCGGCACCCACAGCCTGCTGCCGCTGCCCGATGCCGAGCCGCACGACATGCGCACGATGCTCTTCGCCGAGCTGGAGACGATGCCGCCGCCCCCTCCTCCACCGCCGAAACCCGTCCCCGCGCACGACCTGATGCGGCAGTTCGCGGCGCACGACGACGACCTCGCGCTCGCCGAAGCCGAACCCGATCCCACGCTCAGCCCCGAAGAGGTCGAGGCGGCACAGGCCGCCGCGACCGCCGCCGCCGAGGATATCGAGGCCGGCATCGTCGCCGCGCTGCACGACATGCTCGCCGACCCCGACGGCGCCTTCCATCCCGAGGCTTTTCTCTACCAGGATTTCTCGGTGCGCTGCCGGATGGCGCGGCTCGCGCGCGTGCCGCTCGACCTCGCGCAGTTCCGCCGCCGCTTCGCGCTCGCGAAGGGCGGCATTTTCGACCCCGCCGATCCGCGCTGGGCCGATCTGCTCGACGCCGCGTCGCGCCTGCCCGACGACATGCTCGCGCCCTTCGTCCAGATCGGTCGCGCCGCGATGGAGGGGCTGGCCTGCCCCGACGACGACGCGCTCGGCCGCGCTTACGGCACCCGCTCGCCGGGCCGCATCCGGCGCCTCGTCGACTATATGGAAAAACATGGCGCGGTCGTCGTCCGCTCGGACTTCGGCGGCCGCCGCTCGATCGGCATCCCCGCGCTGGGGCTCAGCACCGAGGCCGAATAGCGCCGCGATTCCAGCGATTGACCTCCTTCCGTCTGGCCTTACACCGGGGACGAGGGGGACATCATATGGCGGGACTCGACCGGGACGATTGGCAGGCCATCCAGGCGCTGTTCGATGAACTGGTCGACCTGCCCCCCGACACCCAGACCCGGCGGCTGACCCGATCGGCGCTCGCCCCCGACATCGTCACCGCGGTGCGCGGGCTGCTCACCGCGTCGCGCGGCGAGGGCATCCTCGACGGGACGCCGCCGCCGCTCGGCACCGAAGCGCCGCCCGCCGCCTACACCTCGCTCGCGTCGGGGCAGGATGTCGGCGGCTTCACGATCGACCGGTTGATCGGGCGCGGCGGGCTCGGCGAGGTCTATCTGGCGCGCCGTGCGGGCGCCGATTTCGACCAGAAGGTCGCGCTCAAGCTGCTCCGCGTCGACGCCGCCGAGCGCGCCGAAAGCTTCGCGCGCGAACGCCGCCTGCTCGCGCGGCTCGACCATCCGGGGATCGCGCGGCTGATCGACGCCGGGGTCGCCCCCGACGGCCGCCCCTATATCGTCATGGACTATGTCGACGGGCAGCCGATCGACGCCTGGTGCCGCAGCCACGCCGCCGACCTCGACACGCGGCTCAAACTGTTCCGCGAAACGTGCGACGCGGTCGCCTTCGCCCACGCCAACCTCGTCGTCCACCGCGACATCAAGCCGTCGAACATCCTGATCGACCCCGCGGGCAAGCCGCGCCTCGTCGATTTCGGCATCGGCAAATTGCTCGACGACAGCGCCGCCCTGCCCGCGACGACGCAGGCGATGCTCACCCCCGACTATGCCGCCCCCGAACAGCTCGGCGGCGACGAGGCGACGGTGGCGACCGACGTGTATGCGCTCGGCGTCGTCCTCTACGAACTGGTCAGCGGCCAAAGCCCCTGGCGCACCGAAAAATCCTCGGTCCCCGCGATGATCCGCCGCGTGCTGTACGAGGATGCGGCGCTGCCCAGCCGCGCCGCCGCGACCGGCGCCGGCCCGGTTCCTGCGGGCAAGATCGGCGGCGATCTCGACGCGATCGTGATGAAGGCGATGCGCCGCACCCCGACCGAACGCTATCTCAGCGTCAGCGCGCTCTCCGAAGACGTCGCGCGCCACCAGCAGTTCCTGCCCGTCCATGCGCGCGACGGGTCGACCCGCTATATGGCGGGGCGTTTCCTGCGTCGCTATCGCTGGGGCGTCGCCGCGACCGCCGCGGTGCTCGCCGCCTTGCTCGTCGGCGCGGGCGGCATCGCCTGGCAGGCGCGCGCGACCGCGATCGAACGCGACGCCGCGCTCGCCGAGGCCAAACGGTCGGAGGCGATCAACCGCCTGCTCACCGTGATGCTGCGCGACACCGCCGCGACCGACGAGGGCGAGACCGCGACGGTCAAGCAGATGCTCGACCAGACCGCCGAGAAGCTCGCCAATTCGCTCGACCATAGCGAGGAATCGGCGGTCCTCGTCGCCACCCTCTTCAACCTTTACGTAAACCTCGAAGACAACCTAGGCTCCTACACCCTCGTCAGCCGCGCGCTCGAACGCGGCGTGGGCAGCGACAGTGCCGCCGCGACCGCCGACCTGAAGGTAAAAAAGGCGGCCGGCGCCGCCGCGATCGACAATACCGAAGAAATGCCCGCGCTGCTCGCCGACGCCGAGCGCGTCTTTGCGACGGATCCGATGCGCTACCGCCTGCAGATCGTCGAACTCAAACAGGCGAAGGCCCAATATCTGCGCCGTACGGGCAAGACCCAGGAGGCGATCGAGCTCCTCGTCTCGACCCTCCCCGACGCCGAAGCGGTGTGGAAGGAAAACCATCGCGACCTGCTGTCGGTCTATAACAATATTCTCGTCTACATGATCGAAACCAACCAGCTCGACGCGATGACGCCGATCATCGCGCGTGCCGAGGCGGTGATCGCCCGCTCGGGCGATGAGAACAGCGGATCGGACCTCAACATCCGCCAATTGAAGGCGCTGCGCCTTATCCGGCTCGGCAAGCCCGCCGAGGCCGAACCGCTGCTGATCGCCCTCGTCGCCCAGCGCCGCGCGACGCTCGGTGAATCCGCGGGCCTCGCGGTCGACTTGGTGCAATTGAGCCGCGCCCAGATGCCGCTCGGCAAATATGCTGCGGCGCGCAAGGCGTTGGAGGAAGCCTATCCGATGGCGGCCGACAATCTTTCGCCCAAGGCGCTGCCGACGATCATCATCGGCGCCGCGCTCGCCGAGGCGCGCGCCGAAACCGGCGACGTGGCGGGTGCACAGGCGCTGATCGATCAGCTCCAGCCGCTTTTCGACGCCATGCCCCCCGGCCTCCCCACCGCCGTCCTCGGCCGCGCCCGAGCGATCCTGCGCCTGAAGCAGCGCCGCCTCGCCGAGGCGCGCCGGGAAATCGACGCCGCCGCCGCGATCTTCCGCACGGCTGGGCCGAGCGGCATCCCCTATCTGCAATCGGTCGCGGCGCTGAGCAAACGCATCGCCGCAGCGGGTTAGGCCGGGACCGCGCTGCCAAAAGACCGACGACCATTGGGCTCATGGCGGCAGACCTTAGGCCGCGGCCATCTCCTGATGGATCCACGCCCGCGCCTGTACCCACCAACGGCGCACCGTTCGGTCGGTTACCCCCAGCACGTCGGCGGTCTCGCGCTCGTCCATGCCAGCGAAGAAACGGCAATCGACGACCTGCGCCAGATTGGCGTCCTGGCGCTTCAGCGCCTCGAGCGCATCGCCCAGCTTCAGCACCTGCTCGTCCTCGGGCACCGCCGCCGCCAGCGAATCGAGGCTTTGGATAAAGCTGTAATCCCCCGCCCCGCGCTTCGACGCCAGCCGCGCCCGCGCCGCGTCGATCAATATGTGGCGCATCGCGGTCGCCGCGCAGGCCAGGAAATGCGACTGGCTTTCCCACCCGTCGGCGCGGCGCAATTTGACATAGGCCTCGTTGATCAGCGCCGTCGTCTGCAAGGTCTGGGGGCCGCCGGCGCGATAATGCTCGCGCCGCGCGATCGTCCGCAGTTCGGCATAAAGGCTCGCCACCAGCGCGTCGGCGGGACCGGGCAGGTCGTCCTCAGGGGGCGTATCCGGATCGATCGACTTTCCCCCGCAACGCGGCCCGCCAGCAAGTCTGACCAAATGATTTTATGCGGCCAGACCAGCAGTTTGGCAAGCGGGCTTCGCTCGCGTCACCCCGCGTCGTGGAAGATCAGGCCGAGGGTGCGGCGCTGACCGGTTCGTAGGGCACTTACCCCGTGGCGCATCGCTACCCGATAATCGCCGCGGGCGCCCCGCACCGGCCGAGTGTTGACCGCGAAGACCACCGCATCGCCCTTGCCCAGCGGCACGACCGCGGCGCGCGACTGCATGCGCGGGCGCTGCTCGGTGAGCAGGAACTCGCCACCCGTAAAATCGTCCCCCGGTGCCGACAGCAGCACCGCGAGCTGCAGTGGAAAGACATGCTCGCCATATAGATCCTGATGCAGGCAGTTATAATCGCCCGGCCCATAGGACAGCAGCAGCGGTGTCGGCCGCGCCTGCCCCGCCGCGTGGCAGCGCGCCAGAAACGCGGCATGGGCGTCGGGAAAGCGCACATCCATCCCCATCCGCGCGTGCCAGCGGTTGGCGATCGGCGCCAGCCGCGTATAGAGTGCCGTGCGCAGGTCCGCGACCGGCGCCGGCAGCGGATAGGCGAAATAGCGATATTCCCCGCGCCCGAACCCGTGCCGCGCCATATGGACATGGCTACGAAACCCTTGCGGCGCGTCGTAACACGCCGCCAGCGCATCGCATTCGGCATCGCCGAACAGCCCTGGCACCACCGCCCAGCCCTCGGCATCGAGCGCCACCGAGAGGGCCGGCCAATCGATCGCGGCGATCCGCGCCTCGATCGGGTGGGTGGCGGAGCGGGCGGGCGGGGCGATACCAGTCGTCATCCCGCCGCCATGGCTTCGCGCCGCGCGCGCGGCGCCCCGTTTCTTGCGGTCAAATGCCGGCGAACATCGACTGCCGCCGCTCAGAACCCGAAATCGGCGCCCGACAGCAGCGACATGTTGAAATTCTGGATCACCAGGAAACGATCGGCCGCATATTGGACCACCGCGTCGGCGCCCTGCTGATAGATATGCGGCTGCAGCGCAGCAAAATCCGAATACCCGTCGACCTTGATCGTATCGAGGCCGTCTTCGAAATCGAGGATATAGTCGATCGAAGGAAGGGTCGACGCTTGCACGAAAAACAGGTCCCCTGCCGCGCCGCCGACCATGACGTCGTTGCCGTCGCCGCCATCGATATAGTCGCGGCCGGCGCCACCAACGAGGACGTCGTTGCCGCCATAACCGTACAACTCGTCGTTGCCATCCTCGCCATAGATGCCGTTGGCAACGTCATTGCCCAAGATCAGGTCATGGCCGCCACCGCCCAGCAAGGCGACGTTGAGTTCGCTAGCCGGTCGACCGCGCTGGTCGCGAGCCGAAATGAGATTGCTCAGTTCGTTGCCGACCCCGAAGGTCGTGTTGCCCCAGACGTACAGATTCTCGACATTGGCATAGAGGTAATAGCCCGCCCCTTCGATGAGGGCATAGACACTGTCGCTTCCGCCGCCCGCAGCTTCGAAGGTCAGATCGGCGGGGGTATCGACACGATAGCTATCGTTGCCGGCACCACCGTCCATCAGGTCATAGTCACCAAGTCCGCCCGCGCCGTCCAGAACATCTCTGCCGGCACCGCCGACGAGGATGTCGGTGGCGAAATCCTCACCCCCTTGCAGTTCGTCGTCGCCGTCCTCGCCATAGAGGGCATCCGAACCGTCGCCACCATAAAGCAGATCGTGACCATTGCCGCCGACCAGATAATCATTCCCGTACAGCCCGAACAGCCAATCGTTGCCGTCTTCGCCGAAAATGCTGTCGTTGCCACCGAACGGCTCGCCTTCGCCGCCGCCCGCAATCGAGTCGTTCCCGGCGCCGCCCAGCAACAACTCGTCACCCAGCCCGCCTTCGATCCGGTTGTCGCGGGAATTGCCGACCAGAAAGGTCAGCGTGTCCGACTCGACGATAATCGTCTCGATATTTTCATTGGCGTACCAGCCGCCATTCTGAATGCGGACAAAGGCCGTATCCCGGCCATAAAGAGAGAGGCCTGGCGGGTCGGCATCTTCGAACACGATATCGCCCGGATGGTCGATACCATATAGGTCATCGCCCTTACCGCCATAGAGCAGATCGGCCGACGGCGCTTCGGACGGATCGAAACGGATATCGAGCGAGTCGTTTCCGAACCCGCCAACCAGCGTATCAGTCCCCCTGCCACCGTTCAGCGATGCGCCATAGAGAATGTCGTCGCCGTCCCCGCCATCTATCTCGTCATAGCCGGCACCGCCGACCACCAGGTCGTTCCCCGCACCGGCCCGGATGATGTCATCCCCGTCGGTCCCGGTGATCTTGTCGTCCCCGGCAGTACCGACGATTTCCTTATGCGCCACCTTCTTCAACACGATCTTCCCCGTTCTGCGTCCCGGCCTCCTCGCCGCCTAAACATCCGATATTCAGCGGCACCAGTTCGCACAACGGCAATGTGGGCGCGGCTAAAATCCGAAATCAGCGCCGGTCAGCGTCGTCGCGACGACATTTTCCAGCACCAGGAACCGCCCGCTGCTATATTCGATCACCGTGTTGGCGCCCTGTTGCGAAAAATGCGACTGCAGCGACGCGAAGTCGATATAGCTGGCGCTGAGCTGGATCCGGTCGATCCCGCGTTCGAAGTCCCTGATATAGTCGATATCGTTGCCATGGGTGCCGATGAAGAAACGGTCCGCCCCCGCGCCGCCGACCAGGACGTCGCCCCCCGCGCCGCCGTCGAGGAAATCATTGCCGGCGCCGCCGATCAGCACGTCATTGCCGCCGCCGCCGTAAAGTTCGTCGTTGCCGTCCTCGCCGTAAAGCCCGTTCGCGCCGTTATTGCCATATAATTTGTCGTTGCCCCGCCCGCCGAGCAACGTCACCGCGGTGTTGCCTTCGGCGGAGATCAGATTGTCGAGCTCGTTACCGACGCCAAAGCTCGTGTTGCCCGACAGGTACAGATTCTCGACATTGGCGTAGAGATAGTAGCCGGCGCCGTTGATGTGGGCATAGACCGTATCGTTGCCGCCACCCACCGCCTCGAAGGTCAGGTCGTCGGGGGTGTCTACATAATATTTGTCGTCGCCGGCGCCGCCGTCCATCAGGTCATAGTCGCCCAGCGAGGCGTTGCGATCGCCGGTGCCGCCGTCCAGACTGTCGTTGCCTGCGCCCCCGACCAATATGTCGGTGAAGAAGCCGGTGCCGCCGAACAGGAAATCGTCGCCATCCTCGCCGTAAAGCGCATCGGCCTCCCCGGCCCCGTTGAGCGAGTCATTGCCGGTCCCGCCGGCGAGATAATCGATCCCGCCGCCGCCAAACAGAAAGTCGTTGCCGGCTTCGCCGAACAGGCTGTCATTGCCCAGACCGCCGTTGATGCTGTCGTTGCCGCCGCCGCCGAGCAGCAATTCGCTCGCCTCGCCGCCGCGAATGTCATTGTCCTGCGCATTGCCCACCAGAAAGGTCAGGGTGTTCGAACTCGACCAGATATTTTCGATATGGGCATGCGCGTACCAGCCGCCGTTCGCGATGCGGACGAGCGCGGTGTCGGTGCCTTCACCGGCATTTTCGAACGCGATGTCCCCGGCATGATCGATGCCATAGGTGTCGTTGCCGGTCCCGCCATACAGCGCGTCGGCGAATGTCGGATCGCTCGCGAAAAAGGAGGTGTCGAGCGAATCATTGCCCTCGCCCCCGATCAGCACATCGACCCCCGTGCCGCCGCTCAGGGAGTCGTCGCCCGCCTCGCCGTACAACACGTCGTTGCCGGCATCGGAAAAGACCGAGTCATTACCCGCCCCGGCCAGGATCGTCATGTTGCCCGTCGGTGTCTTCACCCCGCCCAGCTCGGCCGAGGTCTCGATATAATTGTCGAGGTTATTGCCGACGATCGTCGCCGACTCGCGAACCCCGTTCACTGTGCGCGTGCCCAGCACGCCGCGCAGCCATTCGACATTGGCGGGCATGTAAAACACGTTCCCGCTTCCCGGCGTCTCGCGATAGAGCAGGATGATCGTGTCGCGTGTGCCCTCGCCGGGATTTTCGAAGATATAGTTCTGGTCAGCGAAGCGCACATAATAGGTGTCGTCACCAGTGCCGCCGTACATATAGGTCGTGCGGGTGCCCGTCTGAGCGGTCCCGAAGGTGGCCTCGGCGATCAGCGTGTCATTGCCCGCCTCACCGTACAGATAGCTGGTCTGGCGCCCGTTCGCAGGCAACCCCAGGCTGGCGAAATCGGCGTTTGCGAAGGCTTCGAGGCTGCCCTCCAGCGTATCATTGCCTTCGCCGCCATACAGCCTGTCGTTGCCGACCGTCGCGTAAAGCCGGTCGTTGCCGCCCTCGCCATATAAAATGTCGTCGCCGATGCCGCCATCGACCACGTCGTCGCCGCCGCCGGCATGGACGATATCGTTGCCCTTGCCGGTGGCGATCTCGTCGGCGTCGGCGGTGCCGACAATGTCATCGACGCCATCGGTGCCGGGAATCACTTTTCTTGCAACGGTCGCCACAGGATTCTCCCCACGGAAATGCACCAAAAGACAGACAGATGCGTCGCCCCCCACACCTGCCTAGATTCGCCCCGGCGCGCCGCCCATCCCAATAAATTTCGGGTGGGATGCCGCATGGGTCGTCGACGGGGCGCCCGATCGCGGCAGCTTGTGGGGTGGCCCCGGAGAACATCCCCGCTGCTTTGGCGCCGCGAATGTGCCATGGACGGAAAAACGCACTCTGACGGGTCGGGACCTTCGAACCCACCCTTTCCAGCCGGGACTATACCTTATCATGTCGATGCGCCTCACCGCCGCCCTTCTCCTCGCTCTCGCCGCCCCCGCCGCCGCACAAACCGGCACGGCGCCCGCTCCGACGATCTCCGCCGACAACCTCACCGAAACGGTGCGCACCCTCGCCTCGGACCAGTTTCAGGGCCGCGCGCCCGGCACGATCGGCGAAGAACGCACTGTCGGTTATCTGATCGGCCGGCTCCAGGCGCTTGGGCTCGAACCCGGCGGCGTCGATGGCGGCTGGACCCAGCCAGTGCCGCTGCTCCACACCGCGCTCGCCTCGGCGACCAGGCTGCAGTTTGCGCGGGGCAACAATGTCCAGCCGCTCGTCCAGGGCACCGACATCTATGTCTCGACGCTTCAGCCGGTCGATATCGCGACCGTCGCCGCGGCGCCGCTGGTCTTCGTGGGTTACGGGGTCAGCGCCCCCGAACGCGGCTGGGACGATTTCAAGGGCCTCGACCTCAAGGGCAAGGTCGCGGTCTTCCTGATCAACGACCCCGATTTCTCCGCCGCCGCGGGCGAACCCGTCGCCGGCAAGTTCGGCGGCAAGACGATGACCTATTACGGCCGCTGGACCTACAAGTTCGAAGAAGCCTCGCGCCGCGGCGCGATCGCCGCGCTGATCGTCCACGACACCGACGGCGTCGGCTATGGCTGGAACGTCGTCAAAAGCGGCGGCGGCGAAAATTATGGCCTCGTCGTGCCCGCCGAAAAGCGCACCAGCCTGCAACTGCAGGGCTGGATCGCCCACGACGTCGCCGACAAGCTCTTTGCCGACGCCAAGCTCGATCTGAACCAGCTCCGCATCGCCGCGCGCCGCGCCGATTTCCGCCCCGTGCCGATGTCCGGCGTCACCCTCGACGCCGCAATCCCGGTCCGCCAAGAGGTTGTGCAGAGCCAGAATGTCCTCGCCAAAATCCCCGGCGCCAAACGCCCCGACGAGGTGGTGATGTATGGCGCCCACTGGGACGCCTATGGCGAGGGCAAGCCCGATGCGCAGGGCCGCATCTACCGCGCCGGCGCCAATGACGACGCGCTCGGCGTCGCCGGGCTGTTCGAGATCGCCCGCGCCTTCAAGGCGGCGCCCGCCCCCGACCGCAGCCTCGTCTTCGCCTTCTGGACCGCCGAGGAACGCGGGCTGCTCGGGTCCGAAGCCTATGCCCAGAACCCGATCTATCCGCCCGAAAAGACCGTCGCCAACCTCGGTCTCGACATCCTTCAGACCGCGGGCAAGGCGAAAGACGTCATCCTCGTCGGCAAGGGACAGGGCAGCCTCGAGGACGACCTCGCCCGCGTCGCCGCGACGCAGGGCCGCAGCGTCAGCGTCGAAAGCCTGCCCGAACGCGGCCTCTTTTACCGTGCCGACCATTTCTCGATGGCCAAGCGCGGCGTCCCCGTCCTGCTGATGATGGGCATCGCCGGGGCGTCCGACCTCGTCGTCGGCGGCAAGGCGGCGGGCCAGAAATGGGTCGATGACTATACCGGCAATTGCTACCATCAGGCCTGCGACGCGTGGGACGAAAGCTGGAACCTCGACGGCGCGGCGCAGGATATCGAGCTGTTCCGCATGATCGGCGACGAACTCGCGCGCTCGACCAAATGGCCGGCGTGGAAGGACGGCAGCGAGTTCAAGGCAATCCGCGACACGAGCGCCGCGGCGAGGAAGTAAACCTCGGCACCCTCACCCTTCCCACCGGTCTTGCCGACGGGCCCCTTCCCTCTCCCGCCGGGAGAGGGAGGGAGGCGCGAAGCGCCGGAAGGGTGAGGGTGAAGGACTCGCCCGCATCCCTCGTTCCACCGCCAAAACTCCCCCTCTCGTCGCGCAAAGCGCACCGCTGATCGCGCGCCCGACGCCCCCGTGCAACATTGGCCACCACGCCGCGTAGCTTTTTCGCACGCGCGTCGGGGGGAAACCCCACCCTGCGCCATTTCCAAGGAGCGACCCATGCGTTTCACCCCCCTCATCGTCACCGGGGCCGCTGCCCTGCTACTGTCAGCCTGCGCCGCCAAGGAAGAGGTCGCCATGGCCCCGCCGCCGCCGCCGGGCGCCGTTCCGGGCAGCGTCGCCGCCGACCGCGACGGCGATGGCATCATCGACGGCTATTACACCGCCGACGGCATCTATCACCCGAACCAGCCGGCTTACACCCCGCCGCCCCCGCCGCCGCCGACCCGTATCGGCGAAAAGGGCTGATCGCCCTTTGGACCAGATGACATGCCGGGGAATGCGGCGGCGCTGCATTCCCCTTTTGATCGCCCTGATGGCGGCCGGCCCCCCGGCCCTGGCCGCTGCCCCGCCAGCAAAGGCCAGCGCCGCCACCGGTTTGGACACCGCGCTGCGCGAACAGGCGAGCGGCGACATCAGACGCTTCTACGCCGAGCGCGGCTACAAACCGCTCTGGGTCCGCGCGGGCCGGATCGGCCCGCAGGCCGACACCCTGCTCGGCTACCTCGCCTCGGCCGATCTCGACGGCCTCAAACCCTATCGCGTCGACAAGCTGC
Organism: Sphingopyxis sp. OPL5; assembly: GCF_003797775.2. Lineage (NCBI taxonomy): Bacteria > Pseudomonadati > Pseudomonadota > Alphaproteobacteria > Sphingomonadales > Sphingopyxidaceae > Sphingopyxis > Sphingopyxis sp. OPL5. The sequence goes on from NZ_CP060725.1 coordinate 1,483,489, forward strand.
GCGCGCTGATCCGCGAAGCACAAGGCGGCCGCGCCGAGGCGGTCGCGAGCGCCGAACTTGCGCTGTCTGACGCCTTCGCCTCCTATGTCCGCGACCAGCGCAAACCCGGCAAGGACCGCACCGTCTACGCCGACAAATCGCTCAAACCCAAGCGCCCCGAAGCGCTCACCGTGTTGCGCGCCGCCGCCTTCCCCAAGGATTTCGGCGCGTACATGACCGGCATGGACTGGATGAGCGAGGACTATGTCCGCCTCCGCACCCTCGCCGGGCAGGCCGCGAAACGCGGCGCCTCGCGCGACCAGATCGACCGCCTCCGCCTCAACCTCGACCGCGCGCGCATCCTGCCCGGGCCATGGGTCCATCATGTCGTCGTCGACGCCTCGTCGGGCCAGCTCAGCTATTACAGCGCCGGCAAGCGCGTCGGCACGATGAAGGTCGTCGTCGGCGCCCCCGCCACCCCCACGCCGTTGCTCGCGGGCCAGCTGCAATGGGCGATCCTCAACCCCTATTGGAACGTCCCCGACTATCTCGCGCAGAACAGCATCGCGCCCAAGGTGCTCGCCGGCCGCAGCCTCGCCTCGCTGCGCATGGAGGCGCTGTCGGACTGGAGTCCCGGGGCGCGCAAGCTCGACCCGTCCGAAATCGACTGGACCGCGGTCGCCTCGGGCCAGCGGGTCTTGCGCCTGCGCGAACTGCCCGGCGGCGCCAATTCGATGGGGCGGGTCAAATATCTCTTCCCGAACAAGCTCGGCATCTACCTTCACGACACCCCCGACCGCGCCCTGCTCAAGAAGGACGACCGTCACTTCAGCAACGGCTGCATCCGGCTGGAGAACGCCGCCGAGCTCGGCCAGTGGCTGCTCCAGCGCTCGATCAAATCGAAATCCACCGCCCCCGAACAGGCGGTCGCGCTGCCGCACGAAGTCCCGGTCTACCTCACCTACCTCACGCCTGTTGCTACCAAACAGGGCGTCGCGTTCCGCGAGGATGTGTACGGCCGCGACGGGTAGCAAAATCCTCCCTGTGGCGAAGCCATGGGGAGGTGGCAGCGCGAAGCGCTGACGGAGGGGCAATGGCGCAAGCGTCGCTGGCCCCTCCACCATTCGCTTCGCGAACGGTCCCCCTCCCCATCGCTGCGCGACGGGGAGGATCGTCAGCGCACCTCGCGCTCGACCAGCAACGCGGTCGCCGGCTTGCGCCGGATCGCCACGATCAGCACCCCGACCATCGCCAGCCCGCCGCCGATCGCCATGCGCAGGTCGAAATGATCGTGGGTGATCCACACCCCGAACCCGATCGTTGCCAGCGGCGTCATCAGCGTCAGCGGCGCGAGCAGATTGGCCTCATAGCGGTCGATCAGGTGATAATAGACCGAATGCGCGCCAACCGAGACGATCAGCGCGGTGAACAGCACCGCGACGAGGAAGGGCCAGCCGACCGCCAGCGCCGCCGCCAGTTGCCCCTGCTCGAAAGCCGCCGACGCGAAGCCCAGCGCGGTCACCGATACCAGTCCCACCCACGCCTGAAAACGGAACGGCGCGACATTGTCGACCTGCTTCATCAGCACCGCCCCGGCGGCGCCCGAAAAGGCCGAGGCGGCGATCAGCCACAGCCCCGTCGACAGCGCGAAGCCGGGACGCCAGGTGACGATCAGCACGCCGACGAGCGTCAGCGCGATCCCCAGCCCGCGCCGCCAGTGGATGCGCTCGCCGAGGATCAGCACCGACAGCAGCATCGTGAAGGGCACCCCCATCTGCAGCACGATCGCCGCCGAGGACGGCGAGGTCGTTTGTAGTCCGACGAACAAAAGCGCGAAACTGCCGCCGCCCAGGCACAAAGCGATGGCGACGATCCGCCAGGCCGGGCGCGGCATCGGCAGCAGCCAGGGCAGCATCACCGCCGCGACCACGGCGAAGCGCAGCGCCGCATAGAAAAGCGGCGGAATCGCCCAGCTGTCGACGATGATCTTGCTCAGCACATTGTTGAACGCCCAGATCAGGCAAACCGCAACGAGGAGGAGGAAATCGCGGACGCGCACCGTTTCACCCGAATGGCGGAAAGCCGGACGTCCGCACTGGCTGGGGGCGTTAGCAGAAGGCGGTCGCGAGGGAAGCCATTGTGTCGGGTAATATGATCCTCCCTGTCGCGCAGCGATGGGGAGGGGGACCGCTCGCGTAGCGAGTGGTGGAGGGGCCAACGACGCCGCGTCATGGCCCCTCCGTCAGCGGCTTCGCCGCTGCCACCTCCCCATGGCTGCGCCACAGGGAGGATTTGGGTCAGGCGCCGGCACTTGTTGCCCGCAGCATCCGCTACCCCGCCAATTCCATCTCCAGCACTGTCAGCCCGCGCGCTAGCACCGCGCGCGTTACCGCGCCGCCCAGCGACACGCGCAAAGCCGCCCCACCGCCCTCGCCCGCCGCAAAGGCATCGGCGGCGATCGCGGTCACCCCCGCACCGCGCAGCGCCTCGGCAATCCGCCCCTGGTCGGCCCCGGCGGGCAAGGGCACCCACAGATGATAGCCGCAGGGGTGCGCCGCATAGCTGCCCGCGGGCAATATCTCCGCTGCAAGGCCCTGCCGCGCCACCGCCTCGGCGCGCGTCTCGGCGACCAGCCGGTCATAGCTGCCGTCCTCCAGCCAGCGCGTCACCAGCGCGGCATCGAGCGGCGGCGCCATCACGCAGCTCTTGTGCACCTCGGCGGCCAGCGCCAGCGCCTCACGCACCGACGGCGCGCGCACATGCGCGACGCGCAGCGCCGGCGACAGGATCTTCGAACAACTCGCGACATAAGTTCCCAACTCGGGCGCGAAGCTGGTCAGTGGCGCGATCGCCTGCTCGGGAAGCTGGCCATAGGCGTCATCCTCGATGATCCGCACCCCGTGCCGCCGCGCCACCTCGGCCAGCGCCCGCCGCTCGCCGGCGTCCAGCGTGCGTGTCGTCGGATTGTCGTTGGTCGGCACCACATAGAGCGCCGCCACTTTGGTGGTCCGGCACAGCGCCTCCAGCGCGTCGGCGTCCATCGCCGCCAGCGGCGCAAGCCTCAGCCCCGCCTTGCGCGCCAGCTGCAGGAACACCGAATAGATATGTGCCCCGCACGCCACCACGTCGCCGGGCTGCAACGTCGCCGCGACGATCGCGTGCAGCGCATTTTGCGCCCCCGCGGTGACGATCACCGCGTCGGCCGAACAGGCCAGCCCCAGCCGCGCGAAAATCGCAGCGCCCGCCGCACGGTCAGCCGCGCGCCCGCCTGCCGGTGTGTAGTGCAATCGCCCGCCCGCACCCGGCGCGCGCAGCAACGCGCTCGCGGTGCGCTCCCACGCCGCAAGCAACGATCCGCCCACGACCTCGGGCGGCATGTTCATGCCGGTGTCGAGCGGCGGCGGCCCCGCCGCGATCGCATCCTGCGGCAGGATGAAGCTCCCCGCCCGTCCACGCGCTCCGATCAGTCCGCGCTGGCGCGCCTGGTCATAGCCCTTGGTGACGGTGGTCAGGTCGATCCCCAGCCGCGCCGCCAGGTCGCGCTGCGGCGGCAGGCGGTCACCCGCACGCAGCAGCCCGGTCTCGACCGCCGCAGCGATGCTGTCGGCGATCGCCAGATATTTGGCGCCCGGCGTTTCGCTCAGGTCGGGAACCCATACCTCAGGCATCGCCGTCGCTCGTCGCCTCCCGTTTCGCCCGCGCGTTCAGCTCGGCCCACAGTGCGCCGGTCCCCGCTTCCTGCGCCTTGTTCACATATTGCGACGCGACGAGCCAGCCCTTGATCGGGTGCAACATCAGCAGGCACGGCACGATCATCAGCGGCAACGAGGTCAACAGATGCACCCACCACGGCGGGTTCAGCGCGACCTCGAACCACACGACGAGGAACAGCAAGGGAAAGGCGACGAAGCACAGCGAGAAGAACGCCGGGCCGTCGTCGGGCGTCGCGAAATCATAATCGAGCCCGCACGTGTCGCAATGGTCGGCGACTTTCAGCCAGCGCCGGAACATCTTTCCCTCGCCGCACCGCGGGCACAGCCCATGCAGCCCCGCCCGATAGATCCACCGCCATTTGTCGCGACCCTCAAGCTCGCCGGTCATCGTCTTCATCCTGCATGTTACCGTGCATATATCCATACACAATACCATACATAATATCGAGACGTTGCGGAGTCAATATTTGCGAAACGTTCAGCAGGCGGGAACGGGCGCCGCCCCCGTCGCCGCGGGCCAGCGCAGTTCATAGGTAACGAGAAAGCCGTCATGATCCGACAATCGCGGGCTGTCCGGACGGCCGTCGAACATCGCCTCGGCGCGCAGCGGCCGGATCGTCAGCCGCTCGCCGTTCGCGAAAAACTGCAGGTCCTGCGTATCCATCCACGGCGCGTCGCCGTCCCACGACAGCGCGACCGTGCATCCCGCCGCGGGGTCGATGCAGACCTCGTGCACGAGAGTCAGCGGGTGATGCGCGGAAAACCCCTCCCACCGCGCCTCCGAATGGCGCATGTTGAAATCGCCGCCAAAGATCAACGCACTCTCGGGCGCCTGCGTCCGCGCGATGAAGTCCGACGCCGCGACCGCCTGACGCGCATGCGCTTCCAGATTGCGCGTTTCGGCGACCCCCGACGCCTCGCGCGAATTCATATGCGTGTTATAGATGTCGATCGGTCCCGGCACCCCGGGCAGGTGGACGCGCGCGAGCATGACGCCCTTGTTCGCGAGGCAATCGAGTCCCGCACAGGCGCGCCGGCCAAAAGCGTCGGTCTCGGTCGCGACGATCGGGTAGCGCGACGCGATGGCGAGCCCGCCGCCGAGCAGGCGAAGGCCGACCTCACCCCTCAGCGGCTTCGCCGTCCCCGGCATCCGCCCGTTCGCGGCGGAGGGCGAATCGGTGCGCCGCGGGCCGGGCACGATCGCGGGATAGCCGCTCGCGGCGACCGCACGCTTCGCGGCGGGGCTGAACATCTCCTGGAACAGCACGACGTCGGGCGCGGTGCCCGCCGCGTGCATCGCCGCCAGCCGCGACCCGATCTCGGCCAGTTCGCGCGCGCGTCCCTTGCGCGCCGGCCAGCCCAGCCCTTCCAGATTATAGGTCAGCACCGACAGCGTCGCGGTCCGGCTTTCGCTCTCGGTCCGGACCGGCATCGCGGGGGCCGCCGCGCAGGACATCATACGCAGCGGCGGCTTGGGGCCGCAGGCGGCGAGCAGCGATGCGCCGCACGCGATCAGGATCATCTGGGCATAACGGGGGGTCATCGCACCAGCCCATATCGCCGCATCGCCGATCCGTCACCGGTTCCGAGACGGATTGGCGGCGCGGCGTGGCGGGGCTATGCCACGACCATGACCACCGACAAGATTTTCCTCAGCGCCAACGACCTCCTCGCCGATTCGCTCCGGCTCGGCATGCAGGTCATCGACAGCGGCTTCCGCCCGACACATCTCGTCGGCATCTGGCGCGGCGGGGCGCCGGTCGGCATCGCGGTGCAGGAACTGCTCGATTATCATGGCCAGCATTGCGACCATATCGCGATCCGGACCTCCTCCTACCACGGCATCGACAAACAGGACGCCGAGGTCAAAGTCTTCGCGCTCGGCTATCTCATCGACACCCTCGACCCCGAGGACCGGCTGCTCATCATCGACGACGTCTTCGACAGCGGGCGCAGCATCCGCGCCTTCGTCGCCGAACTCAAGGCGCGCTGCCGTCACAACATGCCGCGCGACATCCGCATCGCCACCGTCTATTATAAACCGCGCCGCAACGTCACCGATCTCCGCCCCGATTTCTTCGTCCATGAAACCGACCAGTGGCTGATCTTCCCGCACGAGATCGACGGGCTGACGATCGAGGAAATCCGCCGCCACAAGCCCGAGGCGGCGATCATCCTGCGCGAGGAGGGAAACAGCAATGCCTGACGGTTTCACGTCCAGCGACCGCGCCGCCTTCATCGCCGGCTTGCCCAAGGCCGAACTCCACCTCCATGTCGAGGGCAGCCTCGAACCCGAACTGATGTTCACCCTCGCGCAGCGCAACGGCATCGCGATCCCCTTTGCCAGCGTCGACGAGGTCAGGGCGGCTTATGCCTTCTCGAACCTCCAGGATTTCCTCGACATCTATTATCAGGGCATGGGCGTGCTGATCGCCGAGCAGGATTTTTACGACCTCACCGCCGCCTATCTGGCGCGCGCGCATGCCGACAATGTCCGCCACGTCGAAATCTTCTTTGACCCGCAGGGCCATACCGAACGCGGTGTCGCCTTCGAAACCGTCATCGCCGGCATCACCCGCGCCCTCGACGATGCCCACGCACGGCATGGCATCACCTCGAAACTCATCTTGTGCTTCCTCCGCCACCTCAGCGAAGTCGATGCAGAGGCGACCCTCGACGAAGCGCTGCCCTGGCTGGGCCGCATCGACGGTGTCGGCCTCGACAGCTCCGAAGTCGGCCACCCGCCCTCGAAGTTCGCGCGCGTCTTCGCCCGCGCCCGCGACCTCGGCCTGAAAATCGTCGCCCACGCCGGCGAGGAGGGACCGCCCGAATATGTCCATGAAGCGCTCGACATCCTCCAGGTCGACCGCATCGACCACGGCAACCGCAGCCTCGAAGACCCCGCGCTCGTCAACCGTCTCGCGGCCGAAGGCATCTGCCTCACCGTCTGCCCGCTCTCGAACCTCAAGCTCTGCGTCGTCGACGACCTCAGCGCCCACCCGCTCAGGGCGATGCTCGATGCGGGGCTCGTCGCGACGGTGAACAGCGACGACCCCAGCTATTTCGGCGGCTATGTCGGCGCCAATTATCAGGCGGTCGCCGACGCGCTCGACCTGTCGAAGGACGATCTGGTCACCCTTGCGCGCAACAGCTTCACCGGCTCATTCCTGGAAGAGGCCGACAAAGCGAAGCACCTCGCCGCGATCGACGCCTGGGCCTAAGCGGCGGGCACCAGAAACTTCAATCCCTGCAGCCGGACGACCTCGCCGCCCTCACACACCGGCGCCGCGATCAGCCGCATCCAGCGCCGCGCACCAGTCGCGGGCGCGATCTCGGCGTCGAGGGTGAAGCCGCGCCGGTGCTGGATCGCATAGGCGCGCAGCGTTTCCATCGCCGCGCGCGATCCTTCGCAATAGAGCGCGACCGTCTCGGCGCGCGATACGCGCGCGCCGTCGGGCAGGCCGAAGATCGTATAGACCTCGCTCGACCAGCTCAGTCGGTTGTCGGCCAGTTCGCAGCTCCATTCGCCGGGTCTGGACATCCCCGCGGGCAAGCTTCGCCCGGCATCGGCGAAGACCAGCCCCGCGTCATAGTCGTGCAACTGCCCCAGCTCGAAGTGCCGCGCACGCTCGTAAAGCGGCCAGCTATGATGGATCGGCAGGGGATGGGTCTGTTGCACGTGCGCTCCTGAGGTTCGCTCCTTAACGCTAATCGCCAACGACTAACAACAGGTGACCGACCTGCGCCCCTATGGGATCACCCCGCGATCAGCACCCCATGGTAAGCGGGGTCCTCGAACGCCATTCCAGCGCCGGTCGCCACACAGGTCAGCGCGTCCTTGGCGACCTTGACGTCGAGCCCGGTCGCCTGCGCGATCGCCTGGTCCATCCGGCCGAGCAAGGCGCCGCCGCCGGTCAGGGTGATGCCTTCGTCGATGATGTCGGCCGACAATTCGGGCGGGGTCTGTTCCAGCGCGGCGCGCACCGCGCTGACGATCTGGCCGACCGGCTCGGCGAGCGCCTCGGCGATCTCGACCTCCGACACGCGGATTTCGGCGGGACGGCCGTTGACGAGATCGCGGCCCTTGACGCTGATCACCGTGCCGTCGCCGTCGGGCGGGGTGGCGCAGCCGATCGCCAGCTTGACGCGCTCGGCGGTCATCTCGCCGATCATCAGATTATGTTTGCGGCGGATGTAGGACGAGATCATCTCGTCCATCTTGTCGCCGCCGACGCGCGCCGAATTGCTGTACGCGATGCCGCTCAGCGACAGCACCGCGACCTCGGTCGTCCCGCCGCCGATGTCGACCACCATCGCTCCGCGCGGCTCGGCAACCTGCAGCCCAGCGCCGATCGCGGCGGCCAGTGCCTCCTCAATCAGTTGCACCGACACCGCGCCGGCGTTGCTCGCCGCATCGCGGATCGCGCGGCGCTCGACCATCGTCGACCCCGACGGGACGCAGATCACGACATGGCTGCGGCGGCGCAGTCGGCTCGGGCCGCCGAGCACCTTGTCGATGAAATATTTAATCATCTGCTCGGCGACGTCGATGTCGGCGATCACACCGTCGCGCAGCGGCCGGATCGTCTCAATATTGCCGGGGGTCTTGCCCATCATCAGCTTGGCGTCGTTGCCGACGACCTTGACCCGCCGCACGCCATCGCGCGTTTCAAGCGCGACCACCGAAGGTTCGTTGAGCACGATGCCCTGGCCGCGGGCATAAACGACGGTGTTCACGGTACCGAGGTCGATGGCCATGTCGTGCGCGGAACTGCCGAAACCTTGGCCGAAACGATGGAAAAAACTCATGGGGGGTGCGGACCCTTTTTTTTGGCGGCGTTGGGGGAGGCGGGGTCCGGTCGGCCACCCGCGCCCGCACCCTCTGTCAGGCTCGCTTGTGGCGCGCGGCGGGGCGCGTCAACCGGAACGGTAGCCGGAACGGTGGTTAATCAGGGCCGAACGATATTACCGCGCCGGGCCGTGCCCGGATCGCGTCAGTGCGAGGCGCCCATCGACACCTGCTTGGGCAGCGGTGCGCACCAAACCGCGATCGCAGCGATGACAAACACCACCCCAGCGGCGAGGAACAGGTGCAGTACCCCGATCGTGCCCGCCTGCACATCGACCATCCGCTCGATCGCCGCGCGCGCCTGTTCGAGGCTCAGCCCGGCGCGCTGCAACTGATCCATCGCGCCGCCGGTGTCGTTCATATGGCTCACCAGTTCGGACCGCGCGACGCGGTTCTGGCTGTCCCACGCCGACGTCGCGATCGCCGTCCCCATCGCCCCCGACAAGGTACGCAGGAAACTCATCAGCCCGGCCGCCGACGTCTGCTTGTCAGGCGGCACGCTCGACAGCGCGAGTGCGGTCAGCCCGACGAAGAAAAAGGGCATGCCCATGCCCTGCAACAAATGCGGCAGCGCGAGCGTCCAATAGTCGACATCGGCGTTCCAGCTCGCGCGCAGGATCGACACGAACGCCATCCACATGATGCCGGCGCTGATCGAAATGCGAATGTCGATCTTGCCGATCAGCCCCGCCGCCACCGGCGACAGCAAGACCGCGAACACCCCGATCCACGCGACGACATAGCCGGTCTCGGTCGCGGTATAGCCCGCCACCTGCTGCAGCCACAGCGGGGTCAGCACGACCTGGGAAAAAAAGGCGCCAAACCCCAGCGAGATCGCGATCGTCGCGAAACTGAATCCCCGGAACCGAAAGACGCGCAGGTCGACGACCGGATTTTCGTCGGTCAGTTCCCAGATGACAAAAGCGGCGAACGCGATCGCGGCGACGATCGCCAGCGTCACGATCCATGTCGATCCGAACCAGTCATGCTCGCGCCCGGTGTCGAGCATCAACTGGAAGGCGCCGACCGACAGCACGAGTAGGATCAGCCCGACCGTGTCGATCCGCGCCTTGGCTTTTTCGGTTTCGAACGGCCGCAACAGGCTCCCGACCCCGAAGAAACAGAGCGCGACCACCGGCAGGTTGATGAAAAAGATCCACGGCCAGCTCCAATTGTCGCTGATCAGCCCGCCGAGGATCGGCCCGAGGATCGGCGCCGTCGTCGTCGTCATCGCCCAGATCGCGAGGCCGATCCCTGCCTTCTCCTTGGGAAAGATACGCAGCAGCAAGATCTGCGACAGCGGCATCAGCGGACCGCCCGACAGCCCCTGCAGAATGCGGAAGACGATCAGTCCGTCGAGGGTCTGCGATATACCGCAAAGGAAGGAGAAAATGCCGAAGCCGACGATCGAATAGAGGAACCAGCGCACCGTGCCGAAACGCATCGCGAGCCAGCCGGTCAGCGGCACACTGATCGCGTCGGCCACCGCATAGCTGGTGATGACCCACGTCCCCTGCGTCGGCGACACTGCCAGCCCGCCCGCGATATGCGGCACCGACACGTTGGCGATGGTGGTGTCGAGCACGACGACGAAATTGGCAAGCGCCAGCGCGAACGCCGCCGCGAACAGGCGCACGCCCGTCAGCGGCGCGGGTTCGTCGGACAGGATGGCGGTGGCGGCGGCGCTAGCCACGGTTCATCCCCCAAACTTCGTCATTGCGAGCGTAGCGGGCCGAAGGCGGCCGTAGGCCAACCAATCCAGAGCAGCCTTACGCAGCCCCTGGATTGCCGCGTCGCCTTCGGCTCCTCGCAATGACGAAATTTTTGGAAGCATCGTTATTTGCCGCCGCGCGTGTCGATCGTCGCTTCCATCGACAATCCGACGCGCAGCGGATGCGCCTGCAATTCCTTGGGGTCGAGCGCGATGCGCACCGGCAGGCGCTGCACCACCTTCACCCAATTGCCCGTCGCATTCTGTGCCGGGATCAGCGAAAAGGCGGCGCCGGTGCCGCCCGCGATGCCGACGACCTTGCCGTGGAACACCACGTCGTCGCCGTAAAAGTCCGACACCAGTTCGACCGGCTGGCCCATGCGGATGTCCTTGAACTGGCTTTCCTTGTAGTTGGCGTCGACATAGGCGGTGGCAATCGGCACGATCGTCATGATCGGCGCGCCCGCGGCGATCCGCTGCCCAACCTGAACCTGCTTGTTCGTCACGATGCCGTCGACCGGCGCGCGGATCACCGTGCGCGCCAGGTCGAGCTCGGCCTTTTCGAGCCGCGCCTGCGCCGCCGCGACGTCGGGTGCACTGTCGATCGTCGTCCCGCGCGTCAGCGCCTCGGCCGCGCCGAGGTCGCCCGTTGCCGAGCCCTGCGTCGCCTGCGCCGAAGCGATTCCGGCCGATGCCAGGTCGCGCGCCGCCGTCGCCGACTGCAACGCGGCGCGTGCCGAGGTGATTTCCTCGCCTGACACCGCGCCGGTGCCCGACAGGCTTTCGCGCCGCGCCAGTTCGGCGCGCGCCTTGTCGACCATCGCATTGGCATCGCGCAGCCGCGCCCGCGACTGGTTCACATCGGCGCCGCGTGCGACGACGCGCGCGCGCGCCGCATCGGCATTGGCGCCCGCCTGGCCGTAACGCTGCCGCGCCAGCCGCAGCGCCGCCTGTGCGTCGGCGACCGCCAGCTTGGCATCGCTATCGTCGAGGATGACGAGGATGTCGCCCTTCTTCACCGCCTGCGTGCCCGCGACGCGGACCTCCTGCACCGGCCCGGCGACGAGCGCGGTGACGACGGCGGAATCGGCGCCGACATAGGCATTGTCGGTATGCACCCGCCCCGCCTGCGTCAGGAAATACCACACCGCCCAGAGCAGTGCGACGCTGACCACGACGATCAGCAGGATGCGCAGGAATTTCCTACGTTTCGCGCCATTCGCCTCGGCGGTGGGGGAGGTTTCGGCGGGGATCGCAGCCGTATCGTCGGCCATCATCTGTCTCCTGTGGAAGTCTTGGCCCGATAACCGCCGCCCAGCGCGCGGATCAGGCTGATGTCTAGCGACAGCTGCCGCGCCTCGAGGTCGGCGACGCCGCGCGCCAGCGCGACCGCGCTGTCCTCGGCGGTCAGCGCGACGATCTGGTTCGACAGCCCGGCGCGATAGCGCAGCCCGGCGAGCTTCGACGCCTCTTCGGCCGCCGCCAGCGCCGCGCGCCGCTCGGTCAGTTGCCGCGCATTGGCCTCGCGGCTGCGCACGACGTCGGCGACATCGCGGAGCGCCGCGATCAGGCTCTTGTCGTAATTGGCGACCGCGACGTCATAGTCCGCCCGCGCGCCGCGATAGCGCCCCTGCAGGCGCCCGCTGTCGAAGATCGGCAGGCTCAGCGCGACCCCGCCATTGCCATATTCGGACCCCTTGTCGAACAGGTTCGACAGCCCGAGCGATTGCAGCCCGACGAGCGCCGAGAGGCTGATATTCGGATAGAAATCGGCGCGCGCGACATCGATGCGTTTCGCCGCCGCCTCGCCGCGCAGCCGCGCCGCGACGATGTCGGGGCGCCGCCCGATCAACGCGATTCCCGCATCGGCCGGCAATCCCGCCACGGGAACGGTCAGCACCGGCCTGGCGATCGCCAGCCCGCGATCAGGGCCTGCGCCGACCAGCGCCGCGATCCGGTTGCGCGTCAGCGCTATCGCCTCTTCGAGCGCGACGACATCGCCGCGCGCCGCCGCGGTGCGGCTCTCGGCCTGCCGCTGCCCCGCCAGATTTTCCAGCCCCGCCCGCGCGCGCTCCGCCGACAGCTCGGCGCTCGTCCCGCGCACCCGCACCGCCGCGTTGGCGACGTCGAGCGCGGCGAACTGCCCGGCGAGGTCGGCATAGGCGCTTGCGATCCCGGTGGTCAGCATCAGCCGCGCCTGCGCCGCATCGACCCGCGCCGCCTCGACCTCCGAGGTCGCCGCCGCCAGCGCCGCGCGGTTTTTGCCCCACAGGTCGAGGTCGAAACCGAAGGTCGCGGCGATATGCCCCGTATCCTGAATCCCGTCGGGCACGAACTGCGGCGGAATGCCCAGATTCTTGCTCTGCTGGGTGCCGCCGGCGCTGCCCTCGACGCCAATGCGCGGGCCGAGCGCCGCGCCCGCCTGCTGCGCCAGCGCATCGGCGGCGCGCACCCGCGCCGCGGCGATCGCGACGTCGGGCGATCCGGCCAGCCCTTCGTCGATCAGCGCGGTCAGCTGCGCATCGCCGAACCCCTGCCACCAGCCCTCGACCGGCCACGCGCCCGCCGCATCGGCAAAGGAGGCGCTCGACGCCAGCGACTCGGGCGCGACGGGAACCGGCTTCGGCCCGACGTCGGGGGTCGCAACGCAGCCCGCGAGCAGGCCGAAAACAGCGGTGACAAGAATTATTCTGCGGGGCATGGCATCCAACGATACTAGCTGGTATCATGCGCCATTGAACTGTGGACGATAAGTTGTCAATCGAAATGATACCAGACAGTACGACTACTTTGGACGATGCCGCTGCGGCGCGGCGCAAGGCCTTTGTCGACGCCGCGCGCGCGCTATTTTTGGCGAACGGCTATAGCGGCACCACCATGTCGTCGATCGCCGCCAAGGTCGGCGGGTCGAAGACGACGCTCTGGACCTATTTCCCGTCAAAGGAGGACCTGTTCGCGGCGGTGGTCGACGAAATCGTCGGCGAATATGGCACTGCGCTGCACGTCGACTTGCCGGTCGACCAGCCGGTGGTCGAGGTGCTGACGCGCTTCGGCAATGTGCTGATGGCGGCGCTGGTCACCACCCCGCTGCTGTCGTTGTTTCGCCTCGTCGTCGGCGAGGCCGAGCGCTTTCCGCATCTCGCCGAAACCTTTTACGAGCGCGGCCCGCGTCGCGGCAAGGCCCGCGCCGCCATCTGGGTCGCCGCCAAGATGGCGCGCGGCGAATTGCGCACGGGCGACCCGATGCAGGCGGTCCGCCATTTCGCCGGGCTGTGCCAGTCGGGGATCTACCAGCACGCGGTGCTCGGCCTTCCCGAAGGCCGCGAAACCGACCGGATCGCCGCCGAAGTCGATGCGGCGGTCGACACCTTCTATCGCGCCTGGGGTCCCGAGCGCCGGGCCTGACCCCTATCGTCCGTGCAGCTTCGCCAGCGCGATCCCCGCCAGATTCTGCGCCCGACCGACATGGCGGATGCGCGGCTTGGGGCCGTCGCCCACCAGCGCCCGAAAGGCCGCCAGATGGACCGCCGCACCGCCACGCGCGCGCACCGTCCCGTTCGCTTGCGCCACCACCCCCGCCGCATCGCCGAGCAATATGAAATCCTCCAGCCCCCGCGCCCGCGCCAGCCGCAGCCCCGCGATCAGCGCCAGCCATTCGGCGTCGAGGCTGCCGCCCCGCCCGACATCGCGCTCGATATGCGCGACCCCGCCGCACACGACGGCGATCTCGATCGTCCCCGGATTCGGCCGCGCCCCGCCGTCGAAATAGATTTTGATACGGGTCTTGGTCATAGCGCTCACTTACCGCAAAGCGGCGCCATCGAGAACCGATCCTCCCTGTGCCGAAGGCATGGGGAGGGGGACCGCTCGCGAAGCGAGTGGTGGAGGGGCCAGCGACGTCGCGCCAACGCCCCTCCGTCAGCGCTTCGCGCTGCCACCTCCCCATCGCTGCGCGACAGGGAGGATTTCCTCAGAACTTCCCGCGCACCGAGAAAGCGAAGACCGGCCCGATCAGCCGATCGCGCTTCTCGACAAAGGCGATCGGGCTTTCGCCGCGCACCCCGGTATAGACGGTGCGGTCGCGCTTCGACCGGGCGTTGGCGGCATTGGCAAGCTGCGCCCGCACCGTCAGCCCCATCACATTCTTGTGCTCGATATAGGCCGCGGCGAACCACGGACCTTCCCACGTCTTATCGACCTGGTTGCGGCGATAATTGGGCTGGTAATGCCCATAGTTGGCGCTCGCGCCCAAGGCGATATCGCTGCCCGGGATGTCGTACCGCGTGCCCAGTTCAATCACGGTGTCAGTGAACCCGCTCCACTGACGCTTCTCCCCCGTGAACGGATCGCGCAGCGAGCTTTTCTGGACCAGCACCCGTGTCTCGAACTTCATGCCCTTGATGCCGGCGGGGTCCATGTTGATCGTCGCGGTCCAGTCGATCGCGCCGGCCTTGGCCTTGGCGATATTGCCGACCGCCTCGCCATCGACCCCGATCGGCACAACATCGACGCGGTCCTCGACGTCGCGATAGATCAGGATGACCTTGGTCGATCCCCAGGCGCCGAATTTCTTGTTGATCTCGGCCTCGTAACTCCAGTCCTGCTGGGGCCGCAGGTCGTTATTGCTCTCATTCTGGTTGCCATCGTTGAGGAAGGCGCGCGCAAGAAAATCGTAAAACGACAATTGCAGCACCCGCCGCCGGATCTTGAGCGACGCGTCGAAATCGGCGGTCGGCGTCCAGGCGAGCGACAGCGACCCCTTCGGCCGGGAAAAGGTGCGCGTCAGGCCGTTGACCCCGGTCTGGGTGATCGTCGAATGCTCGGCGCCCGCGACGATCTGGAACGACAATTTGTTCGTCAGCTTGCGCCCGAAGCTCAGCAGCCCTTCGTAGCGGTCCTCGCTGACTCCGCCGGTGCCGCCCGGAAAGGGTATGTCGACGAACACGCCATCCTCGAGCTCCGCGATCGACGCCACATTGTCGAGCGTGTTGAACGCCGCTTCCCCCGACAATTGCCAGTCGCCGCCGAACATCTTCCACTGATATTCGCCGCGTGCGATCGTCTCGCCCAAATCGCCGGTCTGCGCGAAGCGGTCGCCCTCGTCCGGCCTGCCGTCGGCAAAGGTCGTGACGATTTCCTGTGAATAGGGCTCGTGGCTGAACCGCCGCAGCCCGATCAGCTTGAGTTTGCCCGGTCCGACCCCGAACTGATAATCGCCGCTGACCTCGTAGTTCCAGCTGTCGGCATTTTCACGCACGGTGCGCAGCCGGTCGACAAGCCCGGGACCGGTGCGCACGCCATCCTCATAATAACGGTCATATTTGCGCTGATAATGGCCGCCCAGGTTCGCGACGCTGTCGCCCGCGGGGTCCCAGGTGATCCGCCCCGACAATTTGGGCGTGTCATAATGGGTGTTCCAGATATCCTTGCGCCGCTCGATGAGGTTGCCCGCCCCGTCGGTGATCAGCGTCGGGCCGCCGGCACCGCTGCGCGCCGAATCGTCGTTGTTGAGCGCCGCCTCATATTCCAGATCGCCCGACCGCCCGCGCACCGACACGTCGCCGCGAGTGAATAGCGGATCGGTGTAATGCGCCCGAAACTCGGGCTTCCACGAAAATTGGCCCGAAAAACTGTCGGCGCGATAGACGATGTTCGCGACCTGCCCCGACAATCCGGGAATATCGAGCGTCGCCCCGTCGACGATCTCGATCCGCTCGACATTGCCCGCGGGGATGCGCGACAGCTGGGTGTACATGTCGTCGCCCTTGTTCGACGGCCTTTCGCCGTTGAACAGCACATTGCCCGTCGCCTGCCCCAGCCCGCGCAGATTCTCGTTGTCGCGGATTGAAAAGCCGGGGACCTGATTGAGCATGTCATAGGCGTTCTTCGGCGCGTAGCGCGCGAAGTCGGCGGGGGAATAGACCTGCCGCGCGGTGCCGCTCGCGCCGCTGGCGGGCACTTCGGTCGCTGCGGGCGGCGGCGTGTCGCCGGTCGGCGCGTCCTGCGCCGCCACCGGCAGCGCCGCCAGTACCGCGGCCATCGCCGTCAGGCTTGCCGCCATCTTCACTGGCCGCCCCCCGTCGCCCGGTTCATCGCCCTGGCATAGTCGCCGGTGACGCCCATCGCCTTCATCCCCACCACATCCTCGACGTTGAGCGTGTCATACCCCGCCGCGACCAGTTCGCGGACATAGGCGCCGGTGACGCCCAGCGCCTTGCACGCGATCGCATCCTCGACCTCGATCAGCTTCAGCGGCGCCTGCTTGAGGTCGCGGACATAATCGGGGGTCACCCCCAGCGCCGCCGCGGCGATCAAATCATTGCTGTCCTTCGGCTTCACCCCTTCGCGCGTCAGCCCGTCGGCGAGCGTCAGCGTCGCGTCGACCATCAGCATCGCGAGCAGGTCGCCGCGCTTCTCGGGCGCCAGCCCGCGGGCCGCGAGTTCGCGCTCGAACCCGGCATCGGGGGTGAAATCGCACCGCCCCTGCCCCTTGTGCACCGCGGTCAGCGTGCCCGTGCATTCGAGCGATCCCGCCGCATGCCGCACCGCAAAGCGGACCGGACCGGTCCCGCCCAGCGCGCTGCGCGCCGCGGCGAATTCGGGGCGCGCGCCGTCGAGCGCGATGTCGCTGTTCGAATTCTTCTGGCGCAGGCGCAGCACCGGCTGGTCGCCGGCGCCGTCGGCCGGCTTCACGTCCCAGGCGATCGCGCCCGTTTCCTGCGCCGCGGCGGTCGCGGGCTCGCCCGGTCCGGCGCAGGCCAGCACCGACATCAGGGCCAGGCTCGACGCGATAATCATGCTCTTCATGGCTACACTCCTCCCTCGTGCGCCGGACGAGCGTCATCGCTCGCCGCCGCAGCGACGTTTCAACACAGACTTTCGATCAGTGGCCGCCAGGGTCGGACGAATGTCCGGGCGTCAGCGGCCGGTTGGGCCGGACCGGAGTCCGGGGATCAATCTTCGGGCGGTTCCGGCGGCTGCGGTGCTTCGGGGATTTCGATCCGCGCGACCCGGCCGTCGGCCGACCGCGCCTCGATCACCCCGCCGGGGCCAACCCGCACCGTCGCCGCCTTGTCGCCCTTGTCGCCTTTGCCGCCCTTCGGCCCCTTCGCGACAAAGGGTCGCCGCGGCGCCGACACCGCGCGCAACGCGATCGCATCGTCGGGGGTGCGCAGCACCACACCGGCCTTGCGCATCTCGCGAATATAGGCGCCGTCGACCCCCATCGCGCGCATCCCGGTCAGGTCGTCGAGTCCGACGCCGGGGAAATAGGACTGGATTTCGCGGGCATAGGCGGCATCGACCCCGACCGACGCGGCACCGATCATGTCGCCGACGTCGGATCCGGGGAACAACCGGCGCATCTGGCCGATATAGGCGGCGTCGACCCCGCTCGCCTTCGCCGCGATCACATCGTCGGCATCGACCGACCAGCGTTCGTCCTGCATCTGGCGGACGTCCTCGGGGGTCACGCCGACCGCACGCATGCCGATCAGCTGCTCGGGGGTCAGCGGCTTGCCGGCCGCGGCGGCCTCGGCCTCCTTCTCGGCAACGGCCTGGGCAGCGACGGCCGTCCGCGCCGACGCCCGGGCGGTTTCGCGCGATGCGACCGCGACGGCGCGGGACTCCTCCGCCGCCTGCCGCGCTTCGGGTGCGGTCGCCGAAAAGGCGGCGAGCGGCACCGTCAGCCCGACCAGCAGCATCAGGCTGCCGAACATCCAGCCGCCACTCGCCGGACCGCGCTTCAGGCTGCCGTCGAGCACGCGGGTGATCCGCCGCTTCAGGCTACTCTTGGCGGGTGCGACGCCATGCGCCGCGATCAGCGTCGCCTTATTGTCGTGGCGCGCCGCGCCGACCAGCAGCGTCGCATAATCGGGGCCGTCGATGTCGGCCATCAGCACCGCATCGTCGGCGGCTTCCTCGCGGAGCTGGTGGCTCTCGCGCGCCAGCATCCATACAAAGGGACTGAACCAGAACACCGCACAGGCGACCCGCGCGCCGAGCAGTTTCGCCCAGTCGAGCCGTGCGACATGCGCCAGTTCATGCGCGATGATCGCCTCGGCCTCGCCGGTCGCCGCGACCGCCTTCGGGCTGAGCACGATCGTCGGGCGCAGCACGCCCCAGCTGATCGGCGAGCGCAATTCCTCGCTCACCAGCAGCGCGGTGCCATGCTTGAAGCCCATGCGGCGCTGCGCCTCGGCGAGCGCCGACAGCCACGACGGCTGCACCAGCACCTCGGCGCGGCCGCGCATCGCGAACAGGCGGACGACCGCGAGCAGCATCACTCCAAACAGCAGGACGAGCGGGACCGCATAGAGAAAGGGGGCAATATCGCCCAGCGATGGCAATACGACCGGCGGCGACCCGGTCGCCCCCGCCGCGACAGGGACTGACGTCGCGGCGGGGGCGGCCAGGTCGGCCACCGGCCCCCCCGTTGTCGAAAGGTCGCCCGCGGCCAGCGCCACCGGGGCCGCGTCGGCGAACCACGCGGCGGGCAGCGGCGCCCATTGGGGCATCAACAGGATCGCGGCGGGCAGCGCGAGCAGGGCGAACAGCCCGCTGTGCGCGATCATCGACCGCTCGCTCGACGAGCGCGACCGCGCGAGGCGCAGCAGCAACAGCGTGACGCCGGCGATCGCGGCGGATTTCCAAGCAAAGCCCAGCAGCATGTTGGCATCGAGCATCATTTCGCCCTCCCTTCGCGCGCCTGCGCGATCAGTTTTTCCAGTTCATCGAGTTCGGATCCGCTCATCTCGTCCTGCATGCCGAGCAGCGCCGCGGCGGCGCTCGTCGCCGATCCGTTGAAGAACACGCGCACCACCTGCCCCAGCGCCGACTTGCTCGCCGCCTTCTCGGGGACGCTCGGCGCATAGAGAAAGCCGCGCTCCGATTGTTCGCGCGCGACGAAGCCCTTGCCCTCGAGCCTTTTCAGCATCGCGCGGATCGCCGACCCCGACAGCTCGTCGGGCATCGCCTCGCCGATCTCGGTGACCGTCGAGGCGCCGCGCTCGTACAGGATATCGACAATCTCGCGTTCCCGCGGGGGCAGACTGGACAGCATTCGAATCACCTCATGCGCTACATTTGTAGCGTGCTACATTTGTAGCGCCACCTTGGCAAGGGGTTTTATTCGAGTAAGACAGTGGAAGCCGGCGGCGGCCGGGATGGCGGGGCGGGAGTAACCAGGCATGGCGGGGAAATGGACCTTCGGGACGGGGCGACTACTGGCGCTGGTGGCCGCTTTGGCCGCGCTCCCGGGCTGCGACCGGGCACCGAAGAAGCCAGTCGTCGAGACCGCGGCGGCGCCCGCGACATCGTCATCGCGGGCCGAAATCTTCGGCCGGCTCGCCGACACCTTCGTCGCGTCGGAGACCTATCCGACGGGCAACATGATTTTCTACGCCCCGCCGAAAGCTTATGGAAGCTGGCTCTGCCGCGTGGACAAAATCTCGATTCCCGAATGGATCGCGCGCGGACGTCCCAAGAGCGAAGGCGAAAAGTGGAAAGACGACATCGCGGTCGAAACCTATTATGCCGCATGGCGGTCCCCCGCCGAAGGCAATGATGATGATCGCGAGGCGGCTTGTGCCAAATTCCGCGACTTCGACACGCTCTTCTATGCCGACGGTATCGATGGTCCCGGACGCTATATCTTCCTGCTCGACCGGCTGCTGCGCGACCTCGCGGCGGGCAAGACGACTTATCCGGTCGAATGCGTCGACCGGCGCGGGTCGCGCGCGGGCAAGCCATGCGACGCCAAGGCTGTGGCGAGCGGACTTTCGATCAGGAAGCTCGGCAGCGGCCAGACCGAATCCGAACGCGAAACCGAAAACTCCTTCCTCAGAACCGACCGGCTCCACTTCCGGATTGGAAATGCCCATGACCACCCCGTCATCCTCGTCCTGACGATCGACAGCGAACAGCATTTCGGACGCCAGTCGATTGACGAGGGAGACATCCGCTCGGCGCGCCTTGAGATGGAAGTCATCTGAACGCGGCATGGTGCCCGGCACCATCTCCGGGCACCCGGTTGACCGTCCGCCGCTTAAGGTTCAGACCCGCGCCATCCAGTCGAACAAGGGGCATGATATCTATGCGTAAACTCGCGATCCTCGGGGCGAGCCTCCTCGTCCTCGCCGCCCAGACCGCCGCCGCGCAGGAGGCCCCCGCCGCGACCGCAACCCCGGACACACCCCCTGCCATGTCGGCCTCGGCCACCGGCAGCGCGCGCACCGGGGCGCAGCATCGCTTCACCGGCGAGGATCTGTTCGACCTCGCGATCGCCTCCGATCCGCAGATCAGCCCCGACGGCCGGCGCATCGCCTATGTCCGGCGCGCGAACGACATCATGTCGGACAAGGCGGCCAGTTCGATCTGGCTGATCGACACGACGACCGGCGAGGAAGTCGCGATTGCCGGCCAGAATGGCGGCGCCTTCTCGCCGCGCTGGTCGCCCGACGGCAAGCGCCTGGCCTATGCCTCGGCCGAGGGGGGCAGCGCGCAGCTCTGGGTCCGCTGGATGGACGGCGGCGAAGCGGTACGGCTGACCGGTCTGCCGACCAGCCCGTCGAGCCTCGCCTGGTCGCCCGACGGCAAGTCGATCGCCTACACGATGCTCGTCAAGGACGACGGGCCGAAATTCGGCAAGGCCCCCGCGAACAAGCCCGAGGGCGCAAAATGGGCCGAGCCGCTCGAGGTCCGCGACCTGCTCACCTACCGCGCCGACGGCGAGGGGTATATCGAGCCGGGGTTCGAGAAGATTTTCACCGTTCCCGCCACCGGCGGCGCCCCGCGCCAGCTGACCTTCGGCCCCTATCACGACGGCGGCCCGCTCAGCTGGTCGCGCGACGGCCGCACCCTCTATTTCGGCGCCAACCGCAAGCCCGATTGGGAAAATGACCCGGTCGAGGGCGAAATCTACGCGCTCGACGTCGCGAGCGGCGGCGTCACCGCGCTGACCGACCGCAACGGCCCCGACGGTAATCCCGTCGTCTCGCCCGACGGCAGCAAGATCGCATGGCTCGGTTTCGACGACAATCTGCGCGCCTATGAAAATACACAGCTCTATGTGATGAACCGCGACGGCTCGGGCCGCCGCAGCCTGACCGCCAATTGGGATTATGGCGCCGACGCGATCCTCTGGGACAATGACGGCACCGGCCTCTACGCCCAATATGACGATCATGGCGAAACGAAAGTCGCGCGCATCGGCCTCGACGGCTCGGTGCGCACGATCGTCACCGGCGTGTCGGGCGGCGGGCTCGATCGTCCTTACACCGGCGGCAGCTTCTCGGTCTCGAACGGCGATGCCATCGCCTTCACCGGCGGCACCGCCACCCGCCCCGCCGAGGTGCAGCTGGCGGCCGCCGGCAAGACCCGTATCCTCACCGACCTCAACCGCAGCCTGCGCGACGTCAAGGCGTTCGGCGAGGTCCGCAAGATCACCACCCCGTCGAGCCACGACGGCAAGGAAATCGAGGGTTGGCTGACCCTGCCCCCCGGCTATGTCGCGGGCACCAGGGTGCCGCTGATCCTCGAAATCCACGGGGGGCCCTTCGCGGCGTACGGCCCGCATTTTTCGACCGATAACCAGCTCTATGCCGCCGCGGGCTATGCCGTACTCTCGGCCAACCCGCGAGGGTCGACCAGCTATGGCGCCGCCTTCGCGAACGAGATCGACAAGGCCTATCCGGGCAATGATTATTTCGACCTCATCAGCATCGTCGACCGCGCCATCGCACTCGGCATCGCCGACCCCGACGCTTTGTTCGTCACCGGCGGCTCGGGCGGCGGCGTGCTCACCAGCTGGATCGTCGGCAAGACCAGCCGCTTCAAGGCGGCGGTGACGCAGAAACCGGTGATCAACTGGACGACCCAGGCGCTGACCGCCGACGGCCCCGCCTTCTTCGGCCGCTACTGGCTCGGCGCGATGCCGTGGGAAAAGCCCGAGCTGTTCTGGGCGCGCTCGCCGCTCTCGCTCGTCGGCCATGTCGAGACCCCGACGATGGTCGTCGTCGGCGCCGAAGATTATCGCACCCCGGTCAGCGAGTCCGAGCAATATTACACCGCGCTGCGCCTGCGCGGCGTCCCCACCGCATTGATCAAGGTTCCCGGTGCCAGCCACGGCGGCATCGCCGCGCGCCCGTCGCAATCGGCGGCCAAGGCCGCGGCGATCCTCGCCTGGTTCGAGAAATACAAGAAGGGATGGACCCGGCCGGCGGGCGAATGAGCATGAAACGCCTCGCCACCACCGCCGCGCTGCTGCTCGCGGTGCTGGCGATTCCGGGCGCGGCCGAGGAACCCGCGCCCGATATCCTGACCTTCGTCGATCCGATGATCGGCACCGGACCCGAGGGCCACACCTTCCCCGGCGCCACCGCCCCGTTCGGCATGGTCCAGCTCTCGCCCGACACCGACGCGACGTGCCAGATTCGTGACTGTTACGCGCATGCCGCGGGCTACAGCTACCACGACCCGACGATCCAGGGCTTCAGCCACACCCATTTTTCGGGCGCCGGCCATTCGGACCTCGGCGATTTTCTCGTCATGCCGCAGGTTGGTGAGGTCAAACTCGACCCAGGCGACCCCAAACAGCCGGGCTCGGGCTATCGCCAGCGCTTCGACCACAAAACCGAAACCGCCAGTCCCGGCTATTATGCCGTCACCCTCGCCGACAGCGGTATCCGCGCCGAACTCACCGCGGGCGCCCGCGTCGGCATCCACCGCTACAGCTTCCCCGCGGGGCAGCAGGCGCATCTCCTCCTCGACCTCCGCTCGTCGCTCTATGATTATCCCGGCAAGATCCTCTGGTCGGGCCTCCGCCGCCATGCCGACGGCACGATCACCGGCTTCCGCGAGACCCGCGGCTGGGCGCCGGGGCGCAAACTCTATTTCGCGATGCGCTTCTCGCACCCGCTGTTCGGCCACGCCTTCATCGATCGCGACGAGAAAATTCCCTACAAGGGTTTCCAGGGTCCTGGCCGCGGCAGCGACGCGCTCGTCGAAAAGCTCGGCAAGGCGCTCGAAGCGCGCTTCGACTTCGGCGAATTGCGCGGCCCGCTCGAAGTCCGCGTCGCGCTCTCGGGGGTCGATGAAGCCGGCGCGATAGCCAATCTCGACGCCGCCGAAAAGGAAACAGGTGGCGCCCGCTTCGACGCCGTCCGCGCCCGCACCGAGGGCGAATGGCGGGGCGCGCTCGGCGCGCTCACCATCACCGCCCCCGCCCCGATGCGCACCAACCTCTATACAGCGCTCTACCACAGCCTGCTCGCCCCCAGCGTGTGGAGCGATGTCGACGGCCGCTATCGCGGTCCCGACGACGCCGTCCATGTCGCGAAAGACTTCACCTTCCGCTCGACCTTTTCCTTGTGGGACACCTTCCGCGCCCAGCACCCCCTGCTCACCCTCGTCCAGCCCGAGCAAACGACCACCGACGTCGTCCGCTCGCTGCTCGCCAGCCAGCGGCACAGCCCGCACGGCATCTTGCCCGTCTGGCAATTCCATGGCCGCGAGACCTGGACGATGATCGGTTATCACGCCGTCCCCGTCATCGCCGACGCCTATATGAAGGACCTTGGCGATTTTGGTGCCGACGATGCGCTCGACGCGATGGTCGCGAGCGCGGAGTATGCGCCTTATGGCGGCCTCGGCGACTATATGACGCGCGGCTATGTTCCGATCGACCGCGAGCCCGAAGCGGCGTCGAAGACGGTCGAATATGCCTATGACGACTGGACCATCGCTCGCATGGCCGAGAAAATGGGCCGCACCGACATCGCCGACCGTTTCTACAAACGCGCCGGTTACTGGCGGAACAGCTTCGACGCGAAAACCGGCTGGCTCCGCGCGCGCAAGGCCGACGGCAGCTTCCGCACCCCCTTCGACCCCACCGCGATCAACTATGGCTCGGACTATACCGAGGGCAACGCCTGGCAATATTCATGGTTCGTCCCGCAGGACCAGGCCGCGCTCTTCGCCATCCTCGGCGGCGACGCGAAAGCGATCGTCAAGCTCGACGCGATGTTCGATTATGACAACAGCAAACTCGACTACAGCCATGCCGAGGATATCGCCGGCCTCATCGGCCAATATATCCATGGCAACGAGCCGAGCCACCATGTCGCCTATCTCTACGCCTATGCCGGGGCGCCCTGGCGCACGCAGGAACGGCTCAAGCAGATCGTCGACAGCCAATATAAACCGACCCCCGACGGCCTCTCGGGCAATGACGATCTCGGCCAGATGTCGGCCTGGCTCGTCTTCACCGGCCTCGGCTTCTACCCCGTCGCGCCGGGGTCGAATCAATATGTCATCGGCCGGCCGTTCGTCGACCGCGCGGTACTCACCTTGCTGAACGGCAAAAGCTTCACCATCGAAACCATCGGCCTGTCCGACGCCAATCCCTATGTCGGCAAGGTCGAATTGAACGGCAAAGTGCTGACCCGCAGTTGGATCGCCGACGCGGAGATCCGCCAGGGCGGCACGCTGCGCTTCACGATGCAGGCGAAGCCCAACGCGGCGTGGGGCAAGGGCACGGACGCTCGCCCCTATTCGATGTCGCGCACGAAATAGGATCGCTCAGCCGAAGTAAGCGGCCAGCCCGATCGCGACCAGCACCGCTCCCGCCAGCGCCTCGCCGATGAGGACCAACGCCATCGCTCCCGGTGCCGACCGCCCCGAGGGCACCACCGGCTCCCCGTTCAACCCCTGCCACGCCGCCGTCATCGCAGCAAAGGCCGACCGCTCGCGCAGCAGCAGCCGCTGGGCGACAAACGCCCCCGCCACCGGCACCCATCCGATCAGCGCAAGCGCTTCCACCACCGGAAACAGCGCCCACAAGGCCAGCGTCAGCAGAACCGAAAAAGCAACCACCGCGAAATAGAGCCGGCTGAAATGCAGCCGCGTGTCGCTCATCACCCGGTAACGGACCAGCAACGCGTCCCTGTCCATCATATCCCCTCGCGCTTCGCCAATGCGCTGATATACCGGCCAAACCCGATGGAGTGAACGGTCGATGCGCATTGCCCTGGTCAACGTCCCGCATCCCGCGATCGGCAGCCGCATTCCCGACGAACAGCTCCCCCCGCTCGGCCTGCTCTGCGTCGGCGGTCCGCTGATCGACGACGGGCATGAGGTGCGCCTGTTCGACGGCGAATTCGGCCCCGTGCCGCTCGAAACCCTCGCCGCCGACATCGCCGCGTTCGCCCCCGACGCCGTCCTTTTCGGCCATTCGGGTTCCTCCTCGGCGCAGCCGATCATCACAGCGGTCGCCGCGATGATCCGCGCCGCACTGCCGAACGCAACGATCGTCTATGGCGGGGTCCACCCGACCTATCACTGGCGCGACATCCTCGCCGCCGATCCCCATGTCGATATCATCGTGCGCGGCGAAGGCGAGGCGACCGGCGCCGCGCTGTTCGCGGCGCTGCGCGCGCAGGCGCCGATCGACGCGATCCGCGGCCTCGCCTTCCGCGATACCGACGGCCGCGCCATCGCCACGCCCCCCGCCGCCGCGATCAACGATCTCGACGCTTTTCGCATCGGCTGGGAACTGATCGACCACAGCCGTTACTCCTATTGGGGCGGCAAGCGCGCGGTCGTGATCCAATTCTCGCGCGGCTGCCCGCATTTGTGCAATTATTGCGGCCAGCGCGGCTTCTGGACCCGCTGGCGCCACCGCGACCCGCAGAAACTCGCCGCCGAAATCGCGCATCTCCACCGCAACCATGGCGTCGAGGTGTTCAACTTCGCCGACGAAAACCCCAGCGCCGGGCGCAAACCCTGGAAGGCCTTTCTCGAAGCGCTGATCGCCGAAAATATCTCGGTCACCCTCGTCGGCTCGACCCGCGCCGACGACATCGTGCGCGACGCCGACATCCTCCATCTCTACAAGAAAGCGGGCTTCGAACGCTTTTTGATGGGCATGGAGAATACCGACGAGGCGACACTCAAGCTGATCCGCAAGGGCGGCACTATCGCCGCCGACCGCGAAGCGATCCGCCTCCTCCGCCAGCATAATATCCTCTCGATGGCGACCTGGGTCGCGGGCTTTTCGGACCAGAGCGACCGCGACCTCTGGCACGGTCTCAGACAGCTGATCGATTACGACCCCGACCAGATTCAGGCGCTTTACGTGACCCCGCATCGCTGGACCCCCTTCTTCTCGCTCGCTCGCGACCGCCGCGTCGTGCAGGACGACCGCACCAAATGGGATTACAAGCATCAGGTGCTCGGCATGGACCGCATGCCGCCCTGGCGCCTCTTCCTGTGGGTCAAGGCGATCGAGGCGGCGGCGCAGCTTCGCCCCCGCTCGCTGCGCCGTTGGGCGTGGAACCCCGACCCGAAGATCCGCCACGCGGTCCGCTGGTACTACCGCATGGGCCGCCGCGTCTGGTTCCACGAGATCTTCGGCTTCCTCTTCCGCGACCGCACCCGCGACAAGGGCCGGACCCTCGCCGAATTTTCCGGCGCGACGCTGGAGGCCGAAGAGGAGTCTATGGTCGTCGAACGCGTCCCGCGCGCCGCCTGACGCACCCCCTTCCCTTCATCGCGCAGCGGCCTATGGAGGGCGCAGGTTCGCAAGGAAGTCCCGCCGATGCCGATCATGGCCGCCCGCCACTACAACCAAGGCCTGCTCGTCCGCGAGCTCGGCCCCGACGACATCATCCCCGAGGATTGCGACGACGGCGATTTCTACTGGCTCGGCCTTTTCGAGCCGACGCCGGAGGAACTCGCGGGCATCGCCAAGCGCTTCGGCCTCCACCCGCTCGCCGTCGAGGACGCGCTCAAGGCGAAGCAATTGCCCAAGGTCGAGGTCTATGGCGACCAGCTTTTCGTCATCGCCGCAACCGGCAACCGCGAGGGCGATACGATCCAGTCGGGCGAGACCGCGATTTTCGTCGGCCGCCATTTCATCGTCACCGTCCGTCACGGCTCGGCGCGCGCCCACACCGACGTGCGGGCGCGGCTCGAAACCCTGCCCGCCAAGCTCGCGCACGGCCCCGACTATGTCCTCTATGCGATCCTCGATTTCATCGTCGACGGCTATTTCCCAGTGATCGACGCGATCGAGGACCGGCTGCTGCTCGTCGAGGAAAGCGTGATGGACACGCCGTTGGATGCGGCGGAAATCCGCCATCTCTATGCCCAACGGCACGAGGTCATCCGTTTCCAGCGCATCGTCGGGCTGATGAAGGACGTCGCCTGGCGCCTCGCGGGCGACGACGAGCTGCCCGGCATCGACGATGCGGTGCGCCCTTTTTTCCGCGACATCTGGGACCATGTCCAACGCGCCGAATTCCGCCTCACCGGGCTGCGCGACGTCACCGCCTCGGTGATCGAGACCAATTCGATGCTCGAACAGCAGCGCCAGGGCGTCATCACCCGCCAGCTCGCCGCCTGGGCCGCGATCCTCGCGGTGCCGACCGCGATCGCCGGCATTTACGGCATGAATTTCGAATTCATGCCCGAACTCGACTGGCAGCTCGGCTATCCCTTCGCGCTCGGCCTGATCTTCGGCGGCTCGGCGCTCGTCTTCTGGCGCTTCAAGCACATCGGGTGGCTCTGACGCGGCTGGAGTGTCGGTTTTGGGGTGGGAAGCGGACGCTCAAGTGAAGAAGGTCGAGCAGCACGAGGCTAGCAATCGGCGCTAGTAGCGCCCGGAGGAGGCCCTCACCCCGCGATGCGCACCGAATGGCCGTCGATCTCATTGGCGCCAACAAGCTGATCGACCGAATGCAACGCCCACCCTATCAAGTTCCCGCTGATCAAGATCGCCCATGTGTGCCACCCCAAATCGTCAGTCCAGATGTAGTAGCCGAGCGCCGCCAGATGAAGCGCTATCGCGCTCTTCAACAACCATCTGATTTTCCGCAATTCGGCCATGGAACCCACTTTCTAACAAGGATGTTAGTCTGATTTATGAATGACAGCAATCGGTCGTTGGCGGCCGTTCCTCCGATCATCACAATAGAACGGAAAGCCATCCGATCGATCAGAATTTGTCAATCAAGCGCTTGCCTGCCAAAAACAGGCCGAATGCCAGCCAAATAGCCAAATATATTAAATAAAAAGACGAATTATTGAGCCAGCTGTAGATGCTATAGACCATCCAGCACAGATGCAGCGTCAGCAGGAAGCTGTGCTTGTGTACCCACGAACGGACGCTGACATTCTGATCTTGCAGCATCGAACCTCCAAGGCGGCGTCTTGTCCCTTATGTTTCAGATGACCGGGGTCCGCAACCCATAGAACCCCGGCGGCGCGTGCTCGGCCGCTCACCCCGCCACCTTCGGCATCCACTTGCCCTTGGTCCGGCTCGTCAGGTGAAACTGCCGGCACCGCTCGCAGCGATAGGGCCGCAAGATCAGCCCGGCCTCGCGCGCCGCCGCCATCGCCGCTTCCGCCGATGCATAACGCCGCTTGCGTGCACAGATACTCGCCCGCGTGCGTACCATGTCAGCGGCGCAGCTTGGCGTTCCAGTCGACCGGCCCGGTGACGAACCGTGCGCGCAAATTTTCCAGCGTCTCCCCATTCCCGCTTTCGAAAAAGGCGACCAGCGCGCGGCCGCCCTCGCTGTCCGGATAGCCGCGCGAGGTCAGCCGGACGCGGGTCTGCCGGCCCGCGGGTTCGATCTCGAACACGCTCGTCACCTTTTGATACGCATCCCAGTGCGGAAACCCGGCCGGCGCCTTGACCGTCCGGAATCCCAGCCGCCGGCCGGGAATCCGTTCACCGAACCGCTGCTGGATCGTGTCGGCACCGCCCGGTTTCGACGCCGGGTCATAGGCCGCCTCGATCAGGTCGGGGTCGTCCTTCGTCATCCACGCGACCGGCACCGCCCAGGTCATCCAGCCTTCGGCGGTCGAGATCGCGGTCCACACTTCGGCGGGCGTCGCATCGACCAGTATCTCGTGCACCATCGTCGTCGTGGCGTCGGCCTCGACCTGCCTGGTCACCCGTACCTCTCCGGCGAGCGCGGCACCCGGCACCGCCAGCAGCAACGCCGCGGCCAGCCCGGTCGCCCATGCGCGCATCAGGCGAGCACCTTCGCCATCATCCGCTCTTCCTTGGCGACCCACGGCGCCATGCTCGGCCGCGACAGGATCGCTTCGCTCCATGCCGCGATCTTCGGGTGCGTCGCCGCATCGACGACCGCGCCGCAATGGCGGAAATTCATCAGCGGCGACGCCACCGCGAGGTCGGCGAGCGTCAGCCGGTCGCCGACGAGGAAACCCGACGCGGGGATCGCGCTTTCCAGATAGTCGAGCAGCTTCGGCAACTCCTCGCTCTCGGCGAGCGCCGCCGCGGCGAGGTCGCCTTCACGGCCCAGGAATTTCGGCGCGACGATGCGGTTGAAAAACATCTTGCCGCTGCACGCCGCGAACACCGTATCGCCGAATTCCTCCCACCAGATCACCCGTCCGCGCGCCTGCGGGTCGGCGGGGATCAGTTCGGGTGAGGGATGTTTCGCCTCCAGATACTGGATGATCGCGCTCGAATCGGCGAGCATGAAGCCGTCATCGTCCATCGCGGGCATCTTGCCGAGCGGCGAGGCGGCGCGGAACCCCGGATCGGGATCGCCGATCCCCACCCCTTTCAGTTCGAAGTCGATCCCTTTCTCGCCGAGATAGGCGAGCAATTTGCGCACGAAAGGCGACACCAACGAACCGTAAATGATCATCCGACCGCTCCCCTGTTCTTCTCCATCGCGCCCGTCTTACGCCAAAGGGCATAAACCGCAACCATCGCCGCGGCGGGTGCATAGGCGCGACATTGCGCTTGCTAAGCGCCCGTCCGCGTGGGAATATTGCGGCCACAGGGGCGCCGGGCTCAGCGATAAACCACGGGAAAATAACAAGAGCATGCGCTCGGTTTGGGCAGATCGGCTGATAGGGCTGCTGGTCCGTTTCGTCGGGCTGGTGATCCTTGTCGCCACCCTGATCGCCGCCGCCGCCAGCTTCCTCTACAACCAGTCGCAGGAGGCCGACCAGGCCAGCCGCGTCGCGACGCAGGTCAATATGCGGCTGCGCGACCATATCGCGGTGCTCGAAGGCGTCCGCGCGCTGTATCAGTCGGACACCGCCGCCAGCGGTCCCGGCATCCGCGCCTATCTCGCCGCGCTGCAGCCGCAGGTGCAGGCGCCGGGCATGGAGGGGGTCGGCATCGCCGCCGCGGTCCGCCGCGACGACCTGGCCCCCGCGGTGGCGCAATTGCGCCTCAACTACGGCCGCGACATCGCGATCTGGCCTGCCACCAGCCCCCGCAAGATCGGCTTCGCGGTCGTCCTCGTCGAACCCTATACGCCGCGCCGCAACGCCGCGCTCGGCTTCGATATGTACAGCGAAGCGACCCGGCGCGAGGCGATGCGCCGCGCCTGGCAGACGGGGCGCCCCGCCGCCAGCGGCATCGTCCACCTCGCGCAGGAACGCGTGTCAAAGGTCAAACAGCCGGGCTTCCTCGTCTACGTCCCCGTCTATGCGCGGCAACGCACGGCGCTGGAACCCGCCGACTCCGGCGATGTCCCCGCTCCCTCCACCACCGCTATCGTCGCGACGATGGGTGACGCGCGGCCGGTCGAGGCGTTCGTCTACGCCCCCTTCCGCACCGAGGACATGATGAAGGCGGTGCTCGGCGAACAGCTCAAGGGCGTCGATGGCATCGAGGTCCGCGCCGGCGAGGGTCCGTCGGCGCCGCTCGTCTTCAGCCACGGCACGATCGGCTGGGACGCGCACGAACAGAAATTGCACGTCGCCGACCGGCAATGGATCATCCGCATTTCCTATGGCCGCTTCATCGACCGGCTCGGGCGGCCGCTCGGCATCTTCCTGTTCGGCCTCGCGCTCGCGGTGCTCGCGACCCAACTCCACCGCGTCCAGCGCCGCCGGATCGACGCCGCCCAGGCGCTCGCCGCGGAAAAGGCGCGCCATGCCGAGGATCGCGAACTGATGATCGGCGAAATGGCGCACCGGATGAAAAACGCCTTCGCGCGGATCGGGGCGCTCGCGCGGATCACGCTGCGCGAATCGACCGACCTTCAGGATTTCGAGGCCAAGTTCGACGGCCGCATGCGCGCGCTGTCCGATGCGAAACAGATGCTCGTCACCGGCGCCGTCGACACCGTCGACCTCGGCCAGATCATCCGCCGCGAACTGGAAACCACCGGCCGGGCGTCCGACGACGTCACCGGCCCCGACGTCCGCCTCGACGACGAAGCGGCGCAGGCGATCTCGCTCGCGGTGCATGAAATCGTCACCAACAGCATCAAATATGGCGCGCTCGCCGGCAAGGGCGAGCTCACCGTCGGCTGGCGCCGTGCGGCCGAGGATATCGAACTCAACTGGGTCGAAAGCGGCCTTCCCGAAACCCCGCAGATTGACACCGAAAGCTTCGGCACCCAGTTCATCCGAACCCTGATCGAACGCCAGCTCAAGGGCAGCTGGAACCGCAGCGCCGCCGACCACAGCCTCTCGATCACCATCCGCTGGCCCGACCGTGACATCGCGGACTGACGCCGACTGGCAGGTCTGGATCGATCGCGGCGGCACCTTTACCGATGTCGTCGCGCGGTCGCCGGACGGCGCGGTCGTCACCGCCAAATATCTGAGCGAGGACCCCGCGCGCCCCGGCGACGCCGCGGTCAATGCGATCCGCGACCTGACCGGCGCCGGCACGGGCGCGCTGCCGCCGCTCGCGATCCGCATGGGCTCGACCGTCGCGACCAACGCGCTGCTCGAACGCAAGGGCGAACCGACATTGCTAGCGATCACCCGCGGTTTCGGCGACGCGCTGACCATCGGTTACCAGGACCGCCCCGACCTCTTCGCGCGGCGGCTCGACCGCATCCCGCCCCCACACGCAGCGGTGGCCGAGATCGCCGAACGCACCGGCCCCGACGGAAGCATCCTGACCCCGCTCGACGAGGATGCCGCGCGCGCATCGCTGCGGGCCGCCCGTGACGCCGGTCTCGCCAGCATCGCGATCGTCCTGATCCACGGCTATCGCTATCCGGCGCACGAACTGCGCCTCGCCGAAATCGCGCGCGAAACCAGCTTTACGCAGATCTCGACCAGCCACGACGTCAGCGCGCTGATCAAGCTGGTCGGCCGCGGCGACACGACCCTCGCCGACGCCTATCTCTCGCCCGTGCTGCGCCACTATGTCGATCAATTCTGCGCCCAACTCGGTGACGACGTCGATCCGCAATTCATGAAAAGCTCGGGCGGCCTCGCGTCGGCCAGCGCCTTCCACGGCCGCGACGCGATCCTCTCGGGTCCCGCGGGCGGTATCGTCGGCATGGTCGGCAGCGCCGCCCCCTTGGGCAAGACCCGCCTGATCGGCTTCGACATGGGCGGCACCTCGACCGACGTCAGCCACTATGCCGGCCGCCTCGAGCGCGACAACGAAACGATCATCGCGGGTACCCGCATCCGCGCCCCGATGCTGCGCATCCACACCGTGGCTGCAGGCGGCGGCTCGATCTGCCGCTGGGACGGCGCGCGCCTGCTCGTCGGCCCCGAAAGCGCGGGCGCCAACCCTGGCCCCGCCGCCTATGGCCGCGGCGGGCCGCTCACCGTCACCGACTGCAACGTCCTGCTCGGCAAGATCCAGCCCGATCATTTCCCCAAACTCTTCGGCCCGAACGGCGACCAGCCGCTCGACCGCGACGTGGTGGCCGAAAAATTCGCCGCTATGGCCGCCGAAGTCGGCAACATCACTCCCGAAGCGCTCGCCGAGGGGCTGCTAAGCATTGCGGTCCAGCAGATGGCGAACGCGATCAAGCGCATCACCATCGCGCGCGGCCATGACGTGACCCAAGGCTATAGTCTTGTCGGCTTCGGCGGCGCCGCGGGCCAGCATGTCTGCCTCGTCGCCGACGCGCTCGGCGTCGACGAAATCCTGCTCCATCCGCTCGCGGGGGTGCTCTCGGCCTATGGCATGGGCCTCGCCCGGCCCTCGGCGATCCGCGAGCGCACGCTGGGGTCGACGCTCGACGCCCGATGCGCCGCGACGCTCGCCGCGGTCGAAACCGAGCTGGCGCATCAAGCCCGCGCCGACCTCGCCCCCGACGCCCGAACGGCCCGGGAAACCCGGCTCTTCGTCCGCCTCGCCGACAGCGACAATGCGATAGAACTCCCGCTCGCGCCGCCCGCCGACGTGGCGCAGGCCTTCGCCGCCGCCTTCCGCCAGCGCTTCGGTTACGCCCCGCACGCCAATCTCGTCGTCGACCGCATCCGCGTCGAACTGACCGAGGCGGGTGATACCCCCGCCGCGATTCCGCCACCCGCTGCATCCCTGGAAACGCCGCCCGAAACCGTCTCCGCCTGGCTCGCCGGAGCCCGCCACGAAGTCCCCCTCCACCAGCGCGACGCCCTCGCCCCCGGCCACACCGTCACCGGTCCCGCGATCATCATCGACGCACTCGCGACGACGGTGGTCGAGCCGGGGTGGAATGCGACGGTAGAGGCAGAAGGAACGCTCAGGCTCTCTAGTGCTCCCCGGCGAAAGCCGGGGCCCAGCGCAACCAAAAACGCGCGCGGCAGCGCGCCGTCTGGGCCCCGGCTTTCGCCGGGGAGCACTGACCCCGCAACCCCCGACCCCATCCGCCTCGAAATCTTCAACAGCCTGTTCATGGCGATCGCCGAGGAAATGGGCAGCGCGCTCCAGCACAGCGCCTCGTCGATCAACATCCGCGAACGGCTCGACTTCTCCTGCGCGATCTTCGACGGCGAGGGCCGCCTCGTCGCCAACGCCCCGCACATGCCGGTGCATCTCGGCTCGATGGGCGAAAGCGTCCGCACCATATTGCGCCAACGGACCAAAGACGGCCGCGGCCTCCGTCGCGGCGACGCCTACGCCCTCAACGCCCCTTACGACGGCGGCACCCACCTCCCCGACATCACCGTCATCATGCCGGTGTTCGTCGCCAAAGAAGAGGGGGACGCCGACGCCCCCGCCTTCTTCGTCGCCGCGCGCGGCCATCACGCCGACCTCGGCGGCATCGCGCCGGGATCGATGCCCCCCGACAGCCGCAGCATCGAAGACGAGGGTATTCTCTTCGACAACATACTGATCGTCAACGACGGCAATTTCCTCGACGCGAAGGTTGCCACGCATCTGGTCGACGGCGCCTTCCCCGCGCGCAACCCCGCGCTCAACATCGCGGACCTCAAGGCGCAGGTCGCCGCGTGCCAGCGCGGCGCCAGCGCGCTCGACGACCTCAGCACCGCGCACGGCGCCGCGACCGTTACCGCCTATATGGCGCACGGACAGGCACAGGCCGAAGCGGCGGTCCGCCAGCTTATCGCGCGGCTCGACGACGGCGCCTTCCGCTACGCGATGGACAATGGCGCCGAGGTCGTCGTCGCGGTCCGGGTCGACCGCACCGCGCGCCACGTCACCATCGATTTCACCGGCTCGTCGGCGACCCTGCCCGACAATTTCAACGCGCCGCTCCCGGTCGTCCGCGCCGCGGTTCTTTATGTGCTGCGCACGATGCTCGACGACCCGATCCCGATGAACGAGGGCTGCCTCGCCCCCGTCACCCTGATCGTGCCAGCGGATTCGATGCTCAGCCCCAGCTATCCCGCCGCGGTGGTCGCCGGCAATGTCGAGACCAGCCAGGTCATCACCGACGCACTGTTCGCCGCCTTCAACGCGATGGCGCCCGCGCAGGGGACGATGAACAATTTCACCTTCGGCAACGACGCCGACCAATATTATGAAACGATCGCCGGCGGTTCGGGCGCGGGCCCCGGCTTCGACGGCACGTCGGTGATCCAGACGCATATGACCAACAGCCGCATGACCGACCCCGAAGTCATGGAAATGCGCTTCCCCGTCATCGTCGAGGAATTCTCGATCCGCAAAGGCTCGGGCGGCGCGGGCCAGTGGCGGGGCGGCGACGGCGCCACCCGTCGCATCCGCTTTCGCGAAGCGATGACCGCGAACATCCTCGCGAACCGCCGCCGGATCGCGCCCAGTGGCCTCGCGGGCGGCGACGATGCCGCACCGGGACAAAACTGGATCGAGCGCACCGACGGGTCGGTCGAAATCCTCGCCGCGACCGGCAGCGCCGATCTCGAGGCGGGCGACGCGTTCGTGATCGAAACGCCGGGCGGCGGCGGCTATGGGAAAACAAGGGAGAGATAGGGTGACGGCAGCGCGGTCTACCCCACGCGGGGATGACGGGATGACAGGAGACCGATCATGCTCGTCCTGATCGGCATCCTGATCATCATCGCGGGCTTCCTGCTTCGCTTCAACCCTTTGCTCGTCATCATGGCCTCGGCGCTCGCGACCGGTCTTGCCGCAGGGCTCGACGTCACCGCGATCGTCGCCGCCTTCGGCAAGGCGTTCAACGACACGCGCTATGTCTCGATCATCTGGATCGTCCTGCCCGTCATCGGCCTGCTCGAAGCCTATGGCCTGCAACAACATGCCCGCACGCTGATCGCGCGGATGAGGGGCGCGACGCTCGGGCGCCTTCTGACCGGCTATCTGCTGCTGCGTCAGGCGATGTCGGCAGCCGGGCTCACTTCGGTCGCGGGGCACGCCCAGACCGTGCGCCCGCTTGTCGCCCCGATGGCCGAGGCCGCCGCCGACGCACAGAATCCCGCGCTCAGCGATGACCAGCGCGAGGAGGTCAAGGCCTATTCGGCCGCCACCGACAATATCGGCCTGTTCTTCGGCGAGGACATCTTCCTCGCGATCGGCTCCATCCTGCTGATGAAGGGTGTGCTCGAAGGCTATGGCTATGTCATCGAGCCGCTGCACCTCTCGCTCTGGGCGATCCCGACCGCCATCGCCGCCTTCCTGATCCACGGCTTCCGGCTTCGCCGTCTCGAACGGCGCATGGCCGCGCCGGCGGAGCGCGGCGCATGATCACGCTCGGCCATGTCTATATCCTCGCTGGCCTCACCTTCGCGCTCTTCGCCGCGCTCGGTGCCCTCGATCGCAGCAACCCCAAGCGTTTCGGCAATGCCGCCTTCTGGGGCTTGCTCGCGGTGTCGATGCTCGCGGGCGACCGGCTCGGCGACTTCTACAACGGGCTGCTCGTTCTCGCGCTCGTCGCCATCGCCGGCGCCGGCCAGATCGGCCGCGCGCCCGGCGGCGAAGTTCCTGCCGAGGTGCAGGCCGAAGGCGCCGCGAAATATGGCAATTTCCTCCTCCTCGTCGCGCTGATCATCCCGGTGGTCGCACTCATCGGGACTTTTCTGTTCAAGGAAATTCCTGGCCTCGCCGATCCCAAGCAGGCGACGCTCATCTCGCTCGCGATCGGGGTGCTGATTGCGCTCGCGGTCGGCATGGCGCGTCTCAAACCGCCCGCCCTGCTCCCGCTGCAACAGGGCCGCCGCCTGCTCGACTCGGTCGGCTGGGCGGCGATCCTGCCGCAGATGCTCGCCAGCCTCGGCGCGGTCTTCGCACTCGCGGGCGTCGGCGACGTCGTCGGCGGGCTGATCGGCACCGCCATTCCGCAGGGCAGCCTGTTCGGCGCGGTGCTCGCCTTCGGACTCGGTATGGCGCTCTTCACGATGGTGATGGGCAACGCCTTCGCCGCCTTCCCGGTAATGCTTGCGGCGGTCGGCATGCCTTTGCTCATCAAGCAGTACGGTGGCGACCCCGCGGTGGTCGCGGCGATCGGCATGCTCGCGGGCTTCTGCGGCACGCTGATGACCCCGATGGCGGCGAACTTCAACCTCGTCCCCGCCGCCTTGCTCGAACTCAAAAACCCCTATGGGGTAATCAGGGCGCAGATCGGCACCGCGCTGCCGCTGCTGGCGGTCAACATCCTCTTCATCTACCTCTTCGCTTTTTGATCGTCATTGCGAGGAGCGAAGCGACGCGGCAATCCAGAGTCGCGTAACCCGCCCTGGATTGCTTCGCTCCGCTCGCAATGACGACTATGGGATTCCCATGAACCTCACCCCCGACCACGCCGCCCGCTTTGCGACCGCCACCCTGTCGCACCTCGGCCGCGAATATCCGTACAAGATGGACCATGTCCTCGCCGGCCCCGAGGATGCCCGGCCCCCGCGCGATTTCCACCCGATCTTCCACGGCAGCTTCGACTGGCACAGCTGCGTCCATGGCTGGTGGCAGGTCCTCCGCCTCGCGCGCCGCTTCCCCGATCTCCCGATCGCCGCCGACATCCGCGCCCGCGCCGACGCGATGCTGG
The DNA here is from genome assembly GCF_003797775.2 of Sphingopyxis sp. OPL5. Lineage (NCBI taxonomy): Bacteria > Pseudomonadati > Pseudomonadota > Alphaproteobacteria > Sphingomonadales > Sphingopyxidaceae > Sphingopyxis > Sphingopyxis sp. OPL5. The sequence continues at coordinate 1,520,917 of NZ_CP060725.1, forward strand.
TGCCCGACAAGGTCGCCGGCGAACTCGCCTACCTGTCGCGCCCCACCGCGACCGGCTTCGAACGCCCTTATGGCTGGGCCTGGCTCCTCGCACTCCACGCCGAGGCCGAACGCCATAACGCCCCCTGGGCCGCCGCGCTCGAACCGCTCGCGTTAGCCTTCGCAGCGCGCTTCCACGCCTTCCTGCCCAAGCTCACCTATCCGCTGCGCGTTGGCACCCATTTCAACATCAGCTTCGCGCTCCTCCTCGCCCGCCACTGGGCCGAAGCCCGCGACCCCGATCTCGTCGCCCTGATCGACACCCGCGCCCGCGCCCGCGACTGGTTCGGCGGCGACCGCGACTGTCAGGCGTGGGAACCCGGCGGCGACGAATTCCTCTCCTCCGCACTCACCGAAGCGCATCTGATGTCGGTCGTCCTCGGCGACGATTTCGCTGCCTGGTTCGATGCCTTCCTGCCGCGCGCCGCGCAGCGGCAACCCGTGACCCTCTTCACCCCCGCGACCGTCTCCGATCGCAGCGACGGCAAGATCGCGCATCTCGACGGTCTCAATCTCAGCCGCGCCTGGTGCTGGCGCGCGATTGCGAGCGCGCTCGGCCCCGCGCACCCCGTCAGTCCCGCCGCCGAAGCCGCGGCGCGGCGCCACCTCGACGCCGCGCTCCCGCACGTCACCGGCGATTATATGGGCGAACATTGGCTCGCGAGCTTCGCGCTGCTCGCGCTCGACGGACTCTAGCCGCCCGTACCCAGCCAGCGCCGCATCGCGCGCATGTCGGCAACCTCGGCGTCCATCGCGTCGCCGCCGCGCTGGACCAGCCAGCGCCAGCCATGATCGGCCATACGCACCGGATAGGCCGGCCACACACGCCAGCTGTCGACCGGCACGCCCGCATAGTGCGCGACGATATGCCGCGGCGGAAAGGCGCGGCCCCAGGCAAAGGCCGCCTTGCCGCGCTTGCCCTCCGCCTCGGCGATCTGCGTCGCGAAACCGCGCTCGGCGCGCGCGCCCATGTCCTGCAGCATCAGCGCCTCGGCCGCCGCGACCAGCCGCTCGGGCAGCGGCACCGGATCGGGATCATCGACCACCCGCGCCCCCATATATTTCGCCATCAGCGCGAACAGCAACCGCGCGCCACCCGTCCGTCCCTGCGCCGCCGCGTCGGCCCAGAAGCGCGGCCAGTCGATCGCCGCCGTGTCGATCGCGGCGGCGAGGTCGCACAGCACCTGCGGCCCGGTGTCGAACGGCTGGCGGCCATAGGCCGCATGGACGACCAGATGCAGCAGGGTGTCGGTCGGATCGAGATAGGCGATCTCGACCGGCCCGGCTTTCGCCCGCACCCCCCGCGCCAGCAGCCCCGCCGTCGTCGCCGCGACCGCGTCGCGATCCTCACCGGGGACCGGGTTGGTCAGCCGCCAGTGCAGTTCGAACGCCACCTTTTGCGGCCCCCAGTGCAGTGGCGGCAGATGCTTGTGATGCGCGCGCGCATAGTCGATCGGCGTATGCGAAACCGGCCCCGGCACCGCCCCGGCCGCGATCATCGCCGCGTACAGGCGCACCGCATCCGCCTCGCCGAGCAGCAGGTCAATGTCGCGCATCGGGCGCAGCGCCGGCTGCGGATAGGCCTGCCAGGCAAGCCAGGCGCCCTTCAGCGCCGCATAGTCCAGCCCCTCGCGCCCGGCCAGCGCCCCCACCTCGCCCAGCGCCTGCTGCATCGCCAGCGCCCGCGCCGCCGCCGCCAGCCATCCGCGCGCCCAGCGCGCCTTCAGCGTCTCGGGCACCGGCCAGTCGCTCCCGCGCCCCGCCATCTGGCGGTGGAGCAGCGACGCCAGCCGGTGCTGTTTCGCCATGTCGCCGATCACCTCCCATTCGGCGTCGGACAGCGCCGCGAGCATCGCGCGGTCGGCGCCGCGCACATCGGCGAGCATGTCGAGCAACAGCCGCGCCAGCCCCCCGCGCGCCGTCATTCGGCCGCCTCCGCCCGGGGTACGATCCGCCCGTCCTCGATCCGCACCAACTGGTCGGCCAGGTCGAGCATGACCTGTCGGTGCCCGATGATCACCAGCGTCACCGCGCCGTGCAGTCCAGCGATCGCCTTGCGGATCGCCGCCTCGTTCGCGGGGTCGAGCGCGCTTGTCGGCTCGTCGAGCACCAGCAATTCGGGCGACAGCAACAACGCGCGGGCCAGCGCGATCCGTTGGCGCTCGCCGCCCGACAATGTTTGCCCGCGATCGCCGACCAGCGTGTCGATCCCCCGCGGCAGCGCAAAGACGAAATCGGCCGACGCTTTCGCCAGCGCCGCGCGCAACGCCGCCTCGTCGGCTTCCGGCGCCGCCCACAACAGATTGTCGCGGATGCTGCCGCCGAGCAGGAAGGGCTGCTGCTGGACATAAGCGACCGACCGCCGCCACAATTGCCGCGTCGGCCCCGCGATGACGACATCGTCGACGCGCATTTCGCCCGTGTCGGGCGACAGCAGCCCCATCAGGATGTCGGCCAGGCTGCTCTTGCCCGCGCCCGAAGGCCCGACGATCGCCGTCGTCGTGCGCGCCGGCAGCACCAGGTCGATCTCGTGCAACGCGGCACCTTCGCGCCCGGCATAGGTGAAACCCGCGCCGCGCAGCGTCACCGCGCGCGCCAGCGCCAGCGGCGGCGCATCGGCGGGCGCGCCAGCTTCCGCCACCGACGCCGTCTCGCGGCGCAGCGCCTCGGTCTCGGCCATCGCCGCCGCGGCGTGCAGCCAGCTGTGCCAGCTTTGCTGGATCACCCCCAGCATCGGCACCAGCCGCGCAAAGACCAGCAAGATCGGCAGCATCGCCGCCAGCGGCAGTTTCAAGACCGCCAACCCGACATAGACGAGCGCCGCCAGCAACGCCCCGCCGCCCAGTTGCAGCGCGGTGCGCCCGTGGCTCGCGCTTGCCGCATAATCGATCTGCTGCCCGCGCAGCGTCCTGAGCACTGAGGCAAAGCGCGCGCGCTGGCGCGCCTCGCCGCCCAGCATCTTGGTGATCCGCACCCCGTCGAACCCTTCGACGATCTCGGCCTGCAACCCCTTGTTCGCGCCGCCGAGCAAGCGCCCGAGTTGCACCGCGCGGCGCCGGTGTCCGGCAAAACCGAACAGGATCAGCGCCCCGCCCAGCGTCGCCACCAGCGCCACCTGCCAGGACAGCAGATAGGCCGCCGCCAGATAGGCGATCGCGGTCACCAGCGTCGCCGCCAGCGTCATCAATTGCTGGAACGCCGCCCCTATCCGCCCGATGTCGGTGATCAACAGGCTGGCATGATCCGATGCGCGCCGCGTCGCCAGCCAGCGCCACTCGGCCGACACCAGCCCCGCGAACAGGCTCTCGCGCATCCGGTCGACCAGCATATGCTGCAGCTCGAGCGCCTTCATCGTCTGCGCATGTTTGACATAAGCGCGCAGCAACAGCAGCGCGAGGAAGACCAGCACCACCTGCCCCAGCGACACCGTGCCGACCAGGCCGTGCAGCAGCTCGCCGACCCGCCCCGGCGCGCGCATGCCGCCGGCGTCGACCAGCGCCAGCATCGGCACCAGCATCATGATGCCGACCCCCTCGGTCAGCGCCGCGGCGATCATCAGGGCCATCACCACGACCAGCTGGCGCCGGTCGGCGCTCGCCAGCATCGCGCCGAGCAGCGCGCGCGGCCGGATCGGAGCCACGGGTTCAGACAAAGGCCGCCACCTCGATCAGCGCCGGATCGACCGGATAACCGGCGATCCTTTGCCCCGACGCGTCGAGCCAGGCATGGGCGGGCGGCGTATCGGGATCGATCTTCACCGCCTCGCGGTGGTCGCGCCACACCCCCAGGTGCAGCGTCGCCGCGATCCCCCGGCGCTTCAGCATCGCGCGCGCCGCGATCGCCTGCGGCAGGCACACCGCCTCGACGGGCAGGCGCCCGGCGGCAAAGCGCACCGCCCAGCTCACCATCGTCGCGGCATCGTCGGGGCGTTCGCGCGGCGCCGGCGGTACCAGCGCGCCCGGCGAAACCGGCGTACCGAGCCAGCGTGCGACGCGGCGAAAGGGCAGCGTCGCAACCGCGATCCGCGCGCCGAGCAGCAATATACTCGCCTCGGCGACCAGCAACCCGCGCCGCCCGCCCAGCCGCCACGCGCTCGCCAGCTTGCGCCGCGCAAGGGCGATCCGCCCGGTCATGCGCCGAGGTCGACGAACAAATATCCCGCCGCATTGAGCCGGATCAGCAATTGCTCGAGTTCGCGCCGCGCGGCGTCGTCCAGCCCGGCGGCGAGCGCGTCGAAGGCAACATCGCCGTCGCTCGACAGCCGCCCGAGCACCGCACCGACCGCCACGCTGCACGGAAAGAAGTGCTTGCCGATCTCGATCCCATGGTCGCCGCTCACCGCATCGCGAACCGCCGCGAAGGCGCGCCGGCTCGCGGGGCGCAGCCGGCTGTCGCCGCCGATCCGCGCCATCTTGCCCGCCGCGAACTGCGGCAGGGTGAAGACCGGGCGCGCCACCGGCGCTGCGCGCTGCTCGGCCAGAAAGGCTTCGGGCGGATGCGCGGCGTGCAGCGCCTGCATCGCTTCGCCCAGGTCCCGCCAATAGGCGGCGGTCGCCTCGGCGCCGCGCGCCGCCGGCCAGTCGGCACGGAACAGCGGCGATCCGGTCGCCTTGCCGACCAGCCAACGCAGATAATCCTGCCCCGTCGGCGGCGACAGCGCGATCGTCAGGTGCAGGCTCGGCTCGTCGACCGGGGTCGCGACATGCCACCAGCCGCGCGGGATATAGAGGATCGCGCCCTCTTCCAATATCGCGTCATGGACCGGATCATCGCCCTCCGCGGGCGGCGGCACGGTCTCGCCGCGCGCCGGGTGGTCGCGCGTCGGCCGCTGGACCCGCCAATGCTTGCGTCCCGCGACCTGCAGGATGATAACGTCATGATGATCCCAATGCAGGTCGAACCCATGGTCGGCGCGCCACCCCGCATACAGGTTGACGTTGCAACGCACGCCGAGGTCGTCCGCCATCCGGTCGGCGAGCGCACCGATCCGCGCCACCATCTCGTCGACGAAGCTCAAGACCAAGGTCGCGCCCTGCGCCAACTGCGCGGTGACCGCGCCGGCATCGAGGCGGCGGTTCGGCCCTACCATATCGACGAATTTTTCGGCCGGCACGTTTTTCCCGGTTTTGACCAGTTGCAGGCGCGGCGGCTCCAGCCGCTGCGTCGCCAGGATATGGTTGATCTCGTCCCAGCCGATCAGCGCCGCAAAGCGCCCCGCCTGCCCCGGCCAGGCGCGAAACGCGCGGTTCCAATATCCCTCGAGGAATTCGCCGACGCTCAACGGGGCGACCAGCGCGGCCAGCGATGGCGGCGCGGCGTCGACGTCGCCGGATGGCGACAGAGCGCCAACCTCGCGGGTCATTTGCCCCTGATCCTGATCCGCCATCGAAACACTCCCCCGGGTCCGGCCGCATCCCCACCGGCACCGCCACGATCTTAGCTAGCGCGCGCCAAAGGTTCAATGCGGCCCTGCGGCGCGAAGCATCTGTGTCCCAAAGCGAAATCGGGGTGACTTTACCCTTGTCGCGGGGCGCAACGCGCGCCAGAACGACCCGGCAATTGCGGGGGCAATTTTCATCCCATGGCCGTCATCGTCACAAAGCCTGCCAATGTCCGCGACCTCGGCCCGGTCGACGCGACCGCGCTCGCTGCACGTGTCGCCGCGATTTCGGAACGCGCCTGGGCCGGCGAGGACGCGCGCAAGGAAAATGACTTCGAGGTCTTCCACCACACGCGCCACATCATCTTCCGTTTCACCCCGGGCAATCGCGAACCCGAAGACCATTATGACAATCCGGCATGGATGGTCTGGCGGCCGCTGCTCCAGCCGGTGATGGACGCGGCGATCCGGCCCTATGGTTTCGCCGATCCCGCCTTTCCAAAGGCGATGCTCGCGCGGCTCCAGGCCGGGCAGAAAATCGACCTCCACCGTGACGGCGCCGGATCGAACCTGCGCACCCACAAGATCCATGTGCCGCTGATCACCAATCCGGGGGCCTTTTTTCTCAGCGGCCCGAACCGCCACCATCTCGGCCTCGGCCATGCGTGGGAGGTCAACAATATCGCGTCGCACGGCGGGGTGAACGAAGGCGACGCCGACCGTATCCACTTCATCTTCGAAGTGTTCGACCGCGCCGCGCCGGCGCCATTGGGGGCCGGGGCCGAAGCCGCGACGACCGCATGACCCAGGGTCATTTTTACCGCCACTACGGCTTCACGCTGCGCTCCGACCTCGCGCTGCCACACTTGCTGCCCGGCGATGTCGCCGCCCCGGTCGACATCGAGATCCGCCTCGGTCCGATCGCCGACGACCGGCTGGCGGAGGCGATGCATTTTCGCAACTGGCGCGCCGAACCGGGCGAAATCCTGTTTCACGCCTTCGGCATCGGCCGGCTGCTGATCGCCGGCGGCACGTCGATCACCGTCGACCGCGAAGCCGGGGCGACCGACGCCGCGCTCGTCTCGATCATCCTCGGCACCGGCATTTCTGCGCTGCTGATGCAGCGCCGCATCCTGCCGATGCACGCCTGCTCGATCGCCAGCGACAGCGGCGCGATCCTCGTCATCGGGCGCTCGGGCGCGGGCAAGTCGACGCTGCTCGGTGGGCTGATGGCGGCGGGCTGCACGATGCTCGCCGACGATGTCACCGGGGTCACCGTCGACGATGCCGGCGCGACCGCGATCCCCGCCTTTCCCGCGATGCGGCTGTGGACCGACAGCCTGTCGCTGCTCGACCGTGACGACGACGACAAGATCCAGGTTCGCGAGGATATCGAAAAATATTATGTCGCGGTCGACCGCTTTCGCCAAGACCCGATGCCGGTGCGCGCGGTGGTGCTGCTTCAATCGCACAGCGGAACCGGCGTCCTGACGCGCCCCGTGCTGATGGGCAACCGGGTCGAAGCGCTCGCCCGCTATGTCCATCGCAAGAAATTCCTGCGCGGCCTCGGGCTCCAGCCCTGGGGCTTCGACGCGGTGGTAAAGCTCGCCGGGTCGATCGACATGGTCGCGATCGGACGCCCCGCGACCGGTGCGACGCCGGCGGGCATGGCCGATGCGGTGATCGAATATTTCGGCCTCTCCCCCGCGCTTCAGCCGACGCCATAGCGCGTCATGCCCTGCTCGATCGTCTGGCTCGCTTCCTATCCCAAATCGGGCAACACCTGGCTGCGCGCGATGCTCACCCACCTGCTCGCCGCGCCGGGCGATGATGTCTCGGTCAATGCGCTCGCCGGGGCGCCCGAGGGCGGCGACCGCCACGCGCTCGACGACGCCTGCGCCATTTCCTCGGCGGAGATGAAACCCGCCGAACTCTTACCCTATCGCGCGCTGCTCCACCGCCAGATGGCGGCGGAGAATGCCGCGCCCTTCTTCGTTAAGACGCACGACCAATATGCGCTGGGGCCGGGCGACACCGCGCTCTTTCCCGCCGACGCCAGCCGCGCCGCGATCTACATCGTTCGCAATCCGCTCGACGTCGCCCTCTCCTTCGCACACCATAACCAGCAGGATGTCGACACGACGATCACACGGATGGCCGACGCCGATTCGACACTCAACCGGTGGCCCGACCGGATCAGCGATTTCCTGCCCGTCCATCTCGGCCGGTGGAGCGACCATGTCGCGGGCTGGACACAGCAGGATGCGATCCCGCTCTGCCTGCTGCGTTACGAGGATATGCTGACCGACCCCGCAGCCGCGCTTGCGCGCGCCGCCGCCGCCGCGGGCCTCGATGCTGCGCCCGCCGCGATTGCCGCTGCGGTCGCCGCGAGTCGTTTCGACCGGCTGCGCGATCGTGAGGCGATCGAGGGCTTTTCCGAAAAGCCCGCCAACATGCCCAACTTCTTTCGCGCCGGGCGCGCCGGCGAATGGCGCTCGGCGCTGACCGCCGCCCAGGTCACGCATATCGTCGCCGATCATCGCGGCCAGATGGCGGCGCTCGATTATCTTCCCGCGTCAATGGCTTGACGCGTGGCGGCGGCGCTCGCTATCGCATCTGCGGGGATTTTGGGGGGCAGGACATGACGGTCGCACTAACCGGCAACACCTTGATCACGCGCAATCCGTCGATACTCTTCAACGACTTCGACGACGGGCTGATGATGATGGACATCGACAGCGGCAATTATTTCGACGTCGACTCGGTCGGCGGACGGATCTGGGCCTTGCTCGATTCGCCGGCGACGCTCGACACCATCTGCGATTCGCTGGTCGCCGAATATGACGTCGAACCCGGGACTTGTCGTACCGAAACCATTGGATTCGTCCAAGAACTTGCCGGCAAGGGGCTGGTCACGCTGTGTCCCTCCTAAACCATTGGTAGACGGGCCGTTTACCTTGACTGGTCAGCATTTTTGTCTCATCATGGCCAAGTAAATCGCCAGTCAGTGAAAAGCATCTGCGGGCGAACGGTGGGACCGATATCAAATAGGGGGGATTCTGATGACCAAGACCGTGGAAAAGCATGTGCCGCGCAAGGATTGGCAAAAGCCGGAACTGCGCTCGGTCGTGCCGGCGGCGCGTACGCGTGGCGGTGGCGGCGGCCCCAGCCCCGATCCGGACGATACCTTCTACGACGCGTCCTGATTCGCGCCACTCCAGTTCAGAGATGGAAATAGTGGTTTGGCCCTGCATCGCGGGGCCAAACTGCTTGCGCGTTAATTTGTCTGTGCGCTTGACGCTTTCGTGCGACGGCGGCACGATCGGCGCCGGCGCCCCCGCGTCCTGACGGGATCGACTATCGGCCGTGCATCGCTTCTGTGGCATCATCGATCGTTCGGCGTCCGCCGCACCCTCCATCGCCGATAGCGCCGTGGTTCGGGCCGCGCTCGGGGCGGCCAGTGTCGCCAACAGCCTCGCTGCGGCAAGCTTCGCCGCGCTCGCGACCGCGAAACAGGCGCGATCCATCGACGCACTGCATATCGCCGACGACCTCATCGTCGTCGCCGACGCGCGGATCGACGGCCAGGCTGACCTGCGTGCCGCGCTCGCCGATCTCGCGCCGCCCGCCAATACCTCCGCCGCCGCGCTGATCGCTGCCGCCTGGCGCCGCTGGGGGGCCGACTGCCCGCTGTTCCTCTATGGCGATTACGCCTTCGTGCTGCACGATCGGGACAGCGGCACCAGCTTCGCCGCGCGCGACCATGTCGGCGCCCGCCCCTTTTTCTATGCGCTAACCGGCGACCGCCTCGCTTTTGCCAGCGACCCCGCCGCGCTGCTCGCGCTCCCCGGCGTGCCCGACGACCTCGACGAGGATTTCATCGCCTCCATCCTCATCCATCGCAAGTTCCAGCCAATGGATCGCAGCTTCCAGCGCGCGGTCCGCCGCCTCGAACCCGGCCACCGCCTGTTTCTGGTGGGCGGCGACGCGCGCCTCGACCGTTGGTGGAACCCCGAAAAGATCGCCGTCGACGACCGCGCCGACGACGCCGCGACCATCGCGCGCTATCGCCAGTTCGTCGAGCAGGCGGTGACCGATCGCCTCGCGGGCGCCACCCGGTTCGCGGTGCATCTCAGCGGCGGGCTCGATAGTTCGCTCATCGCCGCGGTCGCGACACCCGAACTGCGCGCCCGCGGCCTCGCCGATCCGCCGGGGTACAGCTGGCATATCGTCGATCCCGACGCCGACCCCGACAGCGAACCCGGCTGGAGCGAAGCGATCCGCGCCCGCCTCGGCCTTCAGCTGTATGCCCCCACCCTCTCGACCGACGAGATGGCGGCGCTGTTCACGCAGGACTGGACCCGCGGCCCCGACATCCGCAATCTGCTCCACGAGGCAGCGATCCAGCGCGACGCCGCGGCGCGCGATGTCGAGGTCATCCTGTCGGGCTGGGGCGGCGACGAAGCCGCCTCGTACAATGGCCGCGGCTATCATCCCTGGCTCTTTGCCACCGGCCGCTGGGTGACGCTCTATCGCGACGCGGGCCGGCCCGGGGTCAGGGCGGGGCTGCGCACCATCTATCACGCCGCGCGCCGCACCGTGCGGACCTTTCACCCGCAGCTGCCGCTGCGCTGGCGCCCGTTCGCGGGGCACAGCCTGGCCGATCCCGCCTTCGTCCGCCGCGCCCGCCTGCTCCCCATGAAGGTGACGCGCGAGTTCGGCGTCCGCCGCACCCAGCATACGCTGCTCCGCTACAGCGCGACGACGGGGCGGCTCGAGGACTGGGCGATCAGCGGCGCGACACGCGGTATCGACTATCGTTTCCCGCTGCTCGACCGCCGCCTGCTCGAGTTCATCTACAGCCTGCCGCCGCGCATGTTCCGTCGCGGCGCAATGCGGCGCTGGCTGATCAAGGAGGCCAGCGACGGCCTGCTCCCCGACGTCGTGCGCCTCAACAACAGCAAGACCGAGCCGCTGCGCGTCGCCTGGATCGACAAGGCGCTCGGCGAAACCATGGTGCTGATCGGCGACCGCATCCTTGCGAGCGACACCCCGCCCGCCCGCGCGCGCTACATCGACATGGACCGGCTGCGCAAACGCGTCGAACACGCGCGCCGGACCCACTCGGGCCGCGACCCGGCGCTGCGCCTCGCGCTCCAGTTCCTCGACACCCCATGATCCTGTCGTTCAGCCGCCGCTTCGCCTTCGTCGCGATCCCGAAGACCGCCGGCCATGCGCTGCGCACCGCGCTGCGCCCGCTGCTCGCGGCGAACGACTGGGAACAATGCACCCTGTTCGACAAGCGCTATTTCCCCGTCGCGCCGCTCGCCGCGATCGGCCACGGTCACCTCGGCTATCGCGACGTCGCGCCCTTCCTGCTCCCCGGCCAGTGGGACGGCCTCACCAGCTTCGCCGTCGTCCGCTCGCCCTTCGACCGCTTCCTTTCCTATGCCCGCTTCGGCTGGCGGAACGGCGACGCGATGGTCCGCGACCCGCTCGGCACGATGAAGGCGGCGCTTACCGATCCCGCGCGCCGCGCGCATATCCTGCTCCGCCCGCAGCAGGAGTTCGTCTGCGACGACGCAGGCCGTGTCCGCACCACGCTGCTCCTCCGCCACGAAGACCTGGCGGCCGAGATGGCAAGGCTGTCGGCCGCCCTCGGCGCCCCGCTTCCGCCGCTCGAGGCGGTCAATGTCTCGCCCGATCGGGCGGGCGCCGCGCTCGACGCCGAACTCGCCGATCTCATCCGCCACTATTATGCCCGCGACTTCGCGCTCTTCGGTTACGATCCGGCCGCCGCGCCATGACCGCAACGACGCTCGTCACCGTCTCCTCGCCCGATTTCCGCATCGGCACCGAAGTGATGCTCGCGAGCTTCCTCGCGCATAATCGCTGGTTCACGGGCGACATTCTTGTCCTTCACAGCCGCCTGACCGGCGCCGACCAGGCCGCGCTCGCCGCGTCCTTCCCGCGCCTCCTCTGCCGCACGGCGAGCCCGCCCCTCGCCGACGCGATCAATACGCTCACCGTCGCGCACCCGCATCTCGCAGCGCGCCGCGACCGTTTCCTCAGCCTCGAAACCCTGCTCCTGCCGGCGACCGGCAGGCTGCTCTTCGCCGACAGCGACCTGCTGTTCCGCGGCGATATCGCGCCGCTGCTGGACAGCGACGCCGCGCTCGTCGCCTGCCCCGATGCCGCGATGCTGCGCGGCAATGTCCGCGACGCCGACTCTCTGGCCGAGGTCGCCGCCGGCGAAACCGCGTCCGCCAGCTTCAACGCCGGGCTGCTCGTCTACGACCCCGTCGCCGCCGGCCCCGGCGTCGCCGCCGCGCTCTGGCCGCTGCTCGATCCCGCCGGCTGGGCGCGCATCGCCTCGCAGCACACCGACCAGGCGGTGTGGAACCTGCTGCTGCGCGATCGTGTCGCACTCGCCGGCACCGCGTTCAACCTGATGATCGGCCACCGCGCCGCCAGCTTCGCGCACGAACCGGTGCCGCTCGCTGACGCCCGCGTCCTCCACTTCAACGGCGGTGCCAAGCCCTGGCGCCCCGACCGCCACGCCGACGCGATCGCGCGCGACCCCGACTATGCAACCGCTGTCCGCCTGTGGGCGGCGGCGCGCGCTGACTGGCTCAAGGGCAGGCCATGATCGCCGGCGGCGAAGGCGCGATACAGCGTCCTCTCTTCCTGCTCGCCCCCAACAACAGCGGCTCGACCTTTCTAGCCGCCGCGCTTGGCCAATGCGCCCGCGCCTGGTCGCTGCCGCGCGAGGGTCAGCATGTGACGGGTTTCCACGGCCCCAGTTCGCGCGGCACCGGCACCCGCCTGCTGTGGGCGGCGACGCCGGCCTCGATCGCGACCTTCCGCGATGCCGCCGCCTATGACTGGGACCGCACCCGCCGCGCCTGGTATTTCCACGCCCGCGCCGCCGATGCCGATGCCGACACCCTAGTTATCGCCTCGCCGCCCTTCCTGCTCATCGCCGACCGCATCGCCGCCGCCTTTCCCGACGCCGCCTTCCTCATCATGGTCCGCAACCCCTATGCCGTCGCCGAAGGCATCGTCCGCCGCGGCGCCGACGCCGGCCCGGTGGCGCCCGGCGACAGCCTCGCGGCCACCGCCGCGCGCCACATCGTCGCCGCTCTCGCGGCGCAGGCCGCCAACCGCGCCGCACTCGGCGCGCGCACGACCTTCTTCACCTATGAGCAGATGTGCCGCACCCCCGCCGCCGTCGCGGCCCGCATCGCCGGCCTCGTCCCCGCCTTCGCCGACCTCGTGCTCGACCGCTCGCTTCCGGTGAAGGGCCGCTACAACGAAGTGCTGCGCGACATGAACGCCGATCAGATCGCCCGGCTCGGCCCGGCGCAACTGGCTGATCTCAATCGGGTCTTCGACGATCACCGCGACTTGCTGACCGGCTTCGGTTACGACAGGGTCGGCGCATGACCGACACTCCGCGCCGCCCGCTGTGGATATTCCTCCACGTTCCCAAATGCGGGGGCACGACGCTGAAGGCGCATCTCGAACGCCATTTCGCCATGGACGAGCAGCTGGTCGAATTTTCCAACTGGGGTCGCCGCTACCGCAAGGAACAGGGCCGGCCCGAATTCGAGGATCGCCCGGCCGAGGAGCGTACCCGCGCCGAAATCCTCGCGGGGCACCAGCTCGATTACGGCATCCACCGCCTCGTCCCCGGGCTGCGCGAGCCGCGCTATGTCACCGTCGTCCGCGACCCTGCCGAACGCTGCGTCTCGCTCTATAATTTCCGCTGGAGCCGCGGCCACGCCCCCGACGATTTCGACGATTGGTATATGAACTGGTACCGCCCCGAACAGTCGGACTATATGGTGCGCTTCTTCGCCCAGCGCCTCTATGGCGCCGACCTTCCCGCCGATCCCGAACAGCAGCTTGCGATGGCGCAGCGGCTGCTGGAGCTGTGCTGGTTCGCCACCACCACCGATCGCTGGAACGAGGGGCTCGACTTCCTGTCGGCCGCCATGGGCATCCCCGCCGACTGGAACCATTATCGCGCCGCCGGACGTTCGATCGAGCTCCCCGCCTCGCACCCGTCGCAAGGCGAAGTGGTCGCGCGCCGCGTCACCCTCGACGAGGCGCTGCGCGCACGTATCCATGCCGACTCGCCCGGCGACGCCCGCCTCGTCGACTGGGTCCGCGCCCGACGGTGGCCGTTCGCCGATTGACAGCGCCCGTCGCCCGCGCAACAGACGCGATCAAGGGGAGAATGGGATCGTGACCGCGAAAATGCTGCGCCCGACATCGTTCGACGTCGCCGAGCGCGCGGGCGTGTCGCAATCGACCGTCTCGCGCGCGCTGCGCGGCAGCCCCGGGGTCAATGCCGAAACCCGCGCCCGCGTCTCGGCGGCTGCACGCGAACTCGGCTATGTCGTCGACCGCCACGCCTCCAGCCTGCGCCTGAAAAGCAGCGAGACGATCGCGCTCGTCACCATCTGCCGCCCCGGCGAAGACCGCAGCGCGATCAACCCTTTCTATTTCGCGCTGCTTGGCAGCATTGCCGAGGCGACGTCGGCACGGCGCTTCAACCTGCTCGTCAGCTTCCAGGAAAGCCCCGCCAATTTCCGCGCCGATTTCGTCGCCTCGGGGCTCGCCGATGCGATGATCGTCATCGGCACCACCAGCAACGACGCGGCGTGGGATTATTTCGGCGCCGCGCAGGCCTCGGGACTCGACTTCGTCTGCTGGGGCAGCCCGGGCGATCCCTTCCACTGGATGCGCAGCGACAATGACGCCGGCGGGCGCCTTGCCGCCGAACATCTGATCGCGACCGGCCGCCGCCGCGCCGCTTTCATCGGCCCCGCCGATTCGGCACAGCGCCAGTTCGACGAACGGCGCGAAGGCTTTTCCGCCGCACTCGCCGCGCATGCTATCGACCCGGTCGTCTGGGCGGCCGCGCCCGCCGCCGACCGCCATGCCCAAGGCGTCGCCGCCGCACATGCCTTGCTCGCCGCGCATCCCGACACCGACGCGATCTTCGCCGCCAGCGACATGCTCGCGCTCGGCGTGCTCCAGGGCCTCAAGGAAATCGGGCGCCGCGTGCCCGAGGATGTCGCGCTGATCGGCTTCGACGGCATCCGCGCCGGCACCCTCGCCGATCCCGCGCTCACCACGCTCGAACCCGATCTCGAGGCCGCCGGCGAGGCGCTCGTCGCGATGGCGCTCGAGGATGACGAGCATGTCCGCGACGGCACGCGCGTCCCGGTCCGCCTCGCGGTGCGCGGCAGCGCCTGACGGCGTCAACGGTTCACCGCTTCGTCACTTTCCCACTGCCCTCGTAACGGCTTATTATCCCTGATCTTGTTACGCTGCGTGCGAGAGGCAGTAAGCGTTTGTCGGGTCAGTTTTTCATTTCCCTGCTCAATCCGGGCATCGGCCTGTTGCTGGCGGGCGCCTTCCTGCTGCTCTGGCTCTACCGCCGCGAATATCGCTACCTCCTCGCCGCCGCCGCCGGCCATGCGATCACCGCCGCCGCCTTCCTGATCCAAGATCTTGGCCCGGTGCTGCCGATGGAGTTGCAGCGGATTCCCGCCAATTTCGGCTATCTCCTCGCCGGTTGCCTGCTCGTCGGCGCGATCATCGCCCATTATCGCGTCGCCGTGCCGCGCCGCACGATGGCGGTCATCTGCACCGTGTCGATGGCCATCTTCCTCTGGTTCCTGCTCGTCGATCCCAGCATAGTCGGGCGCATCTATGCGATCAGCTTCGCGCTCGGACTGATCGCGCTGATGATTCCCGTCTGCCTGCGCCGCTTGCCCAAACGGCACATCGTCGACCATATCTTCTTCTGGCTCGGCATCGTCTGGGCGCTCAACTACACGCTGCGACCGTTGCTCGTCCTCGGGGTCACCGGCGACATCGTCAATTATGTCGGCTTCCAGCAGTCGGTCTATTGGACCACCGTCCAGTTCACCCAAGCGATCTGCTCGGTGCTGTCGGCGATCACGCTGATGGTCGCGGTGGCGATCGACCTGATGGCCGAACTGCGCGAACAGGCCGACGGCGACCAGCTTTCGGGCCTGCTCAACCGGCGCGGGTTCGAGGCGGAGGCGGGCGCCGCGGTGCGCGCCTGCGCCGACCAGGGGCGGCCCGCCGCGCTGCTCATCGCCGACATCGACCATTTCAAGGCGGTCAACGACAATCACGGTCATGCCGCTGGCGATGCGATCATCGCCGCCTTCGGCGCCCATCTTCGCGCGGCCGGCCCTGCCGGGACGATCGCCGGCCGCATCGGCGGCGAGGAATTCGCCCTCTTGCTGCCCGGCAGCGGGATCGAGACGGCACGCGCGCTGGCCGAGGCGGTTCGCACCGGCATGACTATCGCGTGCCAGCCCTGCCTCCCCGGCGCGACGCCGCCGACGACAAGCATCGGGCTGGCGGTCGCCGTGCCCGGCGCCGGCCTGTCGCAGCTGATGCGCGACGCCGACCAGGCGCTCTACGAAGCCAAGCGCGCCGGACGCAATCGCGTCCGCGCCTTTACCCCGGCACCGGTTCGTATCGCCACCGCGTCCTGACACGGCGGGCATCCGCTTGGGCTTCACACCTATGGCACCGGCGGCGGCAAAGCCGCGCTTTCGCGGCGGGCAGTTTTTTGTGCGTTGCACACTAAACTAGCATATACTAATATGACTTAGTATATAGTCGAAAGGTCATTCCCATGCGTATGTTCGTCACCATTGCGCTTCTCGCCGTCGCCACGCCCGCCCTCGCCGTCGAAACCGCTACGCCGCCGGCCGAAGCGACCACCGCGCTCGAACGCGCGCCGAAGGAAGGCGAAGTCCTGCGCGACACCAGCGCCCGCATCGTCGGCAAGGTCTACAAGGTTCAGGCGTCGGGCAACCTCCTCGCGATCGTCAACCGCGAGACCGTTCGCATCCCCGCGAGCACGCTCAGCATCGTCAACGGCAAGCTGGTCACGACGCTCAGCAAGTCGGAGGCGCTCAAGCAGAAATAATCCGGACCTGCGTCGCCGGAAGGCTCTCCCCTCTCAACGCTGCTCCGGCTCGCAGGTCACGGCTTCGACCGCGTCGCCGCCCAAATTGGCGGTGATGCGGTCGAGCATCGCGTGGAGCAGCGCCTGCTCTTGCGTGTCGAAGCCTGCCAGCGCCGCGGCTTCCTCCGCAGCGCCGATCCGCGTCAATTCACCGATCAACGGTTCGATCGCGTGGGTCAGCCAGATGCGGTGCGCGCGCCGGTCCGCGGGATCGCGGCGTCGCTCGACCAGTCCCGCCTCGACCAGCTTGTCGATCGATCGGCCCACGGTCACCTCGCCGACCTCCAGCAGTTCTGCAACCTGCCGCTGCGTCGCGCCGGGGCGCCGCCGCACGCAGGCGATCGTCTGCCACTGCGCGCGCGTCAGCCCCAACGGCTGGACACGCCGGTCGAAGCGCAGCCGCAGCATGCGCGACAGCTTCATCACCTTCATTCCCAGCGCCTTGTCGTCGTCGACCGCCTGCACGCGCGCTCCTTCCCCCGATCGCGCGACTGTCGCCGACAAGGCAGCGAAGCGCAAGCGCTGAAGGCAGGAGGGGGTGCCCGTCGCGCGCGGGCAGGATGCCGCCCCGTCGCACCGATTCGCGGTACCCCTCAGTATTGAATCATTTATTTCTCAACCGGTTTCAGTATCTTCTCCAATAATAATCCAATCTTTACGCCTGTCTGGTCTGATAAGCGCGGGGACCAGGGGGAATTTTATGTTCAGCGTCCTCGAATGCGTGGTGTATCAGCATGACCTGTGGCTGGTCCTTGTCGCCGCGCTCGTCTGCGTCCTCGGCAACATCTGCCTCTTCGTCGTCCTCAACCGCTCGACCTTCTGCATCGAGACGCGCCGCCGCCACTGGCTCGTCGTCGCCGCGGTCGCGCAGGGGGTCGGGGTCTGGGCCACCCATTTCGTCGCGATGCTCGCCTATCGCGGGGCGATGCCGATCCGCTTCGACGGCTCGCTCACTCTGCTCTCGGTCGCGATCGCGATCGGCTTCTTCTGGGTCAGCTTCCGCTGGCTCGGCAAGGCGCCGACCGCCGCGCGCTGCGCCATCGCCGCCGCGGGCGCCGCGGTCGGGGTCGCCGCGATGCATTTCACCGGCATGGCGTCGATCATCGCCCCGGCGCACGTCTCCTATGCCGTCGCCCCCATCCTCGTCTCGCTCGCCGTCTCGTGGCTCTGCTTCTGGGCGTCGTTCGTCGCCTTCGCACGCAGCAGCGGGTGGCGCCGCATCGCCCTTCCCGCCAGCCTCGCGGTGCTGGCGATCGTCGCGCTGCATTTCACCGCGATGTCGGCGACCACGCTCGTCCCCGATCCGACGCGCGGCGACGCGCTCGGCGCCGCGGTCACCCGCGACTGGCTCGTCCCCGCGATCGTGTTCGCCAACCTCGCGCTCGTCGCGCTCGCGCTCACCGGCTCGCTGATCGACCGCTGGCTCACCGATGCCCACGGCCTCGCCGAAGCGACGCTCGAGGCGCTCGCGATCACCCACGACGGCCGCATCGTCGAGGTCAACCACCAGCTCGGCGATCTGCTCGGGGTCAGCGCCGGCGCGATCCTCGGCAGCGCGCCGGGCGACTGGTTCGTCCGCCTCGACGGGTCGCCCTTCGCCGCCCCCGACGGCCCGTCGGTCGAGGCGCGGCTGCGCGGCAGCGCCGACGAGGACCAGATCTTCGAGATCGGCACCCGCACGATCGAATATCGCGGCCGCAGCTGCCAGGTGCTCGCGATCCGCGACCTGTCGGACCGCAAGCGCGCGCAGCGGGCGATCGAGCATCTCGCCTCGCACGACGCGCTCACCGACCTCGCCAACCGCACGCAGTTCGCCGTCGCGCTCGACGACGCGATCGCCGCCGACGCCCCCTTCGCGCTGCTCGCGCTCGACCTCGACCGCTTCAAGGCGGTCAACGACATCTTCGGCCATGCCGCGGGCGACGCGGTGCTGCGCCGCGTCGCCGATATCCTGCGCGCCGCGGTGCGCGGCGACGACATCGTCGCGCGCGTCGGCGGCGACGAATTCCTGATCATCCAGCGCGCGGTCTCCGCCCCCGACGACGCGCGCCGCCTCGCGACCCGCATCCTCGAAGCCCTCGCCGAGGAAATGGATGTCGCACGCGATCCGATGGCGGTCGGGGTCAGCATCGGCGTCGCGCTCTTCCCCGCCGACGGCGCCGATGCCGAGACGCTGCAGCGCAACGCCGACACCGCGCTCTACCGCGCCAAGAACAACGGCCGCGGCACCGCCGCCTTCTTAGACCAGGAAATGGACGAGGTCGCCCGCGAACGCCGCGCGCTCGAACACGACCTGCGCCACGCGATCACCCGCGGCGAGTTGCGCCTCGTCTTCCAGCCGCTCGTCGCCACCGCCTTCTGCTCGGTCGTCGGGTACGAGGCGCTGCTGCGCTGGGACCATCCCGAGCGCGGCGAGGTGCCCCCCGACGATTTCATCCCGATCGCCGAGGAGATCGGCGCGATCGTCCAGATCGGCGAATGGGTGCTGCGCCAGGCGTGCGATACCGCCGCCGCCTGGCCCGACAATATATCGATCGCGGTCAATGTCTCGACGATCCAGTTCCAGGTCCCCAACCTGCCCGGACTGGTCCGCGAGGCGCTGCGCGAATCGGGGCTCGACCCGCACCGGCTCGAGCTTGAGATCACCGAGACCGCCTTCCTGCGCAACCGCCAGAGCGCGCTCCGGGCGCTGCACGCGATCCGCGACATGGGGGTGCGCGTCGCGATGGACGATTTCGGCACCGGCTATTCGTCGCTCTCGAACCTCAAGGCCTTTCCCTTCGACAAGATCAAGATCGACAAGAGCTTCGTCTCGGCGATCGACGATGACGATGCGGCGCGCTCGATCGTCCGCGCGATCATCGGCCTGGGACGCAGCTTCAACATGCCGATCGTCGCCGAGGGGGTCGAGACCGCGGCGCAGCGCCAAATGCTGCTCGACGAGGGCTGTCCGCAGGCGCAGGGCTATTATTTCGGCCGCCCCGCCGAAAATCCCTATGCCGAGGGCTCTCCGCCGCGCGAGGCGCAATCGGACGGCTGAGCCGCCCGCGCACCCGCCTGCCACACCGCGTAGCTTCACGCCCGTTAACCCCGTCCTCGAACAGATTGTTCTGACGTAACGCTCCAGATTGCCCGGGATCGCGGGGGCCGATCCTGTACGGGGAATTCACCATGCGGAAAATTCGGCTGATCGACGACACAAGGGCCGCGACCGCCATCGAATATGGACTGATCGCGGCACTGATCGCGGTCGCCTGCATCATTGCCTTTCAGATGCTCGGGCTCAGCCTCGCCAATATCTTCACGACGATCGACGATGCCTTGAACGGACGATAACGAGGCATACTCCTCTGCCACCCCCTTGCATTTCCCCGCCCCCGGCGTAAGGCCACGCCAACAATAACCGCGCGCGCGACTCCCTTCGGCCCCGCTCTCCCGCTCGGTCCGTCGGACGGTCTTCCCCCGCCGCGCCTACAGGGGACTGCTGCACCATGACGACCATCGGCAACGACACGCTTGGAACTCGCTCGACGCTCGACGTCGGCGGCAAAAGCTATGCTTATTACTCGCTCGACAAGGCCGCGGCGAAGCTCGGCGACGTGTCGCGGCTGCCCTTTTCGATGAAGGTGCTGCTCGAAAATCTGCTGCGCTTCGAGGATGGCGGCTTCACCGTGTCGACCGATGATGTGAAAGCGCTGGTCGACTGGCAGAAGGACCCGCATTCGAACCAGGAAATCCAGTATCGCCCGGCGCGCGTGCTGCTGCAGGATTTCACCGGCGTTCCCTGCGTCGTCGACCTCGCCGCGATGCGCGACGCGATCGCCAAGCTCGGCGGCGACACGACCAAGATCAACCCGCTCGTCCCCGTCCACCTCGTCATCGACCACTCGGTCATGGTCGATGAATTCGGCCACCCGAAGGCGTTCGAGCAGAATGTCGAAATCGAATATTATCGCAACGGCGAGCGTTACGACTTCCTGAAATGGGGGTCGAAGAGCCTCGACAATTTCAAGGCGGTGCCCCCGGGCACCGGCATCTGCCACCAGGTCAACCTCGAGCATATCGCGCAGGCGGTGTGGTCGAGCGAGGATGCCGCGGGTGAAACCGTCGCCTATCCCGACACTTGCGTCGGCACCGACAGCCACACGACGATGATCAACGGGCTGGGCGTGCTCGGCTGGGGCGTCGGCGGGATCGAAGCGGAAGCGGCGATGCTCGGCCAGCCGGTGTCGATGCTGATCCCCGAAGTCGTCGGCTTCAAGCTGACCGGCAAGCTCAACGAAGGCGTCACCGCGACCGACCTCGTGCTCACCGCGACCCAGATGCTGCGCGCCAAAGGCGTCGTCGGCCGCTTCGTCGAATATTTCGGCCCCGGCCTGTCGTCGCTGAGCCTCGCCGACCGCGCGACGCTGGCGAACATGGCGCCCGAATATGGCGCGACCTGCGGCTTCTTCGGCATCGACGACAAGACGCTCGACTATATGCGCCTGACCGGCCGCACCGCCGAAAATGTCGCGCTGGTCGAGGCTTATGCCAAGGCGCAGGGTCTGTGGCTGTCCGCCGACATGGCCGACCCGATCTTCACCGACACGCTCACCCTCGACATGGGCAGCGTCGTGCCGTCGCTCGCGGGGCCGAAGCGCCCGCAGGACAAGGTGATCCTCACCGAGGTCGACGATGTGTTCAACGCCGACCTCGCGTCGGTGTACAAGCATGACGGCATCAAGCGCGTAGCGGTGGCGGGCGCGAGCCACGACATCGGCGACGGCGACGTCGTGATCGCCGCGATCACCAGCTGCACCAACACCTCGAACCCCGGGGTGATGGTCGCCGCGGGTCTCGTCGCGCGCAAGGCGAACGCTTTGGGCCTGAAGCCCAAGCCTTGGGTCAAGACGTCGCTCGCGCCGGGGTCTCAGGTCGTCACCGACTATTTCGATCGCGCCGGGCTGACCGCCGATCTCGACGCGGTCGGCTTCAACCTCGTCGGTTATGGCTGCACCACCTGCATCGGCAATTCGGGTCCGCTCGCGGGGCCGATTTCGGAAGCGATCAACGGCAACGACATCGTCGCCGCATCGGTGATCTCGGGCAACCGCAACTTTGAAGGCCGCGTGTCGCCTGACGTGCGCGCCAACTTCTTGGCTTCCCCGCCGCTCGTCGTCGCCTATGCGCTCAAGGGCACGGTGACCGAGGATTTCACCACCACGCCGATCGGGCAGGACCAGTCGGGCAAGGACGTGTTCCTCGCCGATATCTGGCCGACCAACCAGGAGGTCGCCGACACGATGGCGGCGTGCATCGACCGCGACATGTTCGAGGCGCGCTACGAACATGTCTATCGCGGCGACGAACATTGGCAGAAGATCGAGGTCGAGGGTTCGGACACGTACCAGTGGCGCGCCGGGTCGACCTATGTCGCGAACCCGCCCTATTTCGAGGGCATGAGCATGACCCCGGCGCCGGTGAAGGACATCATCGACGCGAAGCCGCTGGCGATCCTCGGCGACAGCATCACCACCGACCACATCAGCCCCGCGGGCAGCATCAAGGCGGACTCGCCGGCCGGAAAATGGCTGATGGAACATCAGGTTAGCAAGGCCGACTTCAACAGCTACGGCGCCCGCCGCGGCCACCACGACGTCATGATGCGCGGGACGTTCGCGAATATCCGCATCAAGAATGAAATGGTCCCCGGCATCGAAGGCGGCATGTCGCGTTACGGTTCGGAGGTCATGCCGATCTACGACGCCGCGATGCGCCACAAGGCCGACGGCACGCCGCTCGTCGTCATCGCTGGCAAGGAATATGGCACCGGTTCGTCGCGCGACTGGGCGGCGAAGGGCACCAATTTGCTCGGCGTCCGCACCGTGATCGTCGAAAGCTTCGAGCGCATCCACCGTTCGAACCTCGTCGGCATGGGCGTGCTGCCGCTGCAATTCCTCGAAGGGCAGAGCCGCGAGACGCTGGGGCTGACCGGCGACGACACCTTCACCATCACCGGCGTCGCGGACCTCAAGCCGCGCCAGACGGTGACGGTCAACGTCACGCGCCCCGACGGATCGACCTTCGCCTTCGACACGCTCTGCCGCATCGATACCGCAAACGAGGTCGAATATTATATGAACGGCGGCATCCTGCACTATGTGCTGCGCAAGCTGGCCGCTTAAGGACTAGGCTGGGACGATGGGCGCCTTGATCCCCTTCGTCCTCGGACTGCTGCTCGGGGTCGCGCTGACGCTCTTCCTGATCCGCAAGGGTCAGGGCGACCAGCGCGACCTCACCGCCCCGCCGCCGCGCGCGGCACCGCGCGCGCCCGAAATACGACCAATGGTCCGCGTCGGCGACGAGCGGATCGGCGACGAGGAAATCCTCGACCTCATCCGCCAGAACCGCAAGATCGAGGTGATCAAACTGATGCGCGAGAAGACCGGGCTGGGCTTGGCCGAAGCCAAGGATGCGGTCGAAGAACTCGAACGGGGCATGCGCTGAACGGCCATCCCCGAAACAGGCGGTGCAAACGGCCGCGAAGGGACGGGATATGGGCGGATTCAACATCGGCATCGAGGTCATCGGCTGGACCGCCGCCGCGATCATTCTCGCCAGCTATATCCTGCTCTCGCTCGGCAAGCTCGAGCCGCGCGGCTATCTCTACCAGTGGATGAACGTTGTCGGCGCCGGCGGCTTCGTCATCAACTCGGGCTATAATGGCGCACTGCCCTCGGCGGGGCTCAACGTCATCTGGGCGGCGATGGGGCTGTTCACTTTGTGGAGCGTCTGGCGCGCGCGGGCTGCGGCGCGCGCGACGGTCCACTAGGGCTTCGCGGCGGCATTCCAGGCCGCCACCTTCGCGCGGGTATCGGCGAGCATCCGGTCGAGCGCGGCTCGGTCATGGACGATCCCGCGCATCACCACCGTATCGATCGCACGCGTCGCCGCGATGTCCTCCAGCGGGTTGCGGTCGAGCAGCACGAGGTCTGCCGCCATGCCGGGCTTGATCGCGCCATAGCGACCCAGCCAACCGAACCATGCAGGGCCAGCGCGCGTCGCCGACGCGAGCGCCTGCGCCGGGGTCAGCCCCTTTTCGACGAACAGTGCGAGTTCGTCGTGCAGCCCGAAACCCGGGTAATTATAGCTGTTGAGAAAACCCGCGTCGGTCCCCGCGATGATCGGCACCCCCGCCTCCGCGAGCATCGGCAGGATGGTGCCCACATCCTCGATCTGCTTGTGCCGCGCCGCGATCGCCGCGGCATCGGCCTTCGCCGCGCGCTCGACGCGCCAGTCATAGGTCTTGCGCAGCTTCGGCCCGATATAGGCGAGCCCCGCGTCCTTGCTGTGATCGTCGCGATCGAGATAGGCGATGATCCGGCTGCCGTTCAGCGTCGGGGTGACCGATACGCCCTGCTGCGCGAAACGCCGATAGGCGGCCATCGCGGTGTCACGGTCGAACCCGCTATCGAGGCGGCGGTTGGCCTCGGCGCGGTCGATGCGGCCCGCGGCAAAGTCGGCGGCGATCGCCGCCTCATCCTTCGCCCCGGCATTATAGGCATAATCGAGATGCTCGATCGAACTGATCCCGGCATCGACCGCCTGCCCGGTGGTCAGCGCCATCGGGATATGGCCCGAGGTTTTGATGCCCAACGCCTTCGCCTGTTTCAGCGCGTAGAGGAACAATTCGGGTTTCAGCGTGCTGTCGGTGATCTTGACGAAATCGACCATGTCGCGGTTCTTCAGCCGGTCCAGCGCCGCATCGACATCGGCCTCGCTGCCGACCTCGATCGTCCCCTTCCACAGCGGCGCGATCCCTTCGATCTTCGCGCCCGAGGTGAGCAGCCGCGGGCCGAAGAGCTTGCCCTCCGTAATCGCGCCGCGCCACGCGAGCACCTGGTCGGCGAGGTCGCCCGAACAGTCGCGGATCGTCGTGATGCCGTTGGCAACATAGAGCGGAAACAACGCCGCATTTTCTTCGATCAGATCGGGTCCGCCGCCGA
Source organism: Sphingopyxis sp. OPL5 (assembly GCF_003797775.2). Taxonomy (NCBI): domain Bacteria; kingdom Pseudomonadati; phylum Pseudomonadota; class Alphaproteobacteria; order Sphingomonadales; family Sphingopyxidaceae; genus Sphingopyxis; species Sphingopyxis sp. OPL5. Next base: position 1,545,349 of record NZ_CP060725.1, read on the forward strand.
AATGGACATGCATGTCCCACAGGCCGGGGATCAGATATTTGCCCTTGCCCTCGACCCGCTGCTTCGCACGCCACGCCTGCGCGATCGCGGCATCGGGACCGACCGCGACGATATCGTCGCCGTGCAACACAATCGCCTGGTCCTCCACCGCCTTCGCCGCCTCGACATCGATCAGCGTGACATGGCGAATGATGACATCGCCCTGCTGCGGTGCCGCCAGAGCGGGGGTCGCGAAGGCGAGCAGGGCCGAGGTGAGAGTGGCGATCAGGAATTTCATAGCGGGCGACCTTTTCCGAAGTTGAAATCCTTTACCGCCGCCATGCCGGATAGAACAGGGATGAACCGCCGTCCGGCCTCCCGCGCGATCATTCGCGAGACGCGCGCTCGCGAATATCGTCACCCGGATGATGCCCCTAAAGAAGCGTCCCGCGCCCGGTCGCGACGGAACGGGCCAACCGAGCGACGCTTTGCCGCCTGAAAGCGAAACTAGGCTTGACGATTCCAACTCTACCAATCAAGTTGAATTACCGGCCTGATCCCGACCGGCAGGAATTTTCGGGATTCGCGGCTTTTGACCGGGAAGCAGCTTGCTCCGCGTTACCAACAGCTAAAGCGCGCGATGCTCAGGCGACAGCGCCAGGTATCGTGTTCCCCTCAGATGATGAGGTGATACGATGCACATCCCTACGCCGCGATAGCCCCCGCGTGCCCATGACGGCGCGCCACCTCTGACCCGGAGCGCGCGCCAAAATCTTCCTGCGGCCCTCTGCCGCCCCCTCCACGGCTTCGCGTCACCGCGATAGCGAGCCCTTTTGCACGTCCTTTTCTAACCAGGGAATACGACCATGACCGTCCAGACGCTCGACCGCAGCGCCCCAGCAACCGCGCTTTTCGACATCGTCCCGCTTCAGCCCAGCCTCGGCGCACTGATCACCGGCATCGACCTTGCCAAACCGCTCGACCGGCCGACCTATGACGCGCTGCGCGCCACCCTCCTCAAATATCGGGTCATTTTTTTCCGCGACCAGAATCTGACGCGCGAACAGCATATCGCGCTCGGCGCCGCGTTCGGCGATCTCGAGGAGCATCCGGTCTTTTCGCTGCCCGACTATCCTCAGATCCTGCCGCTGATTTCGGAAGAGCTGAAGGACCGGCTGCCCGGCGGCTACCGCCAGACTAGCGATGGCAACTGGCACGCCGACACGACCTTCCGCGCCGAACCATCGGCCGCCTCGATCCTGATCCAGCGCGTCTCGCCCTCGCTCGGCGGCGACACCGTCTTCGCCAATGCGGTCGCGGCCTATGAAACGCTCGACGACGACACCAAGGCGCAGATCGAGGGCCTCACCGCGATCCACGACACGCGCACCTTCCTGCAATTCCTCGACACCGAGGAAAAGCGCGATGCGCTGCAAAAGACCTTCCCGCCGGTCGAGCATCCGGTGGTGCGCATCCACCCCGAAACCGGCGAGAAAGTGCTCTACGTCAATTCGGTCTTCACCCGCCGCATCGTCGGTCTGCCCGAAGCGGAGAGCGACGCCCTCCTCGCCAAGCTCTTCAATCAGGTGAAGCGGCCCGAATTCCATGTCCGCTGGAGCTGGAAGCCCGGATCGATCGCCTTCTGGGACAATCGCGCAACCCAGCATTACGCCGTCCCCGACTATAGCGAGGCGCGCCACATGGAGCGCGTGACGATCGTCGGCGACCGCCCCGTCGGCCCCGAAGCCGCCTGACCCAGAACAAACAAAGGCGGTCGCCATGAAACTCTCCTTCGCCCCGCTCCGCGCGCTTGCCGCCGGTGCCTTGCTGTCCCTCGCCGCGTGCGGCGGCGCGGCCGACAGCGGCACGACGCTGAAGGTCGCCGACCAGCTCCACGCGCTCAAATCCTCGCTCGATGTCGCGGGCGAGGGTCAGCCGACCGATTACGCGATCGAATGGGCCAATTTCGTCGGCGGCCCGCCGATCATCGCAGCACAGACCGGCGGGTCGATCGACGTCGGCTGGATGGCCGAAACCCCGCTGATTTTCGCGCAGGCGGCGGGCAGCCCGGTCAAGGTGGTCGCGGTCAGCCAGTCGGCGAAGCAGGGCGGATCGGCCTATGCGCTGGTCGTCAAACCCGGCTCGCCGATCCGCACTGCGGCCGACCTCAAGGGCAAGTCGGTGACCTTCATGAAGGGCACGGTGCTGCACTATTTCATCGCGAACCTGCTCGAGAAGCAGGGCCTGTCGCTCAAGGACATCAAGCAGGTGCAGGCGACGGGTTTCGGCACGGGCCTGCTCGACAAGGGGGCGGCCGATGCGATCATCCTGACCGAACCCTTCCTGACCGAACTCGAACAGGCGGGCAAGATCATCATCGCCAATGGCGCCGACTTCACGCCCGGCTTCAACTATCTGGTCGCGTCGGACGCGGCGCTTGCGGACCCCGCCAAGGCCAAGGCGATCGGCGACCTTGCGGCGCGGGCGGCACGGGCGCAGCGCTGGCAGCGCGAACATGTGAAGAAGGCCGCGCCGGCGCTCGCGAAGCAATATAATGTCGGCATCGACATCGCCGAGAAGATCATCGAGCGATCGCCGTCGAAATACACCCCGATCGACAACAGCATCATCGCGGCGCATCAGGCCGAAGCCGATCTGTTCCTGAAGGAAGGGCTGATCCGCAAGAAGCTCGACGCGTCACAAATCTTCGACAAGCGCTACGACAGCATCGTCGCCGCGCAGGAGGCGGCGAAGTGAACGCGCCGACGCCGATCGCCGCGTCGGGGCTGACCGCGTCGGGCGATCCCGGCCGGCTCGTCCAGCCGGTCGTCCGACAGGCCGGAAACCACTCCGAAAAGCTGTCCTTTGTCCGCCGCGCCATCGGACCCCTGATCGTCGTCGCGCTGTGGGCCCTGTCGACGAGCGCGGGCTGGATCGACCCGTCGATCCTTCCCTCGCCCGCCGGGCTGGCAGCGGGATGGCAACAGCTGTGGACCGAGCAGGCCCTCGCCACGCAGATCGCGACCTCGCTCACCCGCGCGCTCGTCGGCGGCGCGGTGGGGATCATCTTCGGGCTGGTACTGGGCACGATCGCGGGTCTGTCGAAGCTCGGCGAGGAATTGTTCGACGCGCTGCTCCAGATGCTGCGCACCATCCCCTTCCTCGCGCTCGTGCCGCTGTTCATCGTCTGGTTCGGGATCGGCGAGGCGCCCAAGCTTCTCCTCATCGCGCTCGCGACGATGTTCCCAATGTATCTCAACACCTATGCCGGGGTGCGCAATGTCGACCGCAAGGTGATCGAAGCGATGCGTAGCTTCGGGCTTGGCGGCCGCCGCCTGATCCTCGAAGTCGTGCTGCCGCTGGCGCTGCCGCAGATTTTCACCGGGCTGCGCTTCGCGCTGGGGGTCTCGGTTCTCGTGCTGATCGCGGCCGAACAGATCAACGCCTCGGCGGGGCTCGGCTACCTGCTCAACAGCGCGCAAATGTATCAGCAGGTCGATGTCATCCTGATCTGCATCGCGATCTACGCCGTCCTCGGCCTCAGCGCCGACCTGATCGTCCGCACGCTCGAACGGCTGTTCATGCCGTGGCGCGCGGGCATCGCCGTCCGATAGGAGCATCCTGATGACCGCTGTTCTTTCGATAGATTTCGCCAATGCGGAGCGCGTCGCCGAGCCCGATTTCGCACACCATCCCGTTGCGGTCGACGTCAGCAAGGTCAGCCGGACATTTGCTGGCAACACCGTCCTCGACCGCCTCGACCTCAAGATCCACAGCGGCGAATTCGTTGCGCTGCTCGGCGCATCGGGCAGCGGCAAGACGACGCTGCTGCGCATCCTCGCCGGACTCGACGCCCCCGATGGCGGCGAGGCCTGGGTGCCCGAGGCCCGGACGGTCGTGTTTCAGGAACCCCGCCTCGTCCAGTCGATGAAGGTGTGGAGGAATGTCGTGATCGGTCTGCCGGGCCGGCTGGCGACGCGCGATCGCGCCGAGGCCGCGCTCGCCGAGGTCGGCCTCGACCATCGCACCGACGCATGGCCCGCGACCTTGTCGGGCGGCGAGGCGCAGCGTGCCGCGCTGGCGCGTGCGCTGGTGCGCGAGCCGCGGCTGCTGTTGCTCGACGAGCCCTTCGCGGCGCTCGACGCGCTGACGCGGCTCAAGATGCAGCGGCTGATCGGCGAGCTGTGCCAGGCGCACGGCCCCGCGACGCTGCTCGTGACGCACGACGTCGAGGAAGCGATCCTGCTCGCCGATCGCATCCTCGTGCTCAAGGAGGGCCGGATCGGATACGACACCCGCGTCCGCCTGCCGCACCCGCGCCGCGCCGGCGGCAAGGAATTCGACGCGCTGCGCGACACGCTGCTCGCCGAACTGGGCGTGCCGCAGACCGATTGACCCTTCGCTCCCCATCCAAGGAACCGTCATGATCGACACCGTACCCGACGCGCGTCCCAACGTACTGCTTATCGTCGTCGACGACATGGGCTTCTCCGATCTAGGCGCCTTCGGCAGCGAGATCGACACCCCGCACCTCGACGCGCTCGCCGCCGAGGGGGTGCGCCTCACCGATTTCCATTCGGCGCCCGCCTGTTCGTCAACGCGCGCGATGCTGCTGTCGGGGGTCGATCATCATATCGCCGGGATCGGTTCGATGATCGAGACCGTGCGTCCAGATTTCCAGGGTGCACCGGGTTACGAGGGCTATCTCAACGACAGCGTCGCGGCGCTTCCCGAACTGCTCCGCGACGCGGGCTATCGCACGATCCTGTCGGGCAAATGGCACCTCGGCCACACCCTCGACCGCGCCCCGCACGCACGCGGGTTCGAACGCAGCTTCGCGCTACTACCCGGCGGTGCCGACCATTTTGGCGGCGGCCCGATCGACCGCATCGCGGTGCGCGGCCCGATCTATGCCGAGGACGGCGAATGGGTCACCGACCTGCCGACGCCCTTTTACTCGACCGACTATTTCACGACGCGGCTGATCGAATTTTTCGAGGAGGCGGATACTGCAAAAGACGACCGTCCCTTCTTCGCCTATCTTCCCTTCTCGGCCCCGCACTGGCCGCTGCAAGCGCTCGACGCCGACATCCAGAAATATCGCGGCGTCTATGACGACGGGCCCGACGTCTTGCGCGAACGCCGGCTCGATCGGCTGAAGAAACTCGGCCTTGTCGCGCCCGACACGACGATCGCGCCGGTCGTTGCCGAGGGCGAGGCCGAATGGGCCGACCAGACCGCCGAGCAGCGCGCGCATTCGGCGCGCACGATGGAAATCTATGCCGCGATGGTCGACCGCATCGACCAGAATGTCGGACGGGTGATCGGCCATCTCAAGCGCACCGGCCAATATGACAACACGCTGGTCATCTTCCTCTCCGACAATGGCGCCGAGGGCGCGATCGTCGAAGCGATGCCGATCATGGGGCCGGTGTTCGCCAGGCTGATCGCCGAGCATTGCGACAACAGCCTCGACAATCTCGGCCGCCCCGGCTCCTATGCCTGGTACGGCCCGCGCTGGGCGCAGGCGGCGACCGCGCCGTCGCGGCTGGTCAAGACCTATACGACCGAGGGCGGCATCCGCGTCCCGACGATCATCCGCGCGCCGGGCGGCCAGCGCGCCGGCGAGATTTCGGAGGTGTTCGGGACGGTCAAGGACGTCACGCCAACCTTGCTCGAACTCGCCGGCATCCGCCATCCGGGTACGAGCTACAAAGGCCGCGCGATCGCCGAGCCGTCGGGGCGCAGCTTCGCCGCCTGGCTCGATGGCGCCGAGGCGATCCACCCCGCGGGCACGACGACCGGCTGGGAATTGTTTGGCCGCCGCGCGCTGCGCAAGGACGACTGGAAGGCGGTCTATGTCCCCGGCGCCGACGGCATTTCGCAATGGCAACTCTACGACCTGTCGAAGGACCGCGGCGAGGTCCACGACCTCGCCGAAACCCATCCCGACAAGCTCGCCGAACTGCTCGCCCACTGGCGCGACTATGTCCGCGACAATGGTGTCATCGCGGAAGCGATCAGCTTCTTCGATTCCGATCCCGCGGCGTTCGAGGCGGGTTGGATTTCGGATCCGCGCGAACGGGAGACCGCATGACCCCGCGTGGGCCTTCTACGCGCCGCTTATGCTGTTCTGCTCGCGCGCCTGAATGACACGGCTCTTCGGCGGGACGTCATGCGTCAGCCACACATTGCCGCCGATTTCGGATCCCGCGCCGATCGTGACGCGGCCGAGGATCGTCGCGCCGGCATAGATCACGACATCGTCCTCGACGATCGGGTGGCGCGGAATGTTGCGCACCATCACCCCCGCCTCGTCGGCGGCGAAGCTGCGCGCGCCGAGCGTCACGCCCTGATACAGTCGGACGTTGCGCCCGAGGATCGCGGTTTCCCCGATCACCACCCCCGTGCCATGATCGATGAAGAAGCTGTCGCCGATCTGCGCGCCGGGGTGGATGTCGATCCCCGTCTTGTCGTGCGCCACCTCAGCGATGATCCGGGCGACCAGCCTTGCGCCATCGACATGCAATTGATGCGCGAGCCGGTGATGAATGATCGCCAGCATCGAGGGATAGCAGATCAGCACCTCGTCGACGCTGCGCGCGGCGGGATCGCCGCGCCACGCCGCCTCGACGTCGGTATCGAGCAGGCGGCGGAGCGCCGGTAGCCGCTCGGTGAAGGTCCGCACGATCGCGGCCGCGCGCGCATCGACGGCATGGGTCGTTTCGTCGGCCATGGCGTAGATGAGTTCGAGCCGCACCTGTCCGTAAAGCCGCGCGAGCGTCGTCTGCAGCGTCTGTTCGACGAACACATGCTCGTTGTGCGGCCGCACGAAATCGGGACCGAGCCGCAGCGGATAGAGCGCGCCACACAGCGCCCCGACGATCTTCAGCAAATCGCCGCGCGACGGGAAGCCCTCACTGCCATATTCCGCATTGTGGCCATAGGCGTCGCGCCATTCGCGGCGAATCTCGGCAAGTTCGGATGCGATCGCCGCGACACCATCGGTCAGTTCGGGCCGATCGGCGTCGGCTGTCCCGATCACAGGCCGAGCCGCTGCCAGAATTCCTGCGCGCTCACGCGCCGCCTGTCCGCCGGATGCGGCAGCCATGACGGATGCGGGAGGGGCTGCGACAGGGTCGATTGACGGCGACGGGGACCTTCTTGGCGCCGGACTCTCATATTCGTATCTCCTTTACAGAAGCACGAATCCGACGTGTCGCCAGGTCTTCGTGCGCTTTAGCCGTTGGTGACGCGGAGCAAGCTGACAGCTATCAAAAGCCGCGAGATCCGAAGATCTGCAATTTATCTACTTATTTGATTGAGATATGTCGCGCGAAGCTTTCTTGGCCGCGCGAAAGCAAAAGTTTCGCCTCAGCGAAGCCCCGCGCCATCGGCCCCTTCGGCCGCCAGCCCGTCACGAAAGCGCGCGAGCCGCTCCACCGCCTCGTCGAGGATGGCGGCGTCCTTTGCGAAGCACAGCCGCACGATATGGCGCGGCCCTTCGCCCTCGAACAAGGCGGAGACCGGAATCGACGCCACGCCCGCCTCGCGGACCGCCCGCTCGCTGAAGCTCCGGTCGTCGGTCGCGATCCCCGACGCCGCGAGGTCGATGCAAAGGAACCAGGTCGCCGCGCTCGGCAGCACCGCAAAGCCGGCATCGGTCAAACCCCTGGCAAGCCGTTCGCGCGACGCTGCCCAAGCCGCGCGTTGCGGTGCGAACCAGCTGTCGGGCCGATCCAGCCCCTCGGCGACCGCCCACTGCAAGGCCGGCGGCGTGGTGAAGGTCAGAAACTGGTGTGCGCGGCCGATGGTCCGGGCGAGGTCGGGTGACGCGCAGAGCCAGCCCGTCTTCCATCCCGTCAGTCCGAATATTTTTCCTGCCGAGCCGATCTTCACCGTCCGGTCTTCCATGCCGGGCATCGACCAGAGCGAGCGATGCGACACACCGTCGAACCGGACATCTTCCCAGACCTCGTCACAGATCGCGACGAGGTCGTTGCGCCGACACGCCGCGGCGATGAGGGCGAGTTCGGGCCCGGAAGCGACCTTGCCTGCCGGATTGAGGGGATCGTTCAACAGGATCAGGCGGGTGCGAGGCGTCACCGCGCGATCAAGGGCAACGGCATCATAGCCCCAATCGGGTGGGCTGAGGTGGACGGACACCGGCATCCCGCCCGCGCGCCGGATCATTGGCGCATAGCTGTCATAGGCGGGCTGGAACAGGATCACCTCGTCGCCGGGCCTGACGAGAGCCAGGATCGAAGCCGCGAGCGCCTCGGTCGCGCCCGACGTTACGACCACCTGGTCGCGGGCGATACGCAGCCCCTGCCGGCGCCCATAGAAACGACCGATCGCGTCGCGCAGCTCCGGCAGACCGAAAGCAGGCGGATATTGGTTCGATTTCTCGCGCATGGCCCGCGCCGCAGCCTCGATCATGTCCGGCGACTGGGCCTCGTCCGGAAAGCCTTGCCCGAGGTTTATCGCGTCATGCGCAATGGCGAGGCCCGACATATATTCGAATATCGTCGGTTCCATCGCTTCGTAAATGGGATTCAGGCGGGTCACGACACACTCCGGCAGCGCATTGGGCACGGATTGTCGCGCATCGGAGCCATCGCTGTAAAGGCGGATGCTAGTCCTCGGCGGCGTCCAGCGCCTGATCGACGAGCCGCGCGACATCGGCGAAACTGGGTTGCGCGCAGGCCGCCAGATATTCGGCGCGCAACCGGCGCACGAGATCGCCGATCGCCGGAACGTCGCCGATCAGGTCGATGCCCTGACCCGCCGACCACAGATTTTTCCAGGGTTTCACGCCTTCGGGCAAATGATCGTGACTCATGCCGGGACCGGTGGGTGCGGGCAGATTTTTGGGATCGAGCCCCAGCCTTTCCATCGAAGGCCGCAGCCAGTTCGCCGCCACGCCGGCGATCTTGGGCGTGAACATCAAATCCTCCGAATGGCATTCGACCAGCATGCGGGCATATTCGGGATCGACGCCGGCCTCCTTCGTCGCGATGAATCGGGTCCCCATATAGGCGAGGTCGGCGCCGAGTATCTCGGCCGCGCGGATGGCCGCTCCCGTCGAGATCGACCCCGCCATCAACAGGGTGCCATCGAATATCTGCCGAATGCGGGGGATCAGCACGAGGTGACCGACGCCGCCCGAATGGCCGCCGCCGCCCGCGCCGACGCAGGTCAGCCCGTCGACCCCCGCCGCGATCGCCTTTTCCGCGTAGCGGAACGACACCACGTCGTGGAAGATTTTCAGTCCTTCGTCATGAACCCGGCGCGTCAGTTCGGCGGGGTTGCCGAGGGCGCTGATGATGATGTCGACGCCATAGCGTTTGGCGACTTCGAGATGCCGCTCCGCCTCTGCGGGGTCCATCCGCGAGGCGAGGTTCACCGCCAGCGGACCGACCCGCGCACCGGGATGGGTCTCAGCATGACGATCGAGGTCTTCGCGAATCTCCTTCAGCCAGGATTCGAACATTTCGAAGCTGCGGGCGTTCTGGCGCGGGAGGGCGCCCATGATCCCCGCCTTGCACGCTTCGCGGACCATCGTGGGGTTGCTGACCAGAAACATCGGGGCGCAGACCGCCGGAAGGACCATCCGGTCGCGCAGTGCAGGTTCAAGCGCCATAAGAAATCCTCCCACCCCGTCGCCTCTGCGACATTTACAGTTTAATTATATATATGTTTTTAGAACCGCAAGCGCGAGCGCTTGTCAAGCGCCCTCTAGCCGCGCCGCGCGATGCGCGCGGCGATAGGCGGCAGGCGACATGCCGACCGCCGCGAAGAAAACGCGGCGAAAGGACGGGATGTCTGTGTAGCCGACCAGCTGCGCGATTTCGGTCACCGAACGGCGGGTTTCGGTGAGCATGATCATCGCCGAATCGACCCGGGTGCGTTGAACGAATTCGCGCGGCGTCGCCGACCCGACGGCCCGAAAGCGGCGGATCAGCGACTGGTGGCTGACGCCGAGGTCGCGCGCCAGGTCGCCGATCCGGAACCGGCGGGTGAAGCGGTCACGGATCCACAATTGCGCGCGGGCGACGAAGGGGTCGGCGGCGGACGCGAGTGCCGCAGCCAGCGGACCCGGCGGTTCGCGCGCCGCGATGCCGCGCCCCACTGCAATCGAATAGGATTCGGCGAACAGGCGCGCCACCAGCGCGGCGCTGTCGGCGTCGCGGCTGCAGGTCCAGATGTTGCCTGCGTGGGTGATAACATTGTCGGGATCGACCGCCACACGCGGAAACAGCCGCCGCATCGCCGGCACCAGCCGGGCGCCCACGGCGCCGGCGCGGCCGTCGAGAAGCCCCGCCGCGGCGAGATGGAACACGCTCGCCCCGCAGGCGCCGATATCGACGCCTTTGGCATTCTGCTCGCGGAGCCACGCATGCAGGGGTGCGAAGCCCGACAGCAGCCCCGCCATCGCATCGGGGTCGACCAGCTGGAACGAGGGCAGGAAGATGAAGCGCGGGTCGTCGGTTTCCGCGAGGGTCGCGTCGGCGGCGAAACGCCGCCCGCCGACCAGCGCGATCGGACCGGGTTCGGCCGCGAGAAGCCGCAGCTCGGTCTGCATCCGGGCATAATCGCCGAGCGCCGGATTGGTCGCAAAAACCTCCCCGAGCCGCGCATGCGCGTCGATGATCGCGCCGAGGGTGGCGATATAGCTGGGGGAGGTGACGACCGCGGCGATGTAAGACATGCTCGGCTTTCGGAAAAATGCCCTCCTATACTGGCAAAAATGCCCCTTGTTGTCGAGACGGGCTTTCGCTCAAATCATCGGCGATGCTGGAGAGCCGGTCGATACCGGTCGCGGCGGAGAGGATCAGAAAGGAAGCTCATGGCCGTGCAATCCATCTCGATGCCCGATGCGAAGGATCTCGATGTCCTGAGCGTCAAGCCGGTGCAGGAACTGCAATCCTGCAACCATCTGCTCGACGATCATGCCGCGCTGATCCGCTTCCATGACGAGGAGGGTTATATCCTGCTGCGCGGCGTCCTCGACGCCGCTTCGGTCGAAGAGGCACGCCAGGCGATGTTCGCGGTGATGGAGAAGCACGGCCTGATCGAAGCCGGCGCGACCGAACCGGTATGGACCGGGACGCCATCGCCGGGCGGGATGGAAGAGAGCCCCGAATTTTCGGGCATCGCGCGCAAGCTGATCGAGCATCCGACCAATATGCGGCTGATGGAACAGATCCTAGGCGAACCCGCGTGCATCATCCCGATCGTGCAATATCGCGCCTATCCGCCGGGCGGATCGGTCACCGGCGTCCATCAGGACGGATTTTTCAGCCCCGGAATCAAGAATTACAAGCCGGTGTGGACCCCGCTGACCAATTGCGAACGCGAGGTCGGCGGGCTGATGCTGGCGGTGCGCCAGTGCAACCGGGGATTTTTCCACAATATCGCCAAGACGCCGAGTTCGATCCCCGAAGGTGTGATCCCCGACGACAGCTGGGCGACGACCGATTATTTCCCCGGCGACGTGCTGATCCTCAATCCCTGCACCCCGCACGCCAGCATGCCCAATGTTTCGAACCGCTGCCGCGTGACGATCGACACGCGGGTCCAGTCGGCGGCCGACCCGCGCGTACTGATGGCCGATATCGTCGAAGCGACCCCCGATTCAATCCGCGTGCGCACCTTGGACGGCAAGGAACGCGGCTTCGCGGTCGACGACCAGACCTTCATCCGCATCGAAAACCCCGGGGTGCGCCAGAAGCGGTCCGACTATGTGCCGAGCGCGGCGCCCGGCAAGCGGATCGTCGTGGTGTTCGACGGCGACCATGCCGAAACGCTGCGCCGCGCGTCCGAAAACTGACGCGGTCGGTGCGCTGGCTAGGGCGATCGTCGGCTGAGGCCGTCGGCCGCATTGGACCCCAGGGTGCACAAGGGCGCGGCATGGCCGCCAGCGGCGTTGGTGCTGACCTCAAGGTTCGACATGCCGCGCCGTCCATCCAGCGTCGCGGTGCCGATCGTCTCGACCGCGGTATAGCCGCGCACCTGCATCAAGATGGCGTCGGCGCGGTCGCACGCGACGCGCAACACCTCGCCGGTCGCCAGATGCAGCACCGCGTCGCCATGCCGCGGCGTCAGCGCGTCCGATTCGAGCCCGACCACCAGGTCGCTGTCGACGATCGGGATCGTCGTCCCGTCGCGCCAGACATAGCCGACCTTCATCACCCGTCCCGCGTGAACGAGATGGATGATGTGGGTCGTGAGGTTGGGACCGAAGACGCAGGGCCACCAGCGGGTGCCGCGGCTCTGCGACCAGTCGCGCCGCCCCCACGAGCGGTCGCGATAGCCGAGCGCGTCGATCGCGATCTCGCGGTCGCCGATGCGGACCGTCCCGGTCATCCGCCCCGACACCTCGAAATGATGCGCCGCACCGGTCAGTTGGCGCCCCGGCATGGCGACCGCATGATAGTCGAAACGCGGGTGGAAGTCGGTGAAACGCAGCGCCGCTTCGCAGTCGGCGAAATCGGCGACGATCGCCGCGTCGCCGTCGAACGATACGCGAAGATGCGGACCCCAGCCCATATGCGCCTCGCCCCGGTCGGCAGGATCGAGCGCCGTGCCGGTGACATTCGATCGAAAGCGCAGTCCGTCATGGGTGAAGAGGCCGAAACAGCTGTTGACCGCGCCCGCGACGGGTTCCTGGCCCAGGCGCCAGAAGCCGCCGACGCCGGCATCGAGGTCGTGCCAGACGAACAGGCTGCTTTCCTGCCACAGCGGATCGTCATCGGGCCGGTGGGGGCGGTCGTCGGCTTCGGAAAAGATATGCATGGCGCTATCCTTGTTGGCGTCGTGACGAGCGCGAAAGGGCCACGCGATGCCGCACGCTGAGCGCAGCCCGGACGACCTGCGCCGGCGCCTCGGCGACTGGGCGAAGCGCCGACTGGCCCGATTGGGAGGCGTCGAAATCGGGACGATCATCGCGGCGCAGGGCGGGGCGTCGAGCGAAACCTGGCTGATCGACGCCTTGGTCGGCCCCGATCATCGGCCGGCCCATTGGGTCCTGCGGATCGAGCCGCGAGGCCATCAGGTCTATCAGGACCCGTCGGTCGCGCGCCAATATCGGGTGATCGAGGTGCTGGCGGGCGAATCCGGCCTGTCGATCCCGACGCCGATCGCGCAAGAGGACGACCCCGACATTCTCGGCGCGCCCTTTTTCCTGATGGCGCGCGCGCCGGGGGTAGCGCCGCCGAACGACTATCATCGCGAGGGACTGCTGGCGACCGCCACGCGCGCCGAGCGCGAGGCGATGTGGGCGCAGGGCATTGCGTTGATGGCGCGGCTCCACCGCCTCGATCCCGCGCCGTTCGCCTTTCTCGCCCCGCCGGGAAACGCGCCGGGTGTCGACGGCGTGGCGCAGGAACTGGTGCGGTGGGACCGCTATCGCGGCTGGGCTGCCATCCCCCACCTGCCGCTCTATGACCATGCGCGGCGGTGGCTGGAGGATCATCGCCCCGCGCCGCGCCCGCCGGGCTTTGCGTGGGGCGATGCGCGGCCACCCAATTTGCTGTTCGCCGATGGCCGCTGCACCGCGCTGCTCGATTGGGAAACCGCCTCGCTCGGCGGCGCCGAGACCGACCTTGGCTGGTGGCTGTTTTACGACCGGATGATCTGCGAAGCCGCCGGCGTGCCGCGGCTCGACGGGATCGGCGACGCCGAACGGACCGTGGCGCTGTGGGAAGCCGAGGCCGGGCGCAAGGCGCAGGCGATGGAATGGCACATCGTCTTCGCCGGCTATCGCTTCGCACTGATCAGCGAGCGCGCCCGCGCGCTGGCGATCGCCGCCGGTCGCCTGCCCCCCGAAGCCTGCGGCGCGGCCAATCCGGCGGTGCAACTGCTCGGCGAACTGATCCCCGGCTAGGCGCACGACGCCCGTCTTGCCCTCCAGGGAAAACATCGCGCGCTCCTTCGGTTTCAGGTTCCCGCCGCGCCGTCGACCAAAACGACCGACCCGTTGACGAAGCTCGCCGCGTCGCTCGCCAGAAAGTAGATCATCGCGGCGATTTCGTCGGGCCGGGCGATGCGGCCCTGCGGGATCATCGCGACGATCTGATCGAGATGCGCCTTGGGCAGGCCGTCGAGGATCGCGGTGTCGGTGACCCCCGGCGCGACCGCGTTGCAGCGGATGCCGTCGGCGGCATATTCCTTGGCGGTCTGCTTGGTCAGCATGATCATCCCCGCCTTGGAGATGCTGTAGGGGCCGACGCGCGGCACCGCGTGCATGCCGGCGGGCGACGCCAGATTGACGATCGCGCCGCCACCCTGCGCGATCATCAGCGGCAGCGCCGCGCGCGTCAGCGCCAGCGGCGCGCGCAGGTTCGCGCCCATGACCGCGTCATATTCGGAAAGGTCGAGCTCGTGCAGCCGCTTGGTGCGCGGGCCGCCGATGCCGGCGTTGTTCACCAATATGTCGATCCGCCCAAAGGCCGCATCCAGCGCGGCGAACAGGCTTGCGACGCCCTCGGGCGACGTGATGTCCGCGGCGTGGACCCGCACGCCCGATATGTCCGCCGCCAGTCGTTCGAGCCCCGGCCCATCGACGTCGGTCCCGAGCACGCGCGCGCCGTCGGCGACGAGGCGGCGGACGACCGCGCCGCCGATACCCCCGGCCGCCCCGGTAACCAGCGCGACCTTGCTGTCCAGCGCACCGCTCACAGGCGCGCGGCCATCGCATAGCTCGACATGTCGGGCAGCATATGGCCGCCATCGACGACCAGCGCCTGCCCGGTCACGAATTGCGAGGTCGGCGAACAGAAGAACATCACCGCATTGGCGATATCGCTGGGCAGGCCGGCGCGTTGCAGCGGGATGTTCGGCACAATCTTGTCGCGCGTGACATCGTCCATCTTGGGGCTGCGATCGTCGATGACGAGGCCCGGTTCGATGACGTTCACCGTCGCGCCATGCTTCGCGAATTCGAGCGCGAGGTTGCGCGCGAGGCCGTTCATGCCGCCCTTCGATGCGGCATAGCTGTCGAGCCCGGCGAGCCAGGCGTGGTTTCCGATCAGCGAGGAAATGCCGACGATGCGGCCGTTGCCGCATGTCTTCACATACGGCAGCGCGGCGCGGCTCAGCCACATGAAGCTGTAAAGATTGGTCTTGAGGACGCTGTCGAACTCCTCGTCGGTGACCTGCTCGAACGGGGTGAACGGAAAGATCGCGCTGTTGTGGACGACGATGTCGAGCCCGCCAAAGGCATCGACCGCCGCCTGCACCGCGGCATCGCAAGCCGCGCGCGTCGAAAGGTCGAGCGCGACCAGTTCGACCTCGCCGCCCATCGCGCGCAGCTCGTCGGTGACCTCCTGCCCGCTGGCTTCGGTGCGGGTGGCGATCATCACGCGCGCGCCGTTCTGGACGAGCTGCGTCGCGATGACGCGCCCGATGCCGCGCCCGCCGCCGGTGACCAGTGCGACTTTTCCGGCAAGATCGATCTTCATGTCCGTCCCTTTCACTTACTGGCCGCAATGGCGTTTTCGGTCCATGACCAGAGCCGCGCGGCGGCTTCCGGGTCGCGCGCCCAGGCTTTGACCCCGTCGCGCCGGCCCTCCCGATTGGGCAGCGCTTCGTTGCAATCTTCGAGATAGAGGCCGCCGCTGCCGTCGAGTTCGCGACCGAGCGCCGCCCAGACTGTCGTCGCGCTGCCCTGTTCGACGGTCTTCCACCTATATTGGCTCGCGCTCGCCGGATCGACGCCGAGCCGCTGGCGGATTTCGTCGGTCATGTGCCGCCCGAGCGAGGTGTGAATGCCGCCGGGCATCAGCGAAAAGGCGCGGATGCCATCGCCCCGATGGCGACGATCGAGTTCGAGCGCGAACAGCGCGTTGGCGGTCTTCGACCGGCCATAGGCGGCGAGCGGATCATAGTCGGTGCGTTCAAAATTGGGGTCGTCGAAGTCGAAGCCGCTCCACAAATGCCCGCTCGACGCCACCGCGACGACGCGCGCGCCGTTCGCGGCCTTGAGCGCCGGGAGCAGCAGGCTGGTCAGGTCGAAATGGCCGATATGATTCACGCCGAGCTGCATTTCGAACCCCTGCGCGGTGCGCATCAACGGGCAGGCCATGATCCCGGCATTGTTGATCAGCAGGTGCAGCGGCGCGCCGCTGTCGGCGACGGCAAAGGCCTCGACCGAGCGAAGGTCGGCGAGATCGAGCGCGGCGGCGCTGGCCTTGCCGCCTGCGGCCTCGATCTCGGCGACCAGCGGCGCGGCGGCAGCGGTGTCGCGGACCGCGAGCACGACCTCGGCGCCGCGGCTGGCCAGCACGCGCGCGGTTTCGACGCCGAGTCCGGCGGTCGCCCCGGTGATGATCGCGCGCTTGCCCGACAAATCATGGCCGGCGGCGACGTCGGCGGCGGTCGATTCCCAGCCGAAGGGGGAGGTTATGCGGCTCATTCACTTTTCCTTTTGTCCAGGAACAGGGTCTGGTGGGCGTGGCCCAGTTCGCCCTGTTCGTCGGCGAGTGTGGAATGGACGATCGCGATGCCGTTGCCCGCGCTTCTGGTTTCGGCGGCGATCCGTACCCATTCGCCCTGCGGCATGCGCGTCAGGTGCAGGCTGATGTCGACATTGGCGAAGCTCCATTCGCGCCAGTTGACGAAGCTCGACGTGCCGCTGCCGAAATCGGCCGCCATCGCGAGCTGGACGAAGGGCGATATCGGCACGCCGGGAAGGATTTCGCCCGTCATCCGAGCCCACACGACCCCCGGCCCTGGGACTTCGAGCCCGCCCGATTCGAGCCGCGTCTCGTTGATATGCTGAAGCGGCGAGCGGCCGCCGTTGAGGCTCGGCAGGTCGATGGACGGCAGCAGGTGGCGCGGCGCATCGGTGGCCGGGGACTCGCCCGCCCGGATTCGCAGGGCCGAGGCGCGCGCCGTGGTGGCGCCGTCCTGCACCAGTTCGACGTCGAGCAATTGCAGCCGCTTGCCCTCGCGTAGCACCGAGACGCGCGTCTCGATCGGTGCCATCAGCGTCGGTTTCATCATGTCGAGGAGCAGCCGGCTGGTGACCATCGGCACCGGGCTGGGCGCCTGTTCGATCAGGTGCGCGATCAGCGCGTTGAGCACGACCCCGCTTTGCAGGCGGCGGTCCCAGGGCCCGGTCGCGAGCGCGGTCGGCGCATAGGCTCCGTCGACCAGGTCGTAGATATGGCGCACCAACGGGCGCGAGACTTCGGCGTTCATCAACCCGCCTTCTTCGGCGCGTCGGGCCACGCCAGTTCGGAAATTTCGGCCACATGAGTACGAAAGCCGCCCATTTCGCCGACCAGCCAGCGCAGGCGAAAGGTCCACAGATGCAGCGCATGCTCGAGCGTCATGCCGAGCGCGCCGTTGAACTGGTGGACGTCGTAATTGACCTGCGTGATCGCGCGCTGCGCGTGCAGCGCCGCCAGCGCCGCGTCGAGCGGATTTCTGCTCCACGCCGCCTTCATCGCGAGCCAATAGCTGCCCCGGCATTTTTCGGCATCGGCGGCGAGGCGATGCTGCACCGCCTGGAACGAGCCGACGGGGCGGCCGAACACATGGCGCTGTTTCACATAGTCGGTGGTGAAGTCGGTCGCCGCCTGCATCGCCGCGGCGATTTCGAGCGCCAGCGCGAGGCGCCACAGCCGCCGCAGTTCGACCGCCTTGCCGGCGCCGAGCCGCCGCGCCGCCGCGAGATCGGGGAGCGCCGCGAGCTTGCCGAGCGGATAGGCATAAACACCGTCGAGTTCGGTAACCGCCAGCCTGGCCATGTCGACCACCGCGACGTCGTCGCCCAGATCGACGAGCAACGTTCGCGCGTCGCCGAGGAAACGGATCCCTCGGGTCAGATCGGCCAGCCGCCCGATCGCGATCGGGCGCGGCAACGCTTCGCCGGTCAGCAGCGGTCCGACCAGCGCCGAGGCGCCGACCTCGAGCACCAGCGGCGACAGCGCGCATTCATAGACGAGCGCCGCCGCATCGACGGCGCCGCAGCCCGGTTCGAGCGCGACATCGAAAAAGCCGCCGGCTGCGAGCGACGCATCAAGCGCGACAGCACGGTGGAAGGTCTTTGGTTCGACGACATTGCCGGTGCGCGGCAGGTCGCGGTTGTCGGCGACCATCCGCATGATCGTTTCGCGCAGCGCCCGCTGGTCGGCGGAAAAATCGAAGTCCATCGCTCAGGCTCCCCGCGGCAGGCCGAGGTAGCGGCCCGAAATCATGTTGAGCTGAACCTCCGCCGCCCCCGCCGCGATGCCGGCGGTGATCGCCGAGTTGAACTGCGCGCGCAGATGACCGTCGGCGCCATCGACGAGCAGGTCGGGCAGATAGGTCGAGGTGAGGTTGGCGACCGCATGGTCGGCCTGGATCATCGCGTAGCGCGCAAGATAGGTTTCCGCGCCGGGGTCGCTGTCCTTCGCGCGGCCGTCGATGACCAGATAGGTCTGCAGGCGCGCCGCCTCGACCGCGGCGAGCGCGATCGCGCAATCGGCGCGCACCACCGCATCGTCGAAATCGCCGCGCGCTTTCAGCACATCCACGATATGCGCGAGGCCGCGCGCCGCCTTTTCATAGCGCCCGGCGCCGATCCGTTCATAATGGATGATCGCCTGGACGATCTTCCAGCCATGGCCTTCGTCGCCGAGCAGCGCATCCGCCGGCACGCGCGCGTCGGTGAAGAAGATTTCGTGAAAATCGTGGCGCGAATGGACGCCGGGGATCGGACGGATTTCGATGCCCGGGGTGTCCATCGGCACGATGAAGCAGCTCACCCCGCCCTTGCCCTTGCCGCCGACGCGCGCGAGCAGGAACATGATGTCGGCGCGCGCCGCGTAGGAGGTCCAGATCTTCGACCCGTTGATGACATAATCGCCGCCATCGGGCTCGGCGCGCGTCTGCATATTGCCGAGGTCGGTCCCCGCTTCGGGCTCGGAAAAGCCCTGGCACCACAGAAGTTCGCCCGCCGCGATCGCCTGCAGATAGCGTTGCTTCTGGGTCTCGGTGCCGAATTTCATGATCGCCGGACCGGCCCAGTTGGTCCCGAGGTAGAGCGACGAGCGCGGTTCGCCGATCGACCACATTTCCTCGCTGATGATGATTTGTTGCCACGCACTGGCATCGGAGCCGCCATAGTCTTTTGGCCAGTGCCGGACGATCAGGTCGCGTTCGGCGAGCCGTGCATTGAAGGCACGGGCATGCTCCATCAGTTTGGGGCTGGACGGCCCGTGCGGCGCATAATTCTCCCACCAGTCATCGGGCAGGGTCGCCAGTACCTCATGGAGTTCGGTCCGATACGCCGCCTCCGAATCGCTCCAGGCAAATTCCACATCGCTCTCCTCGCTTAACTGGTATACTTATTCTGCGCATCGTTCGCTTGTCAAACGAGAGGAAAATCACGAAGTGTCGGAAGGCGAGAGGGGACGTAGCGTCCCGGGGGGCAGATCGAAGATGGTGGGCGCGAGCAAGCGCAGACGAAAATTGGGGGAGATTGTCGCCGAACGCATCATCGGCGAGATCATCCGGCGCGGCTGGAAAGAGGGTGAGGTGCTGGGCACCGAAGCCGATTTCATGGAGATGTTCCGCGTCTCACGCGCGACCTTCCGCGAAGCGGTGCGCCAACTCGAATGGCATGGCGCGGCGGGGATGCGGCGCGGCGTCTATGGCGGCCTCGTCGTCAAGGCGCCGCCGCGCCACGCGATCGTCTTTGCCGCCAAAACCTATTTCGAGCTGACGAAGGTCGAACGCCCACTGCTCGACGACACGGCCGCGATCCTGCGCGCCGCGCCGCGACTGCACGCCGACGCGGACAACCTGGCGATCGAACTTTTCCTCGAGGCGGTCGACCGGCGGACGATCACCGATCTCGCCAACGAGCGCATGGTCGCCGGCTCGGTGCCCAAGCTCAGCGAGACGATCGCGCTGCGGCTGGTCCAGGATATCGAAAATGCCGGGGCGAAGCGCGGCACCAACCTGGGCAACGAAGGCGAACTCCAGCGGCGCTATGGCACGAGCCGCGCTGTGATGCGCGAGGCGCTCCGGCCGCTCGAACTTCACGATATCGTGCGGGTCAAGACCGGCGCGCAAGGCGGCGTCATCATCCGCGAATGCGACCCGGCTTATACGATCGAACTGACCTCGATCTTCCTCACCTACTCGCGCATCCCGCTGTCGCATCTGTGGGAGGCGCAAAGCTGTCTCGAGATCGCGGCGGTCGAGAAATTCGTCCGCCGCGCCGACGCCGAATCGCTTGGCGCGCTGCGCAAGGCGCTGGTGCGGCTCGACCAGGCGTCGGCGGGTCACTATCTCGCCTCGGCGTGCGAGTTTCACCAGATCATCGCCGATCACAGCGGCAACCGCGCGCTCGCGCTGTTTGTCGGCGTGGCGCTCCGATACGGCCTGACGGTGATGCCGATGCCCGACGAGAATTTCCTGCCCGAACTCAAGATGCAGCACGGCCACATGGTCGATGCCATCGCGGCCGGCGATCGCGATGGCGCGATGGCGTCGATGCGGGCGATGTTCGATCATGCCCGTCGCTGGATCGCGCGAATCGAACGCAAGCAGGAACGCCGGGCCGCCGAATTGTCAGACTGAGCCAAGGCAAATGCCGTCGACCGCGAAGGGCGCAGCGGCGACCCCGGACCGGTCGAGCGTCGGCGACAGGACCATGCGTTCGGTCCCGGCCCGCGCCGCGAGTTCGGCGAGCGCGGCATCGGCCTCGCCCGCCGCGACTTCACAGATCGCCAGATAACGATAGGGATAGGGGCGCAGCGCCGGATGATCGACCAGCCGAAAACGCTGGGCCGCAACGAAGCCCGGCACCGCGAGGACGTCGGGGAGATGGGTGTGATTGTACCAGTGGTTGAAGACGTCGTCGTCGCCGGGCGTGGCGTTGGTGAGGACGATATAGAGCAATCGGTCCTTGCCCCCGGCGTCGGGCGTGACGGTAGACCGCCGGCGTTCGGTCAGCGCCTCGGCGATCGCCATCATCATCGATTCGCCGTCGAGCGTGTCGCTCATCGTCCAGTCGCCGCTGCCGGCGCGGGTGAATATTTCCGTCAGGATCGCCGCCGGGTCGCCGTCCAGCCAATAGGTCGCGGCGTTCGACCATCGCGGGCTTTCCTCACCCTCGGCAACGCACGAAAATTCGCCGCGCAGCACCCCGGGGACGCGGCAGACATCGGGAAGATGATGCGCCAGATACCAGTCGCGGTGCGCCGTTTCCCGGCCTGATTTCGGGTTCTGCAGCACGAGCATCATCCCCTTGGCTTCGGTCATATTCGCTCTCCGTCACGCGCCATATCGAAATGGGGCTTGCCGCGAACCGCCGTTCGATGCAAGGAATATGGTATACCAGTTAGGAGGATTGAGGGTGCCAGCGCGATACGCGAATTATTCGGCCATCAAGGTCGGGCAGGACGGCCATGTCCTGACGATCACACTCGACAACCCGCCGCTCAACGGCATGACGCCCGAGGCGCATGAGGAGTTGACGCGCATCTGGACCGACGCCGGGGCCGACCCCGGCGTGCGTGTCATCATCTTCACCGGTGCGGGCGAACGCGGCTTTTGCGCCGGCGGCGATCCCAAAAGGATGATCGACAATTGGGGCAATCGCGAGCGCTGGCATGTCGGAATTTTCGAAGCGCGCGCGATCATCGTCGGCATGCTCGAATGCCCGAAGCCGGTCATCGCCCGGATCAACGGTCATGCGATGGGCATGGGCGCCAGCCTCGCGCTCGCGGCCGACATCACCATCGCGGTCGAAGACGCGCTGATCGGCGACCCGCACGTCAGCGTCGGTCTCGCGGCGGGCGACGGCGGTTCGCTGCTGTGGCCCAATCTGGTCGGACTGGTCGAGGCGCGCCGCCATTTGCTGAGCGGTGATCCGCTGCGCGGCAAGGACGCCGCCGCCAAGGGGCTGATCACCGAATCGGTGGCCCGCGACGATCTCGATGCCGCGGTCGCCAAATGGGTCGCCACCTTCCTCTCCAAATCGCCGAGCGCGCTGCAGACGACCAAGCAGGCACTGAACCTCGACATCCTCGACAAGGCGCGGCGCCACATGGGGGAGATGCTGCGGCTCGAAACCCGGTCATGGGAATCGCCCAATCACCGCGAGGCGGTGCAGGCGATGATCGACAAACGCCCGCCCGATTTCATCGACGAGTGAACAGAAAGCCCCCGCACCATGTCCGATGACATCGACCTCGGCGTCCTCGCCGAAAGCTTTGCCGAAATGCTCGGCGCCGAATGGCCGCGCGAACGCGCGGTCGCCTGGTCGCGCGCGCCCGCGCTGATGGCCGACACCTTATGGGAACAGATGGCAGCGCTCGGCTGGACCGCGCTGACCATACCCGAAGCGCATGGCGGGCTGGGACTCGGCACCGAGGCCGCCGCGGCGCTGCATTCGGCGCTCGGCGCCGCGGCGGCCCCCGTCCCCATGCTCGGAACGACACTCGCCGCGGCGCTGGTCGCGGCGGCGGGCAGCGCCGCGCAGCAGGCCGCGCTGTTGCCGCGGTTCGCCGACGGATCGCTGCGCGCCGCCGTGGCACAGCCGGGCGATGCTATCGTGGCGACCGACGGAAGGACCGCGAGCGGCACGGTGACGGACATGGTCGACGCGCCGTCGGCGACCATCCTTTTCCTTCGCGGCGAAAGGGCGGGCCGCGCCTGCTGGCTCGCGATCCCAGGCGACGCGGCGGGGGTGACGATCGCCCGCGACGCGCTGACCGACGCGACCCGCACGCTGGGCACCGTCACGCTCGATGGCGTGGCGCTTGGCGATGATGCCGTCATCCTGGCCGGCGATCCCGGCGCGCTCGACGATCTGTTGCTGCGCACGGCGGCGGTGGCGATCGCCGCCGACGCGATCGGTGGCGGCGAAGTCGCGCTGGCCGGCACGATCGACTATATGAAGATCCGCGAGCAATTCGGCGTCGTCATCGGGTCGTTCCAGGCGCTGAAGCACCGGATCGCCGATCATCAGGCGGCGCTGGTCGCGGCGCGCGGACTGGTCGAGCATGCGGCGGGACTGGCGGCGGACGACCCCAACGCGCTGCTCAACGCGCTGTCGGCGAAACAGCATGTGACGCGGATCGTCGCGGAGATCGCGCGCGATTGCATCCAGCTTCACGGCGGGGTCGGCTTCACCGCCGAATATTTCCCGCACATCTATCTGAAGCGCGCCAAGCTCAACGAGGCGCTGTTCGGCACCCGGGTGGTCCTGCTCGACCGCATTGCCGACATGCTGGAGGCCGCGTGATGGGCCGGACATTCGACATCGTTTCCAAGGTCGGCGACGAGGCGGCTTTCCGACAGGAAATCCGCGACTGGCTGGCCGCTACCGTGCCCGCCGACTGGCGCCGGCAATGGCAGGCGGTACGCGAATCCGAACTGAAAGCGATCGTTGTCGAATGGCTCGATGAACGCCGCAAGGTCGGGCTGGCGACGCCGCATTGGCCGCGCGAGTGGGGCGGCCCCGGTATTCCCTTCGCGTATCAGATCATCGTCTATGAAGAATTCGCGCGCGCCGACGCGCCCGAACTCGACATGTTCACCATCTCGCTGTTCCACACCCCGGCGACGCTGTTCGAACATGGCACGCAGGAACAGAAGGACCGCTATATCGGCGGGGTCGCCCAGGGCGCCGACATCTGGTGCCAGGGCTTTTCGGAACCCGGCGCGGGGTCCGACCTCGCCTCGCTGCGCACCGCGGCGCGGCGCGAAGGCGATCATTATGTCGTGAACGGACAGAAAATCTGGTCGTCGGCGGCGATGCACGCCGACTATTGCCTGCTCCTCGCGCGCACCGACCCGCACGGCAAGCGCAAGCATGACGGCATCTCCTATTTCATCATGGACATGAAATCGCCGGGGGTCGAGGTCCGCCCGATCCTGCAGATCACCGGCGAATCCGAGTTCGCCGAAATCTTCCTCGACGATGTGAAAATCCCGGCCGAAAATCTGATCGGCGCCGAGGGCAATGGCTGGAACATCGCCCAATCCACCCTGTCGACCGAGCGCGGCCTGCTGATCTTCGGCGCGGTCGAACGGCTCGCGCGGTCGTTCGAGCTCGACGCCGAGGAGGCCAAGGACAGCTGGATGAAGGACGTCCAGCTGCGCCGCGAATATGCGGCCTTCCATGCCGAGCTTCAGTCGTTGCGGTTGATGATCCGCAAGCTGTTGATCGAACTCGAGGCGAATCCTGACAAGGCGTCGCCGACGCTGCCGACCTATATCAAGCTGATCTGGGGCCCGTTCCTGCAGCGATATACCGAATTCCTGCTGCGTGCCGATGGCATCGCGGCGCTGAAGTGGCAGCCGTCGATTCCGGGCACCGGGCACAGCAGCCGGCTGCGCATGAATGATTTCCTGAAAAGCTATGGCTGGACGATCGCGGGCGGATCGAACGAGGTCATGCGCAATATCGTGTCGGAACGCATCCTCGGCATGCCGCGCGGCTGACCCGAAGGCAGAATGATCGTGCGGGAGAGAGAATAGAGTGACCGAAGCATTGCCCGCCCGATCGGAGGCTTCGGCCTTTTACCGGCTCATCGTTCCGCTGATGATCGCCGAGGTCGTCGCGGCGCTCGAACTGACGATGATCTATGCCGCGATGCGCAGCCTCGTCGCCGACTTCGGCGGCACGTCGTCGGCAGGCTGGCTGGTCACATCCTTCATGCTGTCGTCGGCGGCGGGCGCGGCGCTGTTCGGCCGGCTCGGCGATCTTTTGGGGCGGCGGCGCATCCTGCTCTGGGTCGTCGCGCTGTCGACGGCCGGATCGCTGATCAGCAGCGTCACCAGCGACCTTGGCTGGCTGATCACCGGGCGCGCGATGCAGGGCCTGGCCGGCGCGATCATCCCGCTGTGTTTCGGCCTGATCCGCGAACGGGTCGCGGCGGACCGCGTGCCGCTGGGGATCAGCCTCATCGCGTCGTCGGCCAGCATCGCGGCGGCATCGGGGCTCGTGATCGGCGGGCTGATCGTCGATTATGCCGACTGGTCGATGATCTTCAAGGTTTCGGCGGCGATGGGGGCCATCGCCTTCGTCGCGGTGCTGACCCATGTCGCCCCCGACAAGCGATCCAACCTGGGCGGCGTGCGCGACGATCTGGTCGGCGGCCTGCTGTTCATCCCGGCGGCGGTGGGCCTGTTGCTCGCCATCGATAACGGCGGCCACGCCGGTTTCACCGATCCGATGACCATGGTCTATGCGGCGGTCGCCATATTGTCGCTGATCGCCTGGATCTGGCGCGAACTGAGCGTCGAAAATCCGCTGATCGACGTCCGGCTGCTGGCGAAGCCGCAGATCGCCTGGGCCAACATATTGTTCGTGACGATCGCGCTCGGCGTGTTCCAGGGCGGGCAGATCATGGCGCTGTTCGGCCAGCAATCGCCCGCGACCGGCGCCGGACTGGGGCTCAGCGCGACGCTCGCCGGCTTCTTGTTGCTGCCGGCGAACATCCTCACCGGGCTGATCTATCCGCTGGTGGCGCGCGCGAACCAGAATTTCGGTCCGCGCCGCGTCGCGACGACGGGGTGCCTGATGGTGGTGGCGTCGTTTCTCGCGCTGGCCGCCTGGCACGAGGATATCGTGACCGTGATGCTGCTGCTCGTCGTGCAGGCGGTCGGCCTCGGCATCGTGTACGTCACCATCCCGATCGTCATCGTCGGCGCGGCACCGATGGACCGGGTCAGCGAAGCAACCGGGATGATGGCGGTGATCCGGTCGACCGCGATGGCGATCGGCGCGCAGACCGTCGCGACGATGCTGTCGACGGGGGGACACCACGGGGCGTCCACCGGCGTCTTCCCGACCGAGGCGGCCTATGAGAATGTCTTTCTGTTCGTCGCCGCCACCGCGCTGATCGGTGCCCTTGTGGCACAGAGACTCCCGCGCAGCCTTGCGGCCCCGTCGCAATGACCCAAGCGAAAGAACACCCCATGGACGAGCGGATCGCTCCCCTCTTCTCTCCCTTCGCACTGCGCTCGCTGCGCCTCGCGAACCGTATCGTCATGGCGCCGATGACGCGGGGCTTTTCGCCGCGGGGCGTCCCCGGCGCCGATGTCGCCGACTATTATATGCGCCGCGCCGACACCGGGCTGATCATCACCGAAGGCGTCGGCGTCGACCACCCCGCCGCGCTCGGCGGAAGCGGCGTCGATGGCGACAATGCCCCGCATATGTATGGCCAGGCAGCGCTGGGCGGCTGGCGCGCGGTGATCGATGCCGTCCACGCCGCCGGCGGCGTGATCATGCCGCAATTATGGCATCAGGGGGTGATGCGCGAAATGGGCACCGGCCCGCATCCCGACACCGAATCGGTACGACCCTCGGGCGTCTGGGGACCACTCGACCGGACCGCGATGGTCTCGCCCGACTATATCGAACGGGTCGCAGCCAAACCCGGCCGGGCGATGACCGACAGCGAGGTCGGTGACGTGATCGAGGGCTTTGCCCGCAGCGCGCGCTGGGCCATGGAGGCGGGCTTCGACGGGATCGCGATCCACGGCGCCCATGGTTATATGGTCGATAATTTCCTGTGGGAGGGCACCAACGGCCGCACCGACCGTTGGGGCGGCGACCATAAGGGCCGGACCGCCTTCGCCGGCGCGCTGGTCCAGGCCGTGCGCCGCGAGATCGGCCCCGATCCGGTGATCAACTTCCGCTTCTCGCAATGGAAACAGCAGGACGTCCGCGCCCGCCTCGCCGATACGCCACAGCAGCTGGAAGAGGTGCTTGGCCCGATCGCCGATGCCGGGGTCGATATCTTCGACGGCAGCCAGCGCTATTTCGACAAGCCCGAATTCGAAGGCTCGCCGCTCAACCTGGCGGGCTGGGCCAAAAAGCTGACCGGCAAGGCGTCGCAGACCGTCGGCGGCGTCGGCCTGTCGTCGGGGGTCTATGATTCGAAAAAGACCGGCGGGTCCGACGCGGCGCGCGACAATGTCCACAAGGTAGCCGAACGGCTCGCGCGCGGCGAGTTCGACTTGGTCGGGGTCGGCCGGGCGATCATGCACGATCCGCACTGGACGCGCCGCATTCGCGAGGGCGAGGACCTGTTGCCGTTCGACGAAAATTCGCGGCTGGTGCTGACCTGACGCGGCGAGCGAGGAGAGCAAGCATGGCGGGATTGCTGGACGGCCGCACCGCGATCGTCACCGGCGCCGGGCGCGGGATCGGGCGCGGCATCGCGGTCGAACTGGCGCGCGAAGGCGCGAATGTCGTCGTCGCCTCGCGATCGCAGGGCAGCATCGACGAAACCCTCGCCGAAATTGGCGCCGCGGGCGGCACGGGCGTCGGGATGGTCTGCGATGTCGGCAATCAAGGCCATATCGCCGCGACCGTCGCCGGCGCGGTCGAGCGCTTTGGCGCGCTCCATATCCTCGTCAACAACGCGCAAAGTTTCGGCACCGCCGAGCAGCCGGCGCCGACACCGGTGATCACGCCGCTGGAGGATTTCAACGACGGCGAGTGGGACCGCACCTTTGCGACGGGTCCGACCGCAACCTATTATTTCATGAAGGCGGCCTTTCCCCATCTGAAGGCTTCGGGCGCCGGACGGATCATCAACTTCGGCTCCTACTGGGGGCAGGTCGGCTATGAAGGATCGGCGGCGTACAACGCGGCGAAAGAGGCGATCCGCGGGCTGACGCGGACCGCCGCGCGCGAATGGGGCAAGTACGGGATCACCGCCAATGTGATCAATCCGGCGATCGCCTCCGACGCGCTGCAGAGCTTCGTCCGCAACCAGCCCGACCATGCCCGAAAGGCGGTGGAGACGATCCCGCTGCGCCGCTATGGCGACATCTATGCCGACGGCGGCCGCCTCGCGGTGTTCCTCGCGGGCGACGATGCCGCCTTCCTGACCGGCATGACCTTCCAGGCCGATGGCGGCCTGTTCATGTCGCCCTAGGCGAACGGGAGCATGTCATGACCCAGGGGTTCGCAGGCCATGTCGCGCTCGTCACCGGCGGCGCATCGGGGATCGGCGAAGCGATCGTGCGGCGCCTGGTCGCCGATGGCGCACAGGTGCTGTTCACCGATATCGACGAAGCCGCCGGTGCGCGGATGGTGGCCGAAATGCCCGGGGTCGCACGCTTCCTCCGCGCCGATGCGACCGTCGAGACGGATGCCGAACAGAGCGTCGCGGCGGCGCTCGCCGCCTTTGGCCGCCTCGATATCGCGATCAACAATGTCGGCAATTTCGGCGCCGGCGATGCCGCGGGAATCGGGCTGGAAGACGTCGCGCTGGATGCTTGGGACAACACCCTGCGCCAATGCCTGACGAGTTGCATGCTCGGCATGAAATATGCGCTGCCGCCGATGCTCGCCGCCGGGTCGGGCAGCATCGTCAACGTCGCGTCGCTCGCGGGCATCCGGGTGACGCGCTTTGCCTCCTATGCCTATCATGCCGCGAAGGCCGGGGTCGTGCACCTCAGCGAAGCGGCGGCGGTGCTCTATGCCGATCGCGGCATCCGCGTGAATGTGGTGGCGCCCGGCCTGACGCTGACCCCCAATATCGCGCGGGCGATGACCGAAGAGGCGCGCATCGCGCTCGTCGGCGAATTCCACCCGTCGCGGCAGATGGTGTCGCCCGAACAGATCGCCGATGCGGTCGCATGGGCTGCTGCACCGGGCGGCGCGCACGCGACGGGGCTGACGATCCCGATCGATGGCGGCTGGTCGGCGCGCTGAGGCCGTTCAGGGGAGGCTGGTCACGTCCGCCCGCGCATCGGGATGCCCGTCCCAATACTGACCCCAACTCTCGTCCGATTGCGGCAATTCGCAGCGGAAGCGGTCCTCGCGCCCCGGCCATTGGTTGAAATCGATCGTGCGCGGCGCGGTGCGCGGGTCGCCGACGAACAGGAAACGCGGCCGCCGCCCGAGAAAATACCAGCGCCCATCGACGCGGCAATAGCGGTCGAAATAGACCATCAGGTTGACGATCCAATGGTCGCCATCCTCATGCTCGGCGCGGCAATAAACCGTCCCGCGCGCGCTGTCGGTGGCGATATCGGTGATGACATGGCCCGCGACCTGGTGAAAGCTGCGGTAAAAGCCGGCGAGCACGCGGCCGTAAAAGGCGCGCGCGCCGGCCGCCCCCAGCCCGTCGTCGCCGAAGCGCGTCTGCGGCGCGAACAACGCGCCGAGATCGTCCAGGTTTCGGCTGTCGACCGCGCGCGCATAGCGCGCGGCAAGTTGCTGGATCGCGAACTGCGCCTCGATCTTCTCCAACCGCTGCACCCAGTCCTCCGTCGCACCGTCCGCCATCGACTCCCCCTTGTCACCTGATTATATCAGTATACTATTTAAAAGACGTCAGACGAACAAGGGGAGAGTGAGCTATGCTGCAAACCGCTACGATCGCTGTAACCGATGATACCGGCCCGACGGAGCCTGAGCGCGGGCAAACCACCGGCGCGACAGCCGGAAACGGCGCGCAGCCGCTGGACGTTTCGCCGCTTTTCACGCCGCTGACGATCGGCCGGCTGACGCTGCAAAACCGCTTCGTCATGGCGCCGATGGGGCGCGGTTCGGCAAGCGACGGGGTGTTGTCGCCGGGCTATGCGCCCTATTATGCCCGCCGCGCCGAAGGCGGAGCAGGATTGGTCATCGGCGAAGCGACCGCGATCGACCATCCGACCGCTATGCATATGCGGACCAGTTCGACGATATATGGTGCGGGCGCCGAAGCCTGGGCGAAGGTCGCGGATGCCGTGCATGCCAAGGGCGGCGCGTTCATGCCGCAGATCTGGCACGCCGCGCTGATGCGCTCGCCGTATCCGGCCGACGACCCGAAACTGGAAATGGCCAACCGCGATAGGAAATCGATGGGGCCGTCGGGGCTTTACATGCCGGGACTGATCGATCCGTCGCTGACCCCGCCCGAACCGGTGCAGGTCGAGGAGCCGATGACGGTCGCCGAGATCGACGATTGCATTAAATCCTATGCCCGGGCCGCGGCGACCGCGATGGCGATCGGGTGTGACGGGATCAACATCCACGGCGCGCACGGCTATCTGATCGACGAATTCCTCTGGTCGCGCTTCAACCGCCGCACCGACGCCTATGGCGGCAGCCTGGTCAACCGCGTCCGCTTCGCCGCCGAGGTGGTCGCCGCTTGCCGCGCCGCAACCGCGCCCGGCTTTCCGATCATGCTGCGCCTGTCGCAGTGGAAACAGCAGGACTATCGCGCGCGGATCGCCGAGTCCGCCGACGAGCTGGCCGAAATCGTCGAACCGCTGGCGGCTGCCGGCGCCGACCTGTTCGACTGTTCGACGCGGCGGTTCTGGGAAGCCGAATTCGCCGGATCGGACCTCAGCCTGTCGGGCTGGATCAAAAGGCTGACGCGAAAGCCGACGATGATGGTCGGCTCGCTGGGGATCGCCAAGGAGGTGCTGGAAAAGGACGCGATGGCCGCGCTGCGCGCCGTCGCGGCAGGCGGCAAGGCAGCGGCTCCGACCGACGTCGCGACGATCGACGGCCCGCCGCATATGCTCGAAGAGGCGCTGCGGCGCTTTGCGCGGGGCGATTTCGATCTATTGGGGGTCGGGCGGATGATGATCGCCAATCCCGATTTCGCGAACCGCGTCCGCGACGGCGACTACGCCGCGCTGCAGGTTTACCGGACCGAGCATCTGATGAAGCTCGAATGATCTAACTCTCGCTTATTGGGGGCGCGAAGGTCGCGGTGACGGGCGTGAAGCGCGCCGGCCGCCCTTCGCGTTTCGCCGCCAGCGCCTCACCGAAATCACTGCCATGAAGGGTTTCGCGCGCCAGCTCTGCCGCATTCGCGCGCGCCGTTTCGAAATCCTCGCCGCTCGCATCGCCAAGCTGGCGCTTGATCAGCGCGAAACTCGACGGCGCGCCTTGCGCCAGTTCGACCGCATAGGCCAAGGCCGCATCGTGAAAACCCGCGAGCGGCAGCAGGCGCGAAACAAGCCCCTTGGCATAGGCTTCGTCGGCGGCGATCCTGCGCGCGGAGAGCAGCATTTCGGCGGCATTGCCCGGGCCCATCAATCGTGACAACAGCCACGCCAGCCCGCCCTCGGCGCACAGTCCAAGCTTGGCGAACGGAGCAACGAAAACCGCATCGTCGGCGGCGATGCGAATGTCGGCCGAACAGGCAAGCGCGAGGCCAATCCCCGCGCAGGGACCATGGATCGCGGCGACGACGGGCTTTGGCATCGACATCAGTCCGTCATAGCGCAGGCCGCCCGACCCCGAATTCTGCGCCGCCGGATTATCGGAAAGTTCGTCGAGAACCTGCAGATCGGCGCCGGCGCAAAACGCCCGCCCTGCCCCCGTCAGCAGCACGACCCGCACCGCGGGATCGGCGGCGGCGCGGGTGAAAGCGGCGGTCAGGCCGCGCGACAATAAACCGTTGGACGCGTTCAGCCGGTCGGGACGGTTGAGGGTGATCCGCGCAACGCCCCGCTCAACCGCATAGAGAACGACATCCTGCACTTGGTCCATCTACCAGCCCGCCAGATCCGCCGCGCGAAGCCGATGGCGGCCGGGCGAACCCAGCCATGCCCAATCGAGCATGGCGCGCTTCATATAGATGTGCGTGTCATGCTCCCAAGTAAAGCCGATGCCGCCATGCGCCTCGACCGTGTCGCGCGTCACCTGGAGATAGGTGTCGGTCAGATGCGCCTTTGCCTGCGCTGCGGCATGCGCGGCCTTCTCGGGCAGCGCATCCCACGCATGCGCCGCATACCAGTACAACCCACGCGCCGGTTCGGTCGCCAGCGCCATTTCGACGAGTTGGTAGCGCAGCCCCTGAAAGCCCGCGACCGGCTGGCCATATTGTTCGCGCACCCGGGCATAGTCGACCGACATCGTCACGCACCGCTCGGCGCCGCCAAAGGCATCGGCGGCGATCAGGACCGCGGCGGCGTCGATCAGACGGTCCCGCACCGCCAGCCCGTCCGTGAGCAGCTCGATCTCGGCGCCGTCGAAAACCACTGTATCGACCGGACGCGTGCGATCGCCGCTGTCGATCCGCTGCGTGCTATAGGCCGCGCCCTTCTCGACCAGCGCCAGCCCTTCGGCCACGCCGACGACGATGAGATCGGCTTCCGCGGCATTGGGCACCAGCAATTTGGTGCCGATCAGTCCGCCAGCCGCCGACAATTGCCATTCCCCCGGGAGCCAGGCGCCCTTGCCTTCGCCGAAAGCGACGGTGGCCAAAATCTCGCCTGCCGCGAGCCGCGGCAGCCACTTGGCCTTTTGCGCATCGCTGCCGCCCAATGCGATCGCGACAATCGCCAGCGCATGGCCGAGCCAGGGCACCGGCGCGGCATAGGCGCCGAGCAGTTCGGCGACGATCGCGAGGTCGACCATGCCCAGCCCGAGGCCGCCCTGCTCCTCGGGTACGAAGATCGCGGGCAGGCCCATATCGGCGAGCGCGGCCCATAGCTCGGAATCATATTGCGCCTCGCCCTCGACGTCGAAAATCTTGTGGACGCGAAGCGAATCGCAGCGGTCGCGCAGCAGATCCTCGATCGAGGTGAGCAGCGCGAGCTGGTCGTCGGAGAGCAGGAAGTTCATGCGCCCGCCCCCTGCGACCGGTCGCGCGGCAGGCCGAGCCCCCGTTCGGCGATGATGTTGCGCTGGATGTTCGAGGTGCCGCCGGCGATCGACATCGACAATGAGATCATGAAACGCTCGATCCATTTCAGCCGCGCGCCGCCCATGTCGGTGAAATCATCCTCGATGATATCGCGCGCGAGCCTGGAAATCCGCCCGGCGAGCTCGGTCATATAGAGCTTCGGCATCGTCTGAAACGGTCCGATGTCGCGGTCGTGCATGTCGTGCGATGTCGCGCGATAGGTCGAATAAGTGAGCGACATCAACTGGCCCTCGATCGCGGCGAGTTCCTCGCGAATGCGGGGATCCTTGATCGCGGGCGCCCCGTCGCGCTCAACCTCCTTCGCCATCTTCACCAGGTCGCGGAACATCGACAGGCTCCACGTCATCGACGAAATGCCCGACCGTTCGTGTTTCAGCGTCGAGCGGGTCACGTTCCAGCCGCGACCGCGCTCGCCGACCAACATGTCGGCGGGGGTCTCGGCATTGTCGAAGAACACTTCGTTGAATTCCTTCTGGCGTGTCATCTGGACCAGCGGCCGCACGGTCACGCCGGGCTGCCGAATATCGATGAGCAGATAGGAAATACCGGCATGTTTCGGCGCATCGGGTTCGGTGCGCACGAGGCAGAACATGTGCGTCGCCTTGTGCGCGTGGGTGGTCCAGATTTTCTGACCATTGATGATCCATTTGTCGCCAACGAGTTCGGCCTTGGTGCGCAGCGATGCGAGGTCCGACCCGGCATTGGGTTCGGAAAAGCCCTGCGCCCAGACGATGTCGCCGCGCAGCGTCGGCGCGATGAAGCGGTCCTTCTGGTCCTCGGTGCCCCATTCGAGCAGCGTCGGGACGACCAGCCCATTGCCCGGAATGCGGCCCGCCGGCGCGCGCGCCTTGGTCAGTTCCTCGCGAATGATCTCGGCCTTGCCGATGTCGGCTGCCTGTTCGCTGCCGCCGAAACGCTTGGGGATCGCACGGTGCAGATATCCACGCTCGGTCGCCGCGATCACGAACGCCCGCTCGTTCTCGCGCGATTTCAGATTGCCGTCGGCGGGCGGCCAATGCTGGCCGATGAAGTCCCGCACCTCCTGACGAAAGGCGTCATACTCCGCCCCGAAGCCCAGTTCCATCCTCAATCCTCTATATGATTAGCGCTTACCCTCCTTCAAATGCTGCGGCCGCCAAGAGTCAATCGAAAACGTGATAATCAGATAACTAAGTCACTTGATTATGCAGCAGCCTAGGCGCAGGTTTGTCGGCGCCGGATTCGGGGAAAGCCAGACAGGCCGCCCTTGCCCCTTCGGCAACCGATGGCCACCCCGGGAGCGGCCAAAAACGAATTGACAAATTATGTCCAAACGTCAGAACTGTGGATGACCCGCCTCTTTGGGCGCCATAAGACTTAGAACAAACGACGGTCTCCAGGACCGTATCAATGGGATGAGGAGAGCGAGCGATGCCGCAGACAGTCGCGGTCCCCGACAATGTGCCGCCCGAACTGGTGGTCGATTTCGACTTCTACACGCTCGCCGGCAAGGCCGAGGATATCCAGCTCGCCTGGGCCGAACTCCACAAGGGTCCCGACATCGTCTGGACCCCGCATTATGGCGGTTATTGGATCGCGACGCGCGCCGCCGACATCCAGGTGATGCAGGTCGATCACGAACATTTCAGCCACAATGAGTTCGACATCCCGCTCAACCCAGGCCGGATGAAATCGATCCCGCTGTCGCTCGATCCGCCCGACCACACCCCCTATCGCAAGCTGTTGATGACCGGCTTCACCCCGCAGAAGGTCCGCCAATATTCCGAAGTCGCGCGCGAGACCGCGCAGGAACTGGTGGCGACACTCAAGCCGCGCGGCGAATGCGAATTCATCGACGATTTTGCCAAGGTGCTGCCGATCAACGTCTTCCTGACGATGATGGGCCTGCCGCTGAGCGATCGCGACTTCCTGTTGCCGCGCGCCGAAATCGCGGTCCGCAGCAACGACATCGAGCTCAAGGCCCGGACCCAGGGCGAACTCGCCGGCTATCTGATGGGGCATATCGAGGACCGCAAGGCGAACCCGCGCGAAGACCTGCTCGGGATGATCGTAAACGGCGAGGTCAGCGAACGGGCGCTGACCCCGCACGAGATCATGGCGATGTCGCTGCTGGTGCTCGTCGGCGGGCTCGATACGGTCGCGTCGCAGATCGGTTTCGTCGCGCATTTCCTGGCGAAGAACCCCGGCCATCGGCGCGAACTGGTCGAAAATCCGAAGCTGGCGCAGGTCGCCTGCGAGGAATTCCTGCGCCGCTACGGCCTGCCGAACACCGCGCGGCAGCTAACCGAAGACTATGACTATAAGGGCCTGAAATTCAAAAAGGGCGATATGATCCAGATGCCCAAATGCCTCTATGGCCTGGACGACCGGATCAATGCCAACCCCGAGGTCGTCGATTTCCACCGCAAGCCGTCGGAGATCAAGCACGCCGCATTCGGCGCGGGGCCGCACGTCTGCCCCGGCAATGTGCTGGCACGGCGCGAACTGATCATCTTCCTCGAGGAATGGCTGCCCGCGATCCCCGATTTCGAGATCGACCCCGACCGTCCGCCGGTCTTTGCCGCCGGCAGCGTCAACGGCGTCGACAAACTCTATCTGAAATGGGCGGTGTGATGGCCATCGACGACAGCGGCGTCCGCGCCGCGATCCGCGCTGCGATCGATGCGGGGCATGAAGAGGCGGTGCATGTCGTCGCCTATCACAAGGGCGCCAAGGTGCTGGACCTGTGGGATGGCCTCGCCGACCCCGCGTCGGGGCGCAAGGCCGACGCCGACACCTTGTACAATGTCTATTCGGTAACGAAGGCGGTCGCCGCGACCGCGCTGCATATCCAGGCCGAGCACGGCCATATCGATTATGACGCGCCGATCGCCGATTACTGGCCTGAATTCGCGCAGAACGGCAAGTCCGCAGCGACGGTGCGCCACGCTCTCACCCACCGCGCCGGCGTCCCGCTGATGCCCGAAGGCGTGACCCCCGAGGCGATGTGCGACTGGGAGTATATGACTGGCGCGATCGCCGCGATGGAGCCGCTCGCGCCGCCGGGCGAGAAGACACTCTATCAATCGATGACCTTCGGCTGGATCATCGGCGAGATCGTCCGACGCAGCGACCCCCAAGGCCGCGACTTCCGCCAGTTCGTGCTTGACGAGATCAACGCGCCGCTCGGCCTGAAGGACCTGTGGATCGGCATCCCCGACACGGTCGCCGATCGCGTAGCCGTCATGTCGAACCGCAACGAGAATGATCCCCCGCCCCCCGCCGCGACGCTTTATGCCCGCTCGATGCCCGCCTCGGTCGACCTGGTGCCGCCGGTGTTCGCGCGGCCCGAGGTGCAGCGGGCGTGCATCGCCGGGGTCGGCGGCATCTTCAACGCCCGCGACGAAGCGCGCTTCTGGGCGATGCTGGCGGGCGGCGGCGCACTGGACGGGGTGCGCCTGCTGTCCGCCGACCGCGTCGCGGGCTTCTCCACGATCCGTGACAATGGCGACGAACCCGACCCGGTGATGTTCGGCATTCCGATCCCGATCAGCACCGGCGGATACTGGCTGGGCGGCCACCGCGTCAGCGGCCCGCGCGCGATCTGGCATCCCGGCGCCGGCGGCTCGATCGGCTGGGCCGACCCCGACCAGCACCTCGCCGTGGCGATCTGCCACAACCGCATGTTCAACGCGCGCGACCCGCAGGACGACCCGATCCTGCCGATTTCCAAGGCCGTGGTCGCGGCGCTCGGCCTGGAGTGGAAATCATGACCGCGATGCCCCGTCTCGAAGATCTCGAGGACAAGAGTTTCGACCCGTTCCTGGTCGAGAAATTGTCGACGGGCAACTGCCCCGATCCCTACCCGCGCATCCACGAGCTGATGGCGCAGGGCGCGGTCGTCGAGGGCAGCTATCGCATGCAGTTCACCGACGTTCCCGACGCGCAGATGGGGCATCTGCCGCAGGTGATGGTGCTGGGGTACGACGCGGTGATGAAGGTGCTGACCCAGCCCGAAATCTTCACCAACAAGGAAGCGTTCCGGCGCAACCTCGGCCGCTCGTTCGGCAACACGGTGACGGTGATGGATGCGCCCGAACACACCCATTACCGCAAGATATTCCAGAAGGCGTTCCTGCCGCAGATCGTCACCCAATGGGGCGAGACGGTGGTCGATCCGGTGGTCAACCGGCTGATGGGCGAGTTCGTCGGGCGCGGCGAAGCCGATTTGATCGAGGAATTCACCCACCATTATCCGTTCCAGGTCATCTATGCGCAGGTCGAGCTGGAACCCGATCAGGCGCCGGTGTTCCACAAGCTGGCGATCGCGCAGATCCTGTCGTCGATCGGCCTGCCGCAAGGTCCCGAGGCGAGCACGAAACTCGGCACCTTCTTTGGCGCGCTGCTGGCGCGCAAGCGCGAGAATCCCGGCACCGACCTGATCAGCCACCTCGCCACGGTCGAGGTCGGCGGCGAGCGGCTGCCCGACGATGTGCTGATCTCCTTCCTTCGCCAGCTGATGAACGCCGGCGGCGACACCACCTATCGCGGCACGAGCGTGTTGTTGACCGGCCTGCTAACGCATCCCGAGCAACTGGCCGCGGTCGCCGCCGACCGCAGCCTGATCCCGCAGGCGATCGACGAGGCGCTGCGCTGGGAAGGGCCCGTGACCTCGACCTTCCGCTATGCGGCGCAGGATAGCGAGATCGACGGCATAACGATCAAGGCGGGGACCTTCATCAACCTGGTGCTTGCCTCGGCCAACCGCGATCCGCGCAAGTTCGAAAATCCCGACAGCTTCGACATCTTCCGCAACCGCAGCACGCGCCACATCGCCTTTGCGAGCGGCCCGCATCTGTGCATCGGGCAGCATCTGGCGCGGGTCGAAATGACGCGCGCGCTCAATGCGATCTTCGACAGGCTGCCGGGCCTCCGGCTCGATCCCGACAAGCCCGGCCCCGATATCCGGGGACATTTGCTGCGCGTACCCGAGCATCTGTGGGTCAGGTTCGACAGCTAACGGAGACGGCCCATGAAGAAGTGGATGTGCATGAACTGCGGCTGGATTTACGAGCAGGAACACGGCGACCCGGCGGGCGACATCGAACCCGGCACGGCGTGGGAGGATATTCCCGACGACTGGAAATGCCCCGACTGCGGCGCGGTGAAGGCCGAATTCGACATGGTCGAGATCTGAGCGATGGGACCGTTCGACTATATCATCGTCGGCGCCGGATCGTCGGGCTGCGTGCTCGCCGAACGCCTCAGCCGCAGCGGCCGCCACAAGATTTTGGTGATCGAGAGCGGCCCGGTCGATTCCAGCCCGCTGATCGACATGCCGCGCGGTTTCGGCAGGACGCTGATGGATCCGAAGCTCACCCATGCCTATGTCGCGAAGAAGACCGGCGGCCATAACGAGCCCGAATATTGGGTGCGCGGCAAGGCGCTCGGCGGATCGAGTTCGCTGAACGGCATGGTCTATGTCCGCGGCCAGCCGAGCGACTATGACGAGTGGGATTGCGAAGGCTGGCGCTGGGCAGACCTCAAGCCGCATTTCAAGGCGCTCGAAAATCATGAACTGGGCGCATCCGATATGCGCGGGACCGGCGGTCCGCTGAACATCACCGTCCACCCGACAAAATTGCCGGTGCTCGAGGCGATGATCGCGGCCGCCGCCGAAATGGGGGTGCCGACCGTCGACGACCTCAATTCGCTCGACAGCGCAGGCTTCGGCTATCAGCCGCGCAACATCTGGAAGGGCAAGCGCCAGAGCGCGGCGAAAGTCTTTCTGCGCCCCGCGATGCAGCGGCCCAATGTCACGGTCGTGACCGACACCGATGTGCTGCGGCTGACGCATGAGGGCAGCCGGATCACCGGCGTGCGCATCCGCGACGCTTCGGGCGAACGGGATATCGCCGCGCGCGAAGTGATATTGAGCGCCGGCGCGCTCAACTCGCCGACACTGCTCCAGCGGTCAGGCATCGGCCCCGCCGCCCATCTGAAAAGCGTCGGCATGGAGGTGCTCCACAACGCGCCGGGGGTCGGCCACAATATGCGCGAGCACCGCCTGCTCCGCGCGCAATACCGGCTGCGCGGCGGCAGCGAGAATTCCTCCTTTCAAGGCCTCGGCCTCTATCTCAGCGCGCTGCGCTATTTCCTGTTCAAATCGGGACCGTTGACGTCGGCGGCGTTCGAGGTCGGCGGCTTCATTCGCACCGAGCCCGGCAGCGGGCGACCCGACGCCCAGCTCGGCATGGGGCCGATGTCGATCGACAGCCGCACCCCGGGCCTGTCGCTCCACGATTTCCACGGCGCGATGTGCGGCGGTTATGTGATGCGCCCCGAAAGCCAGGGCAGCATTTTGATCGCGGGGCCGGATATCGCGACGCCGGCGATCATCGATCCCAATTATCTGGCGACCGATTACGACCGGCGCGTGTCGGTCGCGCTGTTCCGCGCGATCCGCAACCTCTTCGCCCAGCCGGCGCTCGCGCCGTTCGTCGTCGCCGAGGTCGACCCGAGCGCCGGCATCGAGACCGACGACGAGATCATCGACGCCTATCACCGGATCGGCGGCAGCGGCTATCACGCGGCGGGCACCTGCCGGATGGGCACCGACGACGCGTCGGTTGTCGACACCAGCCTGCGCGTTCGCGGTGTGTCGGGGCTGCGCGTCGTCGATATCTCGGTGATGCCGTCGCTGGTGTCGGGCAACACCAATGCGCCCGCGATGGCGATGGCGTCGCGCGCCGGTGAGCTTATCCTCGCCGATGCCGGCTAGTATTGCGATGCGGGTTCCTGACAATCTTGCGGAGGTGACGCCCGCCTGGCTGAGCGAGGCGCTCGCGCCGCGCTTTCCCGGAGTACGGATCGACCGGGTCGATACTGTCGATCTGATCCACGGCGCCTGCACCAAGATACGACTGGCGGTCCATGGCGACCGCCCCCACCTGCCCCCGACGATGCTGATGAAGGCGGGGTTCGAGCCGCACAGCCCCGCCATGCGCAAGATGCACGTCAACGAATATCACGCCTATCACGACCTGATGCCGACGACCGGGCTCAACGTCCCCGATTGCCTGGCCGCGGTCATCGACGACGAAGGCAAGGCGCTCGTCATCCTCGAGGATCTGTGCCGGCGCGACGTGCGTTTCCTGTCGTTGCAAGAGCCGGTCGGCTTCGACCTGGCGAAGGCGTTTCTGTCGGGCCTCGCCAAGCTCCACGCCCGATGGTGGAATGCGCCCGAGCTCGCGACGCGCTTTTCGTGGGTGCCGGGCACCAGCGAAGAATCGATGGCGCATTATTTCGGCCTGTTGCTGACGCCCGACCAGTTTCAATCCTATGCCACCGCACCGCGCGGGGCGGCGATGCCGCGCATGCTACTCGATCCGCCGCGCATCCGCGCCGCGCACCGGGCGATGCGCGCGGCGCACGAAACGCAGGCGCGGGTCATCAATCATGGCGATATGCACCTCGGCAATCTCTACGTCGATGCCGACGGCACTGCTGGTTTCCTCGATTCACAGCCGCGTCTCGGCGCCTGGTCGATCGACGTCAGCTATTTCCTGATCGCCGGGCTCGACCTCGTCGACCGGCGACGCTGGGAAGCCGCGTTGCTCGACCATTATCTCAATTGCCTGAAGGATCATGGCGTGGCTCCGCCGTCGTTCGACGACGCGTGGGCCGCCTATCGCCGCGACGTCGTGTGGGGCTTGCTGATCTGGATGCTCAACGGATCGCATTTCCAGACCGAGGCGAACAATACCGCCGCCGCGACGCGCTTCGCGATGGCGATGGTCGATCTCGACAGCTTCGGCGCGCTCGGTGTTTAGGGCACAGCGCAATATTCTGGTGACCGGTTCGGCGCGCGGCATCGGCGCGGCCACCGTCCAATGGCTGCGCGAGGAAGGGCACCACCCGATTGGGCTCGATCTCGACGATGCCGACATCATCGCCGATCTCGCGACACCCGGCGGCCGGGCGGCGGCGCTGAAGGCGGTGGGCGAGCGGAGCGAGGGGAAATTGCACGGCGTCATCGCCTGCGCGGGACTGGCCGGTGCCGACACCGCGGCGATGGTCGGGGTCAATTATTTCGGCACGATCGCCTTGCTCGAAGGCGTGCGCGAACTGCTCGCAGCGGCCGAAGCCCCGCGCGCGGTTGCCGTCTCCTCGTCCTCGATCATCCTCGGCCATGATGAAGACTTGGTGGAAGCCTGCCTTGCGGGCGACGAGACGCACGCCCTGCATCTGGCGGCGAAAGAACCGCGGCTGGTCTATGCCTCGACGAAGGTCGCGTTGAGCCGCTGGGTCCGACGTCACGCGATCCGTCCCGAATGGGCAGGCGCGGGCATCCTGCTCAACGCGGTGGCGCCCGGCACGGTGCTGACCCGGATCACCCGGCCGATCCTCGCCACCGAAGAGGGGCGCGCAATGCTGGCCGAAGCGACGCCGATCGCGGTCGATCGCTATGCCGAAGCCGAAGACATCGCGCCGCTGCTCAGCTTCCTTTCCGGTCCCGACAATCGCTATATCGTCGGGCAAACGATCTTCGCCGACGGCGGCAAGGACGCCATCCGGCGCGGCGACCGATTGCCGTGACCGGCGAGGCGCAGCGCACGGGTCATCGCCGCATCGTGACCGGGCTCGATCCGACGGGGCGGTCGTGCATCCTGTTCGATGGCCCCGGGGGCTTCGTCACCGCAGCGGCAGGTGTCCGCGTCACATCGCTGTGGCAGAGCGACCGGTCGCCGGCGGACAACAGCAGCGACACCGACGCAGCCGACGCCGCCTATTCTTTCGCCTTTGCTCGGGGCGGCACCAAGTTCCTGATCGTCGAATTCGATCCGGGCGACGGACTGCTCGGACCCGGCATGCACGCGACCGACACGCTCGACTATGGCGTCATGCTGGCGGGCCGGATCACCCTGGTCACCCAGACCGGCGAAGTCGATCTGGTGCCCGGCGACCTGATCGTCGACCGCGGCGTCCTGCACGCGTGGCGCAATCGCGGGCCAGAGATCGCAAAGATGATTTTCGTCAATATCGACGCGGCGCCGGTCGGCGCCGGCGCAACGGTGGATTAAGCAATGGAAGACAGAGCAGCGCTGGCGCAGGCGTATAGCGAGGTGGTCAACGGGCGGCGGAGCATTCGCGGCTACAAGCCCGATCCGGTACCCAGGTCGCTCATCGTCGAGATATTGGAGCTGGCGATGCGCTCGCCTTCGTCGCTCAACACCCAGCCGTGGAATTTCTATGTCGTGACGGGCGAGCCGCTGGCGCGGATTCGCGCCGGGAACACCCAGCGCAATCTCGATCGCATTCCGCACACCCGCGAATTCCGCAGCATGGAGAATTACGACGGCGTCCACCGCGAACGCCAGGTCGGGGTGGCCAAGCAATTGTTCGGCGCGATGGGGATCGAACGCGACGACAAGCCGAAGCGCAAGGATTGGGTGCTGCGCGGCTTCCGGCAATTCGATGCACCGGCCTGTATCGTCGTCACCTATGACCGGGTGCTGGTGGGGAGCGACATCGCACCCTTCGATTGCGGCGCGGTCGCGACGGCGATCGTCAATGCCGCCTGGTCGCGCGGGCTCGGCTGCGTGATCAACAGCCAGGGCATCATGCATTCGGCGGTGGTGCGCGCCGAGGCCGGGATCGCCGACGACCAGACGATCATGATCTGTATCGCGATCGGCTGGCCCGACGAGAGCTTCCCCGCCAATGCCGTGGTCTCGACGCGCAAAGCCGTCGAGGACGCGGCGACCTTCGTCGGGTTCGACGACTGAGCGCCGCGCCCCGCTAGCCGATCTCCGCGATCAGATCGCCGACCTCATAGGTTTCGCCGACTTCGCCGATGATCCGGATCTTGCCGCTCGCGGGACTCTCGACCTCGTTCGTCGATTTGTCGGCCTCCAGCGCATAAAGCGGCTGGCCTTCGGTCACGTCGGCACCGTCCTCCACCATCCATTCGGCGAGAATGCCTTCGTTCATTGAAAAGCCGATTTTCGGTATGGTCACTTGCACAGCCACTTGGGGGCCTCCTTAGCTGACGATGTCTTTGATGGCGGCGAGGATCGTGTCGGTATCCGGCGCATAGGCGGTTTCGAGCGGCCGCGAATAGGGCACCGCGCTGAACGCGCCGCCGAGCCTTTTGACGGGTTTCTTGAGCGCGCCGAACAGTTCCTCGTTGATCACCGAGGCGATTTCGGCGCCGGCGCCATGCTGCTTGACCGCTTCATGGACGACGATCACCCGACCGGTCTTGCGCGCCGATGCCAGCACCGTCTCACGATCCCACGGCGCGATGGTGCGCAGATCGACCACCTCGACCGAAATCCCCTGTTCGGCCGCCTGATCGGCGGCGGCGCGAGCCAGCACCGCCATGCGCGCATAGGTGACGATCGTCACGTCGCTGCCCTCGCGCTGCACCGCGGCCTTGCCCAGCGGGACGCGGTGGCTGCTGTCGGGCAGTTCGAACGCCATCGGGGTCCGGTATGTCGGCAGGTTCTCGATGAAGATCACCGGATCGGGATCGTCGATCGCCGCGCGGAGCAGGCCATAGGCGTCCGCCGGCGTCGACGGCGCGCAGACCTTGATTCCCGGCGTGTGCGCGAACCAGGCCTCCAGATAATCGCAATGCTGGCCGCCCGAACCGAAGCCCAGCCCGGTCATCGTCCGGATGACGATCGGCACGCTCGTCTGCCCGCCCGACATGAAGCGCAGCTTCGCGGCATGGTTGACGATCATGTCCATCGCGACGGTCGTGAAGTTCATCAGCATGATCTCGGCGATCGGCTTGTAGCCGCCAAGGCTCGCGCCGATCGCGGCGCCCATGATCGCCTGTTCCGAAATCGGCGTCGAACGGACACGGTCGTCGCCGAAGGTCGTGGAAAGCCCCTTGGTGATCTTGGCGATGCCGCCGCCCTCGGGATCGGCGAGGTCTTCGCCCAGCGTGATCACCGTCGGATCGTCGGCAAAGGCGTCCTGATAGGCTTTCGAAATCGCCTCGATGATGGTGACTTTCGGCTTCGCCGCCTTTTCCGCCGCGCTCATGCTGCGATCTCCTGCGCGAATACGTCGAAGCGCAAGGAGTCCCGTTCGGGCCAGGGCGAGGCAAGCGCATATTCGATCGCATCGTCGATCTGTTTCTCGATATCCGCCTCGATCGCCGCCAGTTGATCCTCGCTCGCGATTCC
The DNA here is from genome assembly GCF_003797775.2 of Sphingopyxis sp. OPL5. Classification (NCBI taxonomy): domain Bacteria; kingdom Pseudomonadati; phylum Pseudomonadota; class Alphaproteobacteria; order Sphingomonadales; family Sphingopyxidaceae; genus Sphingopyxis; species Sphingopyxis sp. OPL5. Next base: position 1,589,129 of record NZ_CP060725.1, read on the forward strand.
GTCGGCGAGCAGGCGCGCACGGAGGCGGGGAACGGGATCGGCCTCGATCGCCTCGGCTTTCTGCCCCTTGGGCATATAGCTGTCGTCGTCGCCGAAGGTGTGGCCATGGAAGCGGAAGGTCATGCATTCGAGCAATGTCGGACCTTCGCCGGCGCGGGCGCGCGCAACGGCTTCGGCAAAGGCCGAATACATCGCCTCGGGATCGTTGCCGTCGACGCGGACGCCCGGGATGCCATAGCCTTCGGCGCGGCCGGCGATATTGCCGCCGGCGGTCATCTTTTCGAAGGTGGTATGCTCGGCGAACAGATTGTTCTGGCAGACGAAGATCGTCGGCAGTTTCCAGACCGCCGCCAGATTGAGCGCCTCATGGACGGCGCCGATATTCGACGCGCCATCGCCGAAGGTGCAGACCGAAACCCGGTCGCTCTTGTCGAGTTGCGCCGCCCAGGCGAGACCGTTGGCGATCGGCGCCGACGATCCGACGATGCCGGTGGTGACCATGATCCCCTTCGGCGGATAGGTCAGGTGCATCGGCCCGCCCTTGCCCTTGCACGAACCGGTGGTTCGCCCAGCCAGTTCGGCCCAGAGTTCGCGTAAGGGAAAGCCCTTGCCGAGCATGTCGTGGATGCCGCGATAGATGGTACACAGCTTGTCGTCGTCGCGCAGCACCTGCCCCATCACCGAGGGAATGATCTCCTGCCCGCGATAGGAATAATAGACCATCGCGATCTGACCCGAGAGAATCACCTTCCGTGCACGCTCGTCGTTCGCTTTCAGCAACGCGGCGCGTTGATAAATCTCCAGCAATACCGCTGGATTCGCCACAAACTGCTTGCTGGCCATCGATCACACTCCCTGAGACAGTCGTTTATCAGTGCAATCAGTTATATAATTACACTGCTTCTGTCGAGAGTGATATGCGAGGAATTTCAGTCGATCAGATCGACCACCGAATTGGGGCCGACCTGCGCCAGCCACACTTTGCCCGCCGCGACCATATGCGCCTTCCAATGTTCTTCGGCGCCGGCGCCATCCCTGGCTTCGATCAGATCGACAAGCTTGGTATGCGATTTCAGGCCGAACCGGAGCTGTTTCAGCGAAATTTCCGGGTCGACCGAATTGCGCCGCTGCGCCAGGTTCAGATGTTCATTCACCAGACCGCTGAGCGCGTGCGAGAACATGATCAGCGTCTTGTTGCCGGCGAGGTCGATCATCGCCCGGTGAAATTCGGCGATCATCGACGTGATCGCGAACCGGTCCTTGATATGGCTCATTTCGCCTTCGATCATCGCGCGCAGGATCGGCACCGCTTTTTCGCTGTTGCGCTCGGCCACCAGCCGCGCCGCGGGCGGTTCGATCAGGGTGCGCATCTCGTAAAGGTCGCCGATGGTGACGCCCGTCGCCTGCAAGGTGATCCCGGCGGCGCGTTCGATCATCACATAATTGGGCGAACTGACGCGCGCGCCGCCCCGCGCGCCGCGCGCGACGGTCACCAGCCCCTCCGATTCGAGAATACGCACCGCCTCGCGGATCGTCGGGCGCGACACTTCGAATTCGGCAATCAGATGCGATTCGGCGGGAAGCGTATCGCCATCGACGAGTTCGCCGCGAATGATGGCGTTGCGGATTTGTTTCGCGACCAGTTCGGCGGTCTTGGGAACGCGAACGGCCGCCGCATTGCTTCGATTGCCGACGGGTATTGCGACAAAAGCGTTAGACAAGTTTAATTCCTTTATGGGGTTGGGCGCCTTTTGCCCCGAAACCGCGCGCCGCGCAAGCTTAGCCGGATCGACTCGCCTCTTGCAAACAGTCATATTACCTAGTTAGATGATAAGGTGCACGTCGGCGCGCGATCGGCATTGCGGAACGCGAGCCCATTCAGTACACTGAATGGGCATGAGGAGAGGAATTTCGATGAACGTTCAGACCAAGGACGGACTGCAGCAGGATGGCGCGGGCTATGTCGTTGCCGCCGATCACTATATTTCCCCCGAATTCGCGAAAATCGAGGCGGAAAAGCTGTGGTATCGCGTCTGGCAGATGGCCTGCCGCGAGGAGGAAATTCCCAACGTCGGCGATTATTATACTTATGACATCGTCGACCAGTCGATCATCGTGATCCGCGTCGCCGCCGACGAGATCAAAGCCTATTACAATGTCTGCCCGCATCGCGGCCGCACGATTACCGAGGGATGCGGCCACGCCGCGCGCCTGTTCTGCAAATTCCATGGCTGGTCGTGGAAGCTCGACGGGACGATCGCCAAGGTCGTCGATCGCCATGAATGGCCCGAAGAATCGCTGACCGACGACGACCTCAACCTGGTCCCGGTCAAGGTCGGACGCTGGAGCGGCTGGGTCTATATCAACATGGACCCCGACAGCATCAGCCTGGAGGAGCATCTGGCGCCCGCGAAAGCCTATCTCGACCCCTATGATATCGGCGGGATGAATTATCACTGGCGCAAATCGACGATTTTCGACTGCAACTGGAAGGTCGCGCTCGAAGCCTTCAACGAAGGCTATCATGTCCAGACGACGCACAACCAGATGCTGCGCTACATGGACGACTGGACGCAAAGCTATGCGCGCGGGCGCCATTCGCACTTTGGCTATTGGGAATCGATGCCGATGGGTTCGCGTTCGGCCCGACTGACCGATGGCAAGCCGACCGAGGATATCCGCCCCGGCATCCGCGACTATATGGAAGATATGGCGGCGACGCTGAATGCCGGTTCGTCGGTGCAGACCGTTTTTGCCGCGCGGCGTGTCGAACAGGAAGTGCCGCCGGGCACCCCGCCGATGGAGGTGCTCGCCAAATTCGGCCAGTATATATACGAAAATGCCGCCTCGCAGGGCCTGCAATGGCCGAGCATCACGCCCGAGCAAATGTATGCCGCAGGCGTCGACTGGCATCTGTTCCCGAACCAGATCATGCTGATGGGTCCCACCGGCCTGCTCGGCTATCGCGCGCGTCCGTTCGGGAACGACCCCGACAAATGCGTCTGGGATGTCTATTCGCTTCAGCGCTACCCCGAAGGGCAGGTGCCGAAGGTCGAGCATGAATGGAGCCAGGATCATAGCGACGTCGATTTCTGGGGCCTGATCCTGACCCAGGACTATCAGAATATGGGCCAGGTCCAGAAGGGCATGAAGTCGAAGGGCTTCAAGGGTGCCAAGCCCAATCCGCGCCAGGAAATTGCGGTCATCAACTTCCACCGCAGCCTCGACGACTTCGTCGAGAATGGATACGCCCAGTGAGCGGGTGGGACGAGAGTGCCGATTTCATCGTCGTCGGCAGCGGCGGCGGCTCGATGCTCGCCGCGATCGCCGCGGTCGATGCCGGAAAGAAACCGCTGATCCTCGAAAAGACCGACCGGGTCGGCGGCTCGACCGCGCTGTCGGGCGGGGTTTTCTGGATTCCGAACCACCCCTTACAGGCGCGCGAAGGCATCGACGACAATGCGGACAAGGCGCGCACCTACCTCGATTCGGCGGTCGGCGACGTCGGCCCGTCGACGTCGCGCGAGCGCAAGGACATGTTCCTGAAAATGGGTCCGCGAATGGTCGACTATCTCGAAGCAAAGGGCATGCCCTTCGTCCGCTACGGCGGCTGGTCGGACTATCATGACGATCTGCCTGGCGGGCTGGCCGAGGGCCGCTCGCTCGGCGTCGAAATCTTCAACATCAAGACGCTCGGCAAGGAATGGTATCCGAAGCTTCGCCGCGGCGAATTCGGCATTCCCGCCAAGCGCACCGAAACCAAGCATCTGACGCTGATGAAGGTGACCTGGGCCGGCAAGCTCGCGATGGTGAAGATCGGCCTGCGCCTGATACGCAACAAGATCCTCGGCATCCACCAGGTCGGCTCGGGCGCCGCGATCCAGGGGCGGATGCTGAAAATGGCGCTCGACCACAAAGTCGATATCCGCACCGATTCGGGGGTCAGCGATCTGGTCGAACAGGACGGCCGCATCGTCGGCGTGGTGACCGAAAAGGATGGCAAGCCCTGGCGGATCGAGGCGCGTGACGGCGTGCTGATCAACGCGGGCGGCTTTGCCCACAACGCCGAGCTCCGCAAGAAATATGGCCCGCAGCCCTCGTCGACCGCCTGGACCAACGCCAATCCCGGCGACACCGGCGAAATGATCGAGATCGCCCGCGCGCATGGCGCGGCGCTCGACCTGACCGATCAGGCGGTGTGGATTCCGACCTCGGTCCCGCCCGACGGCGCGCCGTTGATGAATGTCCCCGACCTGCCCAAGCCGCATTGCATCCTGGTCGACAAGCTGGGCAAGCGCTTCCTCGACGAAGCGCAATCCTATATGGCGAACGGGCAGGACTTTTACGCGCATGGCGCGGTGCCCGCTTATGCGATCATGGATGCGTCCTATTTCAAGAAATACAGCTGGGGCTTTCGCATGGGCGCGATTCCGCAGGTCTGGTACGACAGCGGCTTCCTCAAACAGGCGGCGAGCCTGCGCGAGCTCGCGGCGCTGCGCGGGATCGATCCCGACGGCCTCGAAGCGACGGTCGAGCGCTTCAACGGGTTCGCCCGTGTCGGCAAGGACCCCGATTTCGGCCGCGGCGACAAGGCCTATGACCTCGTCTATGCCGACCGCACCCACAAGCCGAGCCCGACGCTGGGCGTCATCGAACGGGCGCCCTTTTATTCGATCGAGGTGTTTCCCGGCGATGTCGGCACCTTCGGCGGCATATTGACCGACGAATATGCGCGCGCGCTGCGCGACGACGGCAGCGTGATCCCCGGCCTCTATGCGACCGGAAACTCGACCGCCTCGGTGATGGGCAAGACCTATCCCGGCGCGGGCGCGAGCATCTCGCCGTCGTTCATCTTTGGCTGGGTGGCGGCGCAGCATGCGCTGAACCGCCTGCCGAACTGAGGAGCCGGATATGGAACCCTCCGTCGAAGCGATGGTGCGCGAACTCTACGACAAGCAGAAGATCCGCGAGGTCGTGACGCGCTATTGCCGCGGGGTCGACCGCATGGACCGCGACCTGTTCCTGTCGGCCTATCACCCCGACGCGGTCGACGACCATGGCTTCGTCGTCGCCGGGCCGGAGGAATTCTGGGCGTGGGTGAACCATTATCACACCACCGCCCAGGCGACCCACCAGCACATCATCACCAACCACAGCTGCGAGCTCGACGGCGACACGGCGCATTGCGAAACCTATTGGATGTTCGCCGCGCTCGATCCGAACGGGCAGAATCTGACGATCGGCGGCGGGCGTTATGTCGACCGCATGGAAAAGCGCGGCGGCGAATGGCGCATCGCGGCGCGCAAATGCGTCCCCGACTGGGGCGGCCAGCCGGTGGCGACGCAGATCAGCCCGGCGGCGCGCGCGATGCTGGCCGAGAGCGGCACGACCGCGCGCGATGCCAGCGACTGCTCGTACGAGCGGCCGCTGACGATCCCCGAGGAGCGGATCGGCATCAACGTCGATATTCTCGCCGGCACCTGACGCAGCGGCCGGGTCCCAGCGATGAAAGTCTATCGCCTCCGCGATCACGGGTCGCTCGACAATCTGGCGATCGAGGACGCGCCGGTTCCCGAGATCGGGTCCCACGATGTGCTTGTCCGCATCCGCGCCGTCGCGCTCAACGCGCGCGACCTGATGATGGTGTTCGGCCCCTCGCCCTACGGCCCCAAGCCGGGAATCATCCCCGGGTCCGACGCCGCGGGCGAGGTCACCGCCTGCGGATCGGCGGTCACCGACGTCGCGATCGGAACGCGGGTCGTCATCCCGTTCCGGCCGGGCTGGATCGGCGGTCCCTTCAATCCTGCGGCGATCGCGACCGACCTCGGCGGCGCGGTCGACGGCGTCCTTGCCGAGCAGGTCGCGGTGGCGGCGCGCACCGTGGTTCCGATCCCCGCTTCGATGTCGTTCGAACAGGCCGCGACGCTACCGTGCGCCGGCGTCACCGCCTGGGCCGCGCTCGATCGCGGCGCGCCGGTCGGCCCCGGTCACAGCGTCCTCGTCATGGGCAGCGGCGGGGTTTCGCTGTTCGCGCTGCAGATCGCGCGCGCCAGGGGATGCCGGGTGATCGCCACGACATCGAGCGAGGCCAAAGCCGCGCGCCTGCTCGGCATGGGCGCGAGCGACGTCATCAATTATCGCGAATGCCCCGACTGGGACCGGCGGGTTCTGGAACTCACCGACGGGCGCGGGGTCGATCGTGTGGTCGAGGTCGGCGGCGCGGGCACCCTGCCCCGCTCGATGGCGGCGCTGGCGCCCGAGGGCGAGATTGCACTGGTCGGCCTGCTCGACAATCCGATGAGCGCGATCAGCCCGCTGCCGCTGATGCGGACGATGGGCACCATCCGCGGCATTTCGGTCGGATCGCGCGCCGATCTCGTCCGCCTCGTCGATTGCGCGGCGCAAAATTTCGCGCCGGTGATCGACCGCGTCTTCGATTTCGATCAGGCTCGCGCGGCGCTGGCTCATCTCGCATCGCGAACCCATTTCGGAAAAGTGGTGATCCGGGTCTGAGCGACGCGGACCACCTTTTCCTCCCTATTTCCCGGTAAATCGGTTGCGGATGTCCCACGTCAGCGCGCGCGTCGTGCCTTCGCTGCACAGGCCCTCGAAGGTCCAGCCGTCGACCGCGAACTGGCTGCGGACATATTCGGGTTCCTGCACCAGCGCGACATGGCCACCGTTGATGAAGAGTTCGCGTCCGTTGAGGTTTTCCGACAGGTCGGAACAGAGCCAGGCCGCGACCGCGGCGACATTCCACGGGCGGCCGTCGGGGCCGCTGTTGCCGATCCAGTGGTTCGACAGCGGCGGAATCTTGAGCGTGTTCATCGCATAGCCGAGCGTCTCGTACACCTCGGGGATATTCATGTTGCTCGGCCCCGAAATCGGGCGGATGACGTTGGTGCGCACCCCATATTCGGCCAATTCGCGCGCGACGGTGCGCGACATGCCGACGACACCCTCTTTCGCGGCGCTGTAATTGGCCATGCCATAATGGCCAAAGCCCGAGGGGGAGGCGAAGTTGACGATCGCGCCGCCCTGTTTCTTCAGATGCTCGGCCCCGGCGCGGATCGTCGCGAAATAGCCCTTGAGGTTGACCGCGATGACGATGTCGAAATCCTCCTCGCTCATCTCGGTGATCCGGCGCGGACGGATGATGCCGGCGTTGTTGATCAGATAATCGAGCCGCCCGAAATGGTCGATCGCGCAATCGACGACCGCCTGGCCGCCCGCCATCGACGCGACGCTCGAGGTGTCGGCGACCGCCTCTCCACCTGCGGCCTTGATCTCGTCGACGACCTGCTGCGCGAAACTGGCATCGCCGCCGCCGCCCTGCGGCCCGCCGCCCAGATCGTTGACGACGATCTTTGCCCCCTCGCGCGCCATCAGCAGCGCGGTTTCGCGCCCGATTCCGCGCCCGGCGCCGGTGATCACGGCCACCCGGCCGTCATATTGTCCCATATCCTGCTCCCTACTTGTGTTCTGTATCGATTCCCGATTAAAGGTATATAGGTTTTATACGATTGTGAGCATGATTCAACCGGACTCACGATCGCCGGACGGCCTCATATGACAGGGGCTGCCGATGGGAGAGATGCATGCTGAGCGCGTTCGACGATTACCCCTATCACCAGATCGCCGACCATTTCGACTGTGCCGGCAGCAGCGACCATCGCTTTTTCGACCGCTATTGGTGGGTCGCCTATGATCCCGAGAATCGCGCGCAGGTGAACTCGGGCCTCGGCGTCTACAAGAATATGAATGTGCTCGACGGCTTCGGGACGATCCTGCTCGACGGGCAGCAGCATAATCTGCGGACGTCGCGCGCCTGGCGCCCGAATGTCGGCCGGATCGGCGCGGGGCCGCTCGACTATATCGTCAAGGAGGGGCTCAAGAGCTTTCGTCTGCTGCTCGAGCCGAATGATTTCGGCGTGTCTTTCGACATGCATTGGGAAGCGACGCTGCCGGCGTTCGACGAGCCGCATCACCGCCGCCATATCAACGGGGTGCTGCACGAGGACTATCGGCGCTATTATCAGTTCGGGAGGGTCAACGGCTGGGCGGAGGCGCAGGGGACGCGGATCGAGATCGTCGACTGGTTCGGCTTTCGCGACCGATCCTTCGGCGTCCGCCCCTCGGTCGGCGGTCCGCCGCCGCCGACTCCGCCCGCGCCGGTCGCGGGCGGCCGCGTGACGTCGGTGATTTCGGGCATGGCTTTCGCCTGCGACGACGGAACCCATGGCAGCGTCCAGATCCAGGAGGACGATAGCGGCCGCACCGTCTATTCGGGCGGCAAGTTGGTGCGGCGCGACGGCGACGGATGGCGCGAGATGACCATCGACGGCGCGACGGTCGATATCGGCCTCGTCCCCGGCACGCTGAAACCGACGGCGCTGAATTTCGATTTCACCGCCGGCGGCGACCGGTATGAACTGCGCGGCACGCCGCTCTCGGACGGTTTCGTCTATCAGGGCTATGGCTATTACAACGGCTATTGGGACCAGCGCGGGCTCGGCGCGTGGCGCGGCGACGGCATCGTCGAAGGCGAGACCTATGATGTCAGCGATCCGTCGAGCGTGCGCGACATCAGCGGTCGTGTGACCTTTCCGGCCGTCCTGCCGCACGAATATCCGCTGGCGATCACCCTCAACGGCGCCGCCGGCATGGCCGATTCGATGGTCGGCTTTACCGGCCCCCACCCGCGCTACCGGCCGCAGGGATAATCGATGCCCCTCTATCAACCCCTCAACGAGCCGCAGATGACGGCCTATTTCCAACAGCTTTTCCCGGATCGGTCCAAGGCGCGCCTCGAAACGGTCAAGCGCTCCTATCCCGGCATGTCGCGCGAAACCTGGTGGGTCACGCTCGCCTGGGACGCCGACGGCGAAAAGGGCCGCGAGAAATTCGTCGTCCGCCTCGATCCGCCCGGCGGCTGCATGTCCGACAGTCCGCTCCGCGACGAAAGCGAAGTGTATCGCCTGCTCCATGGCACCGCGGTGCCCGTGCCGCGCCTGGTGGTGCACGAGGACCGTCCCCAATGGCTGCTTGAGGGACGCGAATTCACGATCCGCGAATGGATCGATGGCGAGATCGAGCCAGCCTGTCTTCGCGAGACCGGCGACGAAGCCGAAGCGGCGAAGATCGGCATCGTCAAGGAACAGATGGACAAATTGGCCGCGCTCCACGCACTCGACTGGGACGCGATGGGCTTCGGCCAGCTGCTGCCCATTCCGTCCGACCCCGAGAATTGCGGTAAGGACGATGTCGTCCGGCATCTCGAGATGCTCGACCGCCACGCGCAGGAGCCGCTTCCGGGCCTGCGCGAAATCGGTCGCTGGCTGCTCGACAACCCGCCCCCCGCCCCGGCGCGTATCGTCCTGCGCAAGGAGAACAACGGCATCGGCGAAGAGATTTGGCAGGACGGCAGGATCGTCGGCATGTGCGACTGGGAGGGCGCGAGCCTGGGCGATCCGGCGCTCGACCTGGCCGTCGCGATGGGGACGACCGCCAAATTTTGGGACGAGGATGCCGCGCTCGCCTATTACAACAGCGTCGCGCCGCACCCGGTGACGCAGGAGGCGGTCGGCTGGTACCGGCGCTTCTGGGGCTACAAGGGCGCGTGCGCGTTGCACTCGGCCTTGCGCAACTACAATGACGGCCGCGACCGCCGCGTCCAACTTCTTACGCTCGGTTGCCTCTATCCGGTGATGATCCAGGCCAACCTGTCCGCCGCCGCACAGTTCGGGAAGGGTTGAGGCGATGAATCCTTCAGCACAGGACATTCTTCGCGGTTGCGTCGAGAATCTCGAAGAGCTGGTCGCACCCGAAATCAGCAGTCCGCATGCGAAAAGCGCGATGATGTGCGCGCGCATGCTGATCAACCATGTCATCCTGCGCCTCGATCAGGAGGGCGCCGCGCTGGTCGAGGATTGCCGCGAGAAGCGCCGCCTGCTGGCCACGCTGGCCGAAGCGGGAGAATTTCCGCCGGCGCTCGCCGCCGAGGTTCGCACCCTCGCCGCCGACGCCGAACCCGGTCATATCGCGATGGCCGATCTCACCGCGCGCAACGACGCGTGGAAACGCCTGTTCGAACGGGCGCTCGCCGAGCCGCTCGCCCCCGCCGTCCGCACCAGCCTGCGCGCGCAACTGGCGGCGCAGATCGGCCGCGAAGCCGCCTATTGCGTTCCCGCGCTCGACGGACCGATGTTTTGAGGAGCCCCCTATGACCGACACTATCCTTGAGTCCGCCGCCCTCGCGCCCTTCACCCTGACCGGAAAGGTCGCGCTGATAACCGGCGCCGCGTCGGGGCTCGGCAAGGCGACCGCCGGGCTTTTCCTCGACGTCGGCGCCAGCGTCGTGATCGCCGACCTGAATGCCGAGGGCGCCGCCGCGGTTGCCGCCGAACTCGCGGCCAAGGGGCCGACGCTCGGCATCGGCATGGACGTGTCCGACGAGGCCGCGGTGCAGGCGGGTTTTGCCACCGCGGCCGAGCGGTTCGGCGGCGTCGATGTGCTGGTCAACAACGCCGCCTATCGCGGCAAGGCGAACACGATGGACATGTCGGTCGCCGAATGGGACATCATGCACGCCGTGTGTACGCGCGGCAGTTTCCTGTGCCTGCGCGAGGCGGTCAAGCAGATGCGACGGCGCGGCGGTGGATCGGTGGTCAATGTCTCGTCGATGAGCGCGCAGCATCCGACGATCTTTCCCAACATGCATTATGACTCGGCGAAGGCCGGGGTCGACGCGATCACCCGGCTGGCGGCGGTCGAGTTCGGCAAGGACGGGATACGCGTTAATTCGGTGCTGCCCGGCGGCATGGCGACCCCCGGACCCGACAAGATGCGCGCGGCGCAGGCGGCGGGCGGCGCGGTCATCGCGGGGCCGGCGACGATCCCGGGGCGCAACCCGATGGGGCGCATCGCCGATCCCATCGAAATGGCGCGCGCGATCCTGTTCCTCGCCAGCGACGCGGCGAGCTATATCACCGGCGCCGAACTGCTCGTCGACGCCGGCTTCACCAAGGGTTGATGGCATGACCGACCTGCTCTCCGACAGCCGTCCCCTGATCGGCGATACGCGCCCGGCGACGACCGGTCTCGGCGCCCGCGATCATGTCAATCCCGCCACCGGACAGGTTCAGGCACGCGTGTTGATCGGCGGCGCCAGCGAGATCGATGCCGCGGCGCGCGCCGCGGTTCTCGGCCAACGGGCGTGGCAGGCGCTCGGCCCCGAAAAGCGGCGCGATAGCCTGCTGCGCCTCGCCGACCTGATCGAAGCCGACGCGGCCAAGCTCCTGCGGATGGCGGCGCTCGAATGCGGCACGCCGCTGTCGAGCAATTCGAGCGGCCTCGCGCTGTCGTGGATCCGCTATTATGCCGGCTGGGCCGACAAGATCGAGGGCAGCTACAGCGAACCCTTCGGCATCGCCGGACTAGCTTATTCGCGGCACGAGCCGATCGGGGTGATCGGCGTCATCATCCCGTGGAATTCGCCGCTGGTGGCGATCGCGATGACCGCGATCCTGGCGATGGCGGCGGGCAATGCCGTCGTCCTCAAGCCGCCGACGCAGACCCCGTTCGTCGCGCTGCGTTTTGGCGAACTGGCGCTTGAGGCGGGGATTCCGGCAGGGGTGCTGAACATCGTTCCTGGCGATGCCGAAGCGGGCGAGGCACTGATCGCGCATCCGGCGGTAGGCAAGATCAGCTTCACCGGCGGCGACATCGTCGCCAAGGCGGTGATGCGGACCGCCGCCGAACATCTGAAACCCGTCGCGCTGGAACTCGGCGGCAAGTCGGCGAACCTGATCTTCGCCGATGCCGATCTCGATGTCGCGGCGGCGATGGCCGCCGGTTGCAGCCTGGTCCCGCTGGCGGGGCAAGGCTGCGTCCTGCCGACGCGCGTCTATGCGCATGGCGCGATCTTCGACGAGTTCGTCGACCGGGTGCGCGCGCATGCCGAAAGCTACGCGCTTGGCGATCCGCTCGACCCTGCCACCATCATCGGACCCGTCATCAACGAGGCCGCCGCGCAGCGGATCATCGGGGTGATCGACCGCGCCAAGGCCGAAAGCGGTGGCCGGCTGGTCACCGGCGGTCGACGCGGACAGGGCGACCTAGCCGCCGGCAGCTTCGTCGAGCCGACGGTGTTCGCCGGCGTCGCGCACGACAGCCACCTCGCCCGCGAGGAAGTCTTCGGCCCGGTGCTGTCGATCGTACGGTTCGACGATGACGCCGACGCGGTGGCGATGGCCAATGATTCGCGCTTCGGCCTCGGCGCCTATCTCCACACCCGCGACCTGTCGCGCGCGCACAAGGTCGCCGCCGCGCTCGAGGCCGGATGCGTCGCGGTCAACGGCATGTTGCCGATGGCCCCCAACCAGCCCTTCGGCGGCGTCAAGCAAAGCGGCTTCGGACGCGAGGGCGGCCGTGCGGGGCTCGAGGAATTCATGCAGATCAAGCAGGTGCTGATGCACCTGCGCTGAGGGGATGAGGCGTGGACGACGAGGCGGACTTTGTCATTGTGGGCGGGGGCAGCGCGGGCTGCGTCCTGGCCGCGCGGCTGAGCGAAAATCCCGGGCATCGGGTGATCCTGCTCGAGGCCGGGGGCGAAGGCCGCGATTTCCTCGTCCGGATGCCCGCCGGCACCGCGAAACTGATGGGGCACAAACAGTTCGACTGGTGCCTGCCGACCGAACCCGACCCATCGATCAACGACCGCACGATGCAATGGGCGGCGGGCAAGGCGCTCGGCGGCAGTTCGGCGATCAACGGCCAGGTCTATATGCGCGGCGAACGGTCGGACTATGACCATTGGGCCGCCGCCGGATGCACCGGCTGGGGCTATGACGATGTCTTCCCCTATTTCCTGAAGGCCGAGGAATTCCACGGGCCGCCGATGCAATCGCATGGCCGGCACGGCCCGCTCAGCGTCTCGCCGATCCAGGATCCGCAACCGGTCGGCCAATATGTCATCGACGCCTTCACCCAGGCCGGGATTCCGCTGAACGAGGATTATTGCAACGGCAGCCAGAGCGGCGTCTACCGGATCTTCGCGACCCAAAAGGACGGCCAGCGCTGTTCGGCGGCGCGCGCCTATCTCGATCCGGTGCGCGGCCGCGCGAACCTGACCGTCGTCACCCAGGCGCATGTCGACCGGATCGTCATCGAGGGCGGCCGGGCGACCGGGGTGGAGGTGCGCGTGGCCGGCGAGCGCCGCGTCATCCGGGCGCGCGGCGAAGTGCTGCTGTGCGCCGGCACCTTGTTGTCGCCCACCCTATTGATGCGGTCGGGTCTCGGTCCGGCGGCGGGGCTGGCCGCGCACGGTATTGCGGTGCAGCGCGACCTGCCCGGCGTCGGGCGGAATTTGCGCGAGCACAACAGCGTCAGCCTGGCGAAGCTCGTCAACATCCCGACGATGAGCGCCGAGCTCGGCCCGTTCAAGCTCGCACGCCACATGCTGAATTACATGCTGTTCCATCGCGGGCTGCTGACGACCCCGGCGGTGCAGGTCATGGCGGCATTCCGCACCGATCCCGACCTCGCCGACCCCGACATCATCCTGTCGATGCTGCCCGTCGCGGTCTCGTTCAACGACAAGGGCGATGCGGTGGTGGAGAAGCGTCCGTCCTTCTCGTTCGGATTCCATGTCGCGCGCCCGCAGAGTCGCGGCGAAATCCGGCTGCGCAGTGCCGATCCCGATACCAAGCCGGTGATCGACCATCGGCTGCAAAGCGCGCAGAGCGACGTCGACAAGCTGGTCGCGGGGCTGAAGATCGTCGAAAGCCTTTGCCGCACGCCGGCCTTGGCCGCGATCATCACCGGAACGCTGCGACCCGATCCCATGCCGTCCGATGACGACCAGTGGGAAGCCTATGTGCGCCAATGGGGCGGCATCGGATATCATGCGGTCGGCACCTGCCGCATGGGCGCTGATGGCGACCCTATGGCGGTGCTCGATCCGCATTTGCGGGTCCGGGGCATCGCGGGACTGCGGGTGGTCGATGCGTCGGTGATGCCCGAACCGGTGTCGGCGAACACCAATGCGCCGACGATCATGATCGCCGAACGCGCCGCCGAATGGATCGGGAGAGGGATATGACGCTCGAACGCATTTTTGGAGTGACCGACCGCAAGATACTGGTCATCGGCGCCACCCCGATCGGCGAGGCCACCGCCGCGCTGTTCAACGAACTGGGGGCCACTGCCGAAATCGCCGATATCGTGCCGGGCGAGCAGGTGATCGCCGACGCGGTTGCGGATTTTGCCGCGCGTCATGGCCGGATCGACGTGATGGTCTATGCGGTCACGCGCATCGGCACCTATGCGCTGCCGACGATGTCGCTCGACCAATGGGATCAGGTGCATGATGCCAATCTGCGCGGTGCCTTTCTGGCCATGCGCGCGGTGATTCCCGCCATGCAGCAACAGGGCGGCGGCGCGATCGTCGCGGTGTCGACTATGGGATCGGTCCATCCGGTGCTGAAGGGCAATGGCGCCTATGGCGCGTCGAAGGCGGGGCTCAACGGCCTCGTGCGCGCGGCGGCGCTCGACCATGCCGATGACGGCATTCGCGTCAACGCGGTGTTGCCCGGCGCCGTGCCCGTCGGCGACCCGCCCGCCGATATGGAGCGGCTGGGCGGACCGGCCACCCAGCCCGGCCGGTTGATGCTGGGAATGGGGCGTGCCGAGGATGTCGCCAGCGCCATCGTCTATCTCGCCTCCCCGGCGGCGCGCTTCGTCACCGGACAGATGCTGGCACTCGACGGCGGCTTCCTGATTTCATGAGGAATGGCTTGCAAAGCGAGGGCATATACATATAAATCAGATAGACATTAATTTCCACCGCTCGCAAGGATTACGGCAGCATGCCCACGCTCAATTCGATCGTTCGCAACGTCATGGCGATCGACCCTGCCGCCCCGGCGCTCGAATATCAGGGGCAGTGGCACAGCTGGGGGGACCTCAGCGGAGTTATCGATGCGGTCGAGGCGCTGTTGCAGCAGCATCGAATCGGTTCGGGCACCCGCATCGGCGGTATATTGCGCAACACCCCGCCCATGGCGGCGGTGATCATCGGCACGATCACCTCCGACCGCTGCGTCGTCACCCTCAACCCCGCGCTGCCCGACGAAAAGCTGGCGAGCGATATCATCGCGCTGAAGACTCCCGTCATCATCGCCCAGACCGAGGACTGGCAGCGCGCGCCGGTGCGCGACGCGGTCGCGCAAAGCGGCGCATTGGGGATCGAGATTACCGGCGACAAGGATCAGCCCGCGCGTCTGATCATGGCAAGCACCGGGACCGATTTCCACAGCGATGCCGCGGGGATCGGCATCGAGATGCTGACCAGCGGCACGACCGGCGCGCCGAAGCGGGTGCCGCTGAAAGCCGCCAATTTCTCGAAGATGGTGCTCGACGCGGCGGTGTTCGAAAAGCGCGATATCGATGCGCCGCCGACCTTGTCGCGGGCGGTGAGCATTTCCAACACCCCCTTCTCGCACATCGGCGGCATATTCAGCCTGTTCGTTACGCTGTCCGCGGGTCGCAAGTCGTGCATGCTCGACCGCTTCCGGGTCGATGAATTTGTCGACGCGGTGCAGCGGCACCGGCCCAAGGTCGCGGGCGCGCCGCCGTCCGCGCTGCGGATGATCCTCGACGCCGGGGTGCCCAAGGAGGCGCTGTCGAGCCTCGTCGCCTTTCGCACCTCGACGGCGCCGCTCGATCCGGCGCTGGCGGACCAGTTCTACGAGCATTTCGGCATCCCGGTCCTGCAAAATTATGGCGCGACCGAATTTGCGGGCGGGGTCGCGGGGTGGACGCTCCCCGATTTCCTGAAATCGGGCGCCCAGCGGCGCGGCAGCGTCGGCAAGATGAACCCCGGCGTCGACGGCCGCATCGTCGATCCCGAAAGCGGCGAGCCGCTGGCCTATGGCGAAAAGGGACTGCTCGAACTGCGCGCCAAACATCTTGGCGATGGCCGGAACTGGGTCCGGACGACCGACCTCGCGCGCATGGACGAGGAACAATTTCTTTGGATTCTCGGCCGCGCCGACAATGCGATCATCCGCGGCGGGTTCAAGATCATCCCCGACGACGTCGTCAAGGCGATGGAGACCCATCCCGCCGTCCTCGAAGCCTGTGTCGTCGCGCTGTCCGATCCGCGGCTGGGACAGGTCCCCGCGGCGGGATATCGCGTGAAGGCGGGACAGTCGGTCGCCGCCGACGAACTGCGAGCGTATCTGCGCGAACGGCTGACCGCCTATCAGCTGCCGACGAAGCTGCTCGAAGTGCAGGATTTCCCGCGGACGCCATCGATGAAACCCAGCCAGCCCGAACTCAGGAAGCTGCTCGAAGCGGCTTGATCGGGCCTGTCGGCTGAAGCATGGCCTGACGGTGGATTATGCGCCTTTGCCTTTCGAACCGCATCGCTGCCGCTTTGAGGATCGTGACGACGGCTCGACGCTGATCACGCCGGGCTACCGCCTGCCCGATCTGTGGCCGTCGATCCCGCACCTGTTCATAGACCGCGCCGAGCGTTTTCCGGATCGCCCGCTGGTCGCGCGCCGCGAATTGCTGCCCGACGGCGGCCGCGGCGAATGGCGGCGGCTGTCGTTCGGCGACGCTTTGCGGCAGGTGCGCGGGCTGGCGCAGGCGCTGATCGATCGGGGGATAGGTCCCGACGCGTCGGTCATGGTCCTGTCGGGGGGCAGTCCCGAGCATCTGGTCGTCAACCTCGCCGCGCAGATGGCGCGCGCGCCTTATGCGCCGGTGTCGGTCAATTACTCGCTGGCCGGCGGCGATTTCGCGCGGCTGCGGCACTGCTTCGCGATATGCCGGCCGCGGCTGGTCTACGCCGACGACTGGCGCATCTTCCTGCCCGCAATGTGCGCGCTCAACGAACGGGGCGACCTGATCCTCGTCACCGACGAGGCCGCTCCCGATGGCGAAACGCTGGCGCTGGGCGATCTGATATCGGCCGTGCCGGCCGATGCGGTCGATGCGTCGCTCGCCGCGATCACCCCCGACACCCACGCCAAGACGATCTTCACCTCGGGTTCGACCGGCAAGCCCAAAGGCGTGATCCAGACCCAGCGTATCCTGACCGGCATCGTCGCGCAGCATCAGGCGATGTATGCGCATGAAGAGGAAGAAAGCCCGGCCAAGGCCTTTCTGTCGTGGGTGCCGTGGAGCCATGTCGGCGGCAACAACACCCTGCCCGCCGACATCTTCAACGAGGCCGCCTGCTTTTACATCGACGACGGACGCCCCCTGCCCGGCCAGTTCGCCGAATCGATCCGCAACCTGCGCGAGATATGCCTGACCGAATATAATTCGACCCCGATCTTCTTTTCGGAACTGGTCACCGCGATGGAGGCCGACGACGAGCTACGCGACCATTTTTTCCGCGACCTGCGCTTCCTCAGCTATGGCTCGGCGGGATTGTCGGAGGATGTGTTCCGCCGCCTGCAGGCGCTGGCGGTCGCGGCCACCGGGCGCCGGATTCCGATCATCACCAAATATGGGACGACCGAGACGCAGGGGACGACGATCGTCGGCTGGCCGCTCGAAACCACCGGCCCGATCGGGCTGCCCTTTGCCGGCAATGTGGTGAAGCTGGCGCCCGCCGGCGGGCGGCTCGAGATCCGCGTCAAGGGACTGACCGTCACCCCCGGCTATCTGAGCGATCCCGAGGCCACCGCCGCCGCCTTCGATGACGAGGGCTTTTATCGCACCGGCGACGCCGCCCGCTTCGTCGATCCCGAACGCCCCGAACTCGGCCTCGTCTTCGACGGCCGGGTCACCGAGAATTTCAAGCTGTCGTCGGGCACCTGGGTCCATGTCGGGGCGCTCCGCATGGCGCTGCTCGATGCGCTCGATCCGCTGTTGCAGGATGTCGTGATCGCGGGCGAAGGACGCAGCGAGGTGCGCGCGCTCGGCTGGATGCGGATCGCCGATGCGCGCAAACTGGCCGGGGACGATCTCGACGCCGCGGCGCTGGCCGGTCATCCGGCGATCACGGCGCATGTCGCGGCGCGGCTCGCGCGCCACAATGCCGCGGCGGGCGGCCAGTCGCGCCGCGTTGCCGCGCTGCGCCTGCTCATCGCGCCGCCCGCCGGCGACGAGATCGCCGACAAGGGCTATGTCAACCAGCGCGAAGTGCAGCGCCAGCGCGTCGCCGATGTCGAGGCGCTCTATCGCGGCGAGGCGATCGCCGCCGGCTGACGCGCGGCTCTCAGTCCCAGCGAAGATAAAGCTCGTCGAAGCCGGGCACCGATCCGCAATGTTCGACATTCTTGCGGTCCGGATCGAGCCGGAATTCGGGCAGGCGGCCGACGAACTCCTCGAGGAATATCTCGATCTCGGCGCGCGCCAGCCCCTGACCGACGCATTTGTGCGGGCCATTGCCGAAGGTGTTGTGCGCGGGCGCGTTGCGATCGAAATCGACGTCCATCGGACAAGCATATTCGCGATCGTCGATCCCCGACAAATTGTTCGGGACCATGATCATCTCGTCCTTCTTGAACAACACACCCTTATATTCGAAATCGCGGGTCAGGATGCGGCCGGTGTTCGACAGGCCGAAACGGCGCAGGAATTCCTCGCAGGCGGCGGGAATGATCTCGGGCTCTTCGCGCAGGCGCCGCTGCTGCTCGGGATGCTGGGCAAGATAATGGGCGATATAGGCTATTTCCGACGCCACCGTGTCGAGTCCGCCGAAGAAGAGCAGGCTCGCCATCGACAGCACCTCCTCTTCCGACTGGAAACGCGGGTTGCGGCGCCACGCCGCGACGCGGGTCAACAGATCGTCGCCGTCGCCATTGTCGCGCTCGTCGAGCACGGTCTTCAGATAGTCGCGGACGCGGATCTGCGCGGCGAGCCTTTCGGCGGGGTCATAGGAGGACATCAGCGCGATGCCCCATTCGACAAATTCCTCGCGCCGGTCGAGCGGCAGGTCGACGATACGCAGGAACATCGTCACCGGCATTACCCGCGCAAAATCGCCGAGCAGTTCGCAGTGCCCTTGCGGCAGCAGCTTTTCGACAAGTTCGATCGTCAACTCGCGGGCATCGTCGCGCATTTTGGCGACCTTGCCGGGCATGAAGCCGGGGTTGATAACCGCGCGATAGCGCGCGTGATTGGGGGGATCGACCGCGAGCGGCAGCGGTTTGAGCGGCATCAGCGTGCGCGGGATCATGAATTCCTCATGGCTGAAAATCTCGTAATTCAGCTGGACGAATTTGACGTCCTCGGCGCGCGTCACCATCCAATGACCACCATGGCGCGGCGACCAGATGATGTCGGGGCCATCGTGCAGGCGCTTCACCGCCTTATACACCCCCACCTCTTCCAGGCCGTCGGGACGGATATAATCATAATCCACCACCAGCTCGGCCGGGACATGGTCCGGCTTCGGGGTAAGAGGGACGGGGTTGTTCATATCCTGCTCCTGATAGGCTTTTGTTGTATATATCATCTATCTGTTTATACCGATGATGCAAGCGATGGCGCGCGGATGCGCGACATGGGAAAAGAGGCTTGCCGGGGAGAGCGGCGTGGAACCAAAGGTCTGGATCGGTCAGATCATCAGCGATGATTTCGGTCAGCGGGAATTCCGCCTGCCATGAGCGCGATGATCCCCGAACCCGATTTCCGATCCACGATCCCCGGCCTGATCCGAAATTTTGCGGCGCGCTATGGCGAGGCCGATGCGCTGGTCCGCGATGGCCGCCGGGTGACCTTCCACGACCTCGACCGGCAATCGGCCGCGGTCGCGAAATCGCTGCTGGCGCTGGGGGTCGGCAAGGGCGCCCGGATCGGCATCATGGCCCCGCCCTGCCCCGAATTCGTCGTCGCGGTCCTCGCCGCCGGACGGATCGGCGCGATCGTCGGCCCGCTGAGCACGCTGTATCAGGCGCCCGAATTGCGCTGGGTGCTCGCCCATGCCGAATTCGACCATCTGATCATTGCCGATGCATTCCTGCGGCACGACTATCTCGCCCGGCTCGAAGAGGCGCTGCCCGGCCTCGCCGGTCAGGCCGCCGGGGCGCTCCAGCTCGAGGCGGCGCCGCGGCTGCGGCATATCCATGTCATCGGCGGCGGATCGCGGCCCTGGTCGCGCCCGTTCGATGCCCTGCTCGACGGCAGCGATGCGATCGGCGACGCGATGCTCGAACAGGTCGAAGCGCTAGTGACCCCCGCCGACCCGGCGTGCATCATCCACACCTCGGGCAGCACCGCGACCCCCAAGGGTGTCGTCCACGGTCACGGTCCGCTCATCCGCCACAGCTGGCAGATGGGCATGGACTTCACCCCGTTCGGCCATGGCGACCGGGTGGTCACGACGCGCGCGATGTTCTGGGTCGCCGGCTTTGTCGCGACCCTGTTCTACAGCCTCAACAATGGTGCCTGCCTGATCACCACCAGCGACGGGTCGCCGGCGAATATAGTGACGCTGATCGAAACCGAACGCGCCAACGCGCTCGCCGGCGATTCGGGCTGGTTCGACGTGCTGCGCGACTCCGCCGAATTAAAGGCTGCGGGTTATGACGTGGTGCGGCTCAATATGGACAGCGCCGGGCTGGCGCACGGCGGACGCTTTGTCAGCGATCATCTGTCCGAACGGTTCGGCGCGCCGGTTTCCCATCCCAACGGTCGCTTCGCCCGCACCTTTGGCATGACCGAGGCGCTGGGCGGGCATACGTCGGCGCGCTACGACGAACTGCTGCCCGAAGACCGGCCGTTCTGGCAGGGCCGCGCCGTTCCCGGGGTCGAATTGAAGATCGTCGATCCCGAAACGCGTATCCCGTTGCCGCCGGGCGAGGTCGGCGAACTGCTGGTGCGCGGCTATTGCCTGATGCTCGGATTGAACGGACGCGAACGGCACGAGACCTTCGATCCCGAGGGCTATTATGCGACCGGCGATCTCTGCCTGCTCGACGCCGATGGCTATCTGAAATTCGAGGCGCGACTGGGCGAGATGATCAAGGTCCATGGCGCCAATGTCGCACCGATGGAGGTCGAACTCGCGCTCGCCGGCCTGATGGGAATCGAAAAGGCGGGCGTCGTCGGCGTCCCCGGCGCCGGTGACACCTTGCTCGTCGCGGCGGTGCTGATGGCGCCGGACCGCGTCCTCGACGAAGCCGCGGTCATCGCCGACCTCAGGGGCAAGCTCTCCTCGTTCAAGGTCCCGAAGCATATCATCGCGCTCGACGAAGCGACGCTGCCGGCGACCGGATCGGGCAAGATCAAGAAAGCCGAACTCGCCGCGCTGATGACCAAAATGCTCGATGAGCGATCATTCTAATCATATAACGAATTTACTTGATTCGACCCGCCGACATCTGCATGGATTCGGGAACAAACAATGGTGGCGGAGCGAGAGGCAAATGGCGGAAACCCAAAAAAAGAACGTGCCGGACAATTACGGCATTCTGACCGACGAAGGCATCGACAAGCTGCGCGAGCGGATCGGTATTCAGGTCAACAAGCCGACCCCGCCGCACAATTATGAAGTGACATGGGACGGCACCCGCCACTTCGCGGTGGGGTATGGCGACGACAATCCGCTGTGGTGCGACAAGCATTATGGCGACAAGACCCGCTGGGGCGGCCTGATCGCGCCGCCGAACTTCCTCTACACGATGGGCGTCTCGGACGCGCCGCCGATCACCCCCGAAGTGAAGGCGATGATGAAGGGCGATCCGCTCGCCGGCCTCGGCTCGTATCAGGCGCAGATGGAATTCGAATGGTGGCGTCCGCTGCGGCTGGGCGACCAGCTCAAACAGCGCTTCGCGCTGATCGGCGTCCAGGTGAACGACAAGAGCGGCTTTGCGGGCCGCACCGTGTCCGAAGTGAACGGCTATATCTATCGCAACCAGGACGATGAATTGCACGCGATCCAGCGCGGCACCTGGATCCGCGCCGAACGCCACGCGTCGAAGGAGAAGAAGAAGGAATATGACCTTCCGACCCCCTACACCGACGCGCAGCTCGCCGAGATCGACGCCTGCTACGCCGCCGAAAAACTGCGCGGCGCCGAGACGCGCTACTGGGAAGATGTGATCGAGGGCGAGGACATGCAGACGATCGTGCGCGGCCCGCTGCGCACCAGCGACCTCGTCGTCTGGCACGTCGGCTGGGGCATGCAGTTGACCCCGCCGGGCGCTTTTCGCCAGAGCTGGAAAATCCGCGCCAAGGTGCCGGGGCTTTACACCCCGAACGAACTCAATGTCCCCGACACGGTCCAGCGCCTGCACTGGGAAAAGGCATGGGCCAATGAACTCGGCATTCCCATTCCCTATGATTATGGCGGGCTGCGCGAGACCTTCCTGACCAACACCGTCACCAACTGGATGGGCGACGACGGCTGGCTGTGGAAGCTGTCGTGCCAGCACCGCAAGTTCGTCTACACCGGCGACACCTATTGGATCAAAGGCAAGGTCCGCAAGAAGGTGCAGGAAGAAGGCCGCAACGAGGTGCACCTCGACATCTGGGTCGAGAATCAGCACGGCACCGTCGTGTCGCCGGGCAATGCCGTCGTCCTCCTGCCGACCCGCGATGCGCCGGTCGAGCTGCCGAAACCGGCGAAGGAGAATATCGACGAGATGTACGCTTATGAAGTCGAGCGGCTGAAGCAATAATCTCGGCTTTGACCGCGGCGCCGGCGTGCGCCGCGGTCCAGACATGGACCGCAGGATGACATACGACCATATCCGGTACGAAAAGCGTGGGGCCGTCGCGGTCATCACCTATGACAAGCAGGAGCGGCGCAACGCGTGGAGCCCGCCGCTCTATCGCGAAACCGAGCGCGCGATAGAGACCGCCAACGCCGACGATGCGATCGGTGCGATCGTGCTCACCCACGAAGGGCCGATCTTCTGCGCCGGGACCGATTTCAAGGCGGGGCCGGAGGTCGATCCCGACACCGGCAAGAAGCTCAACATCGCGCAGATCTGCATGATGCAGGATAGCGGCTGGATCCATCTGCTCGCGCGCTCGAAGCCGATGATCGGCGCGGTGCATGGTGCGGCGATCGGGCTGGGCGTCACCCAGTTGCTGCCGATGGACATCCGGATCGGCGGCGCAAGTTCGACCTGGAGCTTTCCTTTCCTCTCGCTCGGCTACATGCCCGAACTCGGCTGTACGGCGCTGTTGCCGCGGCTGGTCGGTTATGGCCGCGCGCTCGACATCTGCCTGACGTCGCAAAAACTGACCGCGCAGGAGGCGAAGGAGATCGGCCTGCTCACGCGCGTCGTTCCCGACGAACAGCTTCTGGACGAAGCCATCAAGGTCGGCGAAACGCTCGCCGCCGCACCACGCCTTCAGATGCGGCTGACACGCGAATTGTTCCAGAAGAACGCCCTCGAACCCGACACCAACGCCTATCTCCGGCGCGAGACCGACGCCTTCATCGAGATGCTGCGCGCCATCAAGAAAGCGCGCGACGCGGACGCCGCCAAAAGCTGAACCGTTCCGCCGTCAGCGGAGCAGGACGGTCACATCCCGAAGCCCCGCGTCGAAACGGAACGGGACGCGGTAATCCTCGGTAACCGGCGTGCCGGTATCGACCCCGACATCGAAGGTTTCCGACAAGGGCAGCAGGAGGCGCATCGTCGACGCGATGCGGACCGACCGCGACGGGGCACCATCGACCGACAGGCGCGCGACGCCGCCCTTGCCGATGCCGCCGCCATCATAGTCGAAATCGAGCCGAATCTGGTGCCGACCGGCGGCAAGCGGGCGGTCCCAGTCCAGCACCGTTCGCTCGATCCCCAGCTTGTTATAGACAAAGTGCGGCACGCCATCGCGCATATACAAGGCATAGCCGCCGAACCGCCCGCCCTGCGTCACCAGCATGCCATCGCCCCCACCCGTCGCGACATCGACCGTCGCGACCAACGAAAAGGACCGGTTGCGAATGTCCGGCGCGATCGCGTTCGGAATACGTTTCACGCCGGCCGGGTAGGAAAAGCTTGTCCGGCCTTGATTGATGTCGGGTGCGGGAAGACCGCGCGGCGACCGCGCAATGGGCAACGCATTGTTTCGCTTCGCTTCGCGGTAAAACAGCTTTTGCATCGCCGCCAGCTTTGCGGGGTTTTGCGCGGCGAGGTCCGCCGACTGGCTGAAATCGGAGGAGAGATCGTATAATTCCCAGGTCCGCTGGTCAAAGGGCACCGTCTTGATGCCCGTGAACTGCCACGGCATCGCGACCGGCTTGGTGTTGGCAAGCCAGCCGTCGGCATAAATGGCGGCGTCGCTGGACAGTTCGAAAAACTGAATCTTGCGCGCCGACGGCGCCCCTGCATCGCGCGCGGCGTAAAGCATGCTGACGCCATCGAACGCCATCTGGGTCACGCCGTCGACCCTTGCCGGCGCCTTGATTAGGGCGGCCTCGAGAATCGTCGGGACGATATCGACGAGATGGTGGAATTGCGTCCGCACCTCGCCATGCGCGTCGGGTGCGCCGCGCGGCCAGGACAGAACCATCGCGTTGCGCGTCGATCCGAGATGCGAGGCGACGCGTTTGAAATAGGGAAAGGGCGTCGACATCGCATGCGCCCAACCGACCGGGAAATGGCCATAGGTCATCGGACCGCCGAGCCGGTCGATATTCGCCAACGCGACCGGCAAGTCCTCCGCGCCTTGCTCGTTCAGCCCGGCCAGTTCGTTGAACAGGCCGTTCTCGCCGCCCTCGGCGCTCGATCCATTGTCACCCTGGACAAAGATGACCAGCGTGTTGTCGAGTTCTCCGCTGCGTTCGATCTCGTCGAGGACGCGGCCGATCTGGTTGTCGGCATAGCCAAGCGCCCCGGCATAGGCCTCCATCATCCGGGCATAGAGGCGCTGCTTGTCGGGGGTCAGCGTATCCCACGCCGCGATCTCCTTGGGGCGCGGGGTCAGATGCGTCCCCGCCGGGACGGTGCCCATGGCGATTTGCCGCTCCAGAATCTGCGCGCGCAACGCGTCCCAGCCCATGTCGAACTGGCCGCGAAAGCGGTCGATCCAGTCGCGCGGCGCCTGATGCGGCGAATGGGCGGTGCCCGGGGCATAATAAAGGAAGAAGGGTTTGCCCGGCTGCACCGCATTCTGTTCGCGCAGCCAGTGCACGCCCTGGTCGGCCAGATCCTTGTCGAGAATATAGCCGGGATCGTCGGCGGGCGGCTCGATCGCTTCGGTGCCGCGGTAAAGTTGCGGCGCGAACTGGTCGGTGTCGCCATCGAGGAAACCATAGAAATATTCGAAACCCAGGCCGGTCGGCCAGCGGTCGAACGGCCCGTTGGGGCCCGTTTCCCATTTCGGCGTGATATGCGCCTTGCCGATCATCGCGGTGCTATAGCCATTGTCGCGGAGCAGGCGGGCGATCGTCGCGGCGCTGCGCGGCAGGATGCTGGTATAGGCGGGGTGCGAACTGGCGCTGTTGGTGACGCCGCTCATGCCGACCCGCGATGGGTTGCGACCGGTCAGCAAGGCGGCGCGGCTCGCCGAACAGATCGCCGAGGTGTGAAAGCGATTGAAACGCAAACCGCGCGCCGTGAGGCGGTCGAGGGTCGGGGTCGGGATCGGCCCGCCAAAGGTCGACGACGCCGCGAACCCCACATCGTCGGTCAGGATCACCAGGATATTGGGCGCCTGTTTGGCTGCAACGGGCGATTGCGGCCACGCCGGCAGGTCGGCGGCCGCCTGCGCCCCGGCCATCGCGGGAACACAGAGGAGCGCGCAAGCTGTCAGGAAAAGCATCGAGGGAGAAGGCCGGATCATCACAGCGCCTTTTTTCGGGACCAGAAGGATTGGACGCATCGGCCGTCGAAACCACGGCGGCCAGACGGCAAAAGCCGCCTGGCCGCAATCCTGTCCCATGGTTCGGGCGCCGCAGGGCTGCGGCGCCGCGCGGTCAATCGGCGTCGGCCCCGAACCTATATTTCAGCGACGCCCCCCACATCCGCGGCGCGGCATAGATGTTGCCGAGGATGCCGAGCGACGAGTTCTGCATCAGATTGTTGGTGCCGATGCGATAGACCTCCTTGGTCACATTGGTGACGAACAGCCCGAGGTCGACCGGCTGGCCACCAACATTCTTCCAGCTCAGGTTGAGGTCGAGCGTCGTGAACGGCTTTTCAATCGATTGCGGGTTCAACACGCTCGTGTCCGAATAGGACACGCTCGACTGATGATAGAGGACGCCGCCGAAGCTGACCTGCCCGAGCTTGTCATCGAGCGGCAGTGTATAGTCGAGCGTCAGCGAATATTGCGTCTTCGGCACCGAGTTGAAGCGGTTGTCCGAACAGAAGCCGACCGTGGTCGTCTGCGTCGGATCACAGGGATTGCCGACGACGATCGGTGCCAGCTTGTCGAATTTCGCATCGGTATAGGCAAAGGTGCCGCCGAGGGTCAGCCCCTGGACGGGGATCAGGGTGATTTCCGCCTCGATGCCCTTGATCCGTGCGTCATTGACGTTCTGGACCGACGACACGGGTACCGGACCCGGAAGAACGACATTCTTCTGAATGTCCTTGTACCGGTCGGTATAGGCGGCGAGGTTGGTCCGCAGGAACACATCGTCAAAGCGGAAATCCGCCTTCACGCCGACTTCGAACGATATGTCCGTCTCGGGCTGATAGGCGGGATCGACCCCCGGAGGCGCGGTGCCGTTCACCCCGCCGGGACGATAGCCCTTGCTGACCTTGCCATAGAACATCTGGCCGCCATCGGTCTTGTAGGTCGCGCCCGCCGACCAGGTCGTCGCGTTGAACTTGCCGTCGCGCACGATGCAGTTGCCGGGGCCGCTGGCATAGAGCACCGATCCGGCGCCATAGCTGACGCACTGGCCGTGCGGGATCGGCGCGAAGGTCGCGGCGACCACCTGGTTCGCTATGGCGGGGGGAAGGTTGCCGCCAAAGGGGCCGGTCAGGAAATTGAACAGCGCCGCCTGCCCGCCGTCCATCGGGCTGAGATAGGTGTTCTGTTCCGAATGGATCGTGTCGCGCGTGTAGCGGAGGCCGCCGTTGACGCTGAAATTGTCGGTGATGTCATATTCCAGCGACCCATAGACCGCGCGCGACTTGGTCGTGATGTTGTTGACGCCGACGCGGTTGAGGATCGCGACGTTGATCGTCGCATTTTCCGCCGGACCGGCCGGTCGCTGCTCGTCGAAATAGGCGCCGAGCGAGAAATTGAGGCGATTGTCGAAGGCCTGTCCCGAAATCCTCAGTTCCTCGCTATACTGTTCCTGGTTGGTGAACAGCAAGCCGCCGGGACAGGCCGAATGACAGGTCAGCACCGCCGCGCCGTTGCTCGCCGCGAAGTTCGATGCCTCATCCTCGCGTTCGCGGACATAGCCAAACACATTCTTGATCTGGATATTGTCGGACAGATCGGCGGTCGTGGTGTTGACGATGTAGAGGTTCTTGCGCTCGCTATAGGTCGGGTCGACCTGCGAAATCTGCCGGATGCCGCGCGCATTTTGCGCCGCGAGCTGCGATTGCAGCGAGGCGATATAGGCCGGCGCGCTCAGCGGCGTGAGGCCGGCGCGGAACGGCACGACGCTGCCGTTGGGATCGATCCCATAGGCGCCCGAGAACAGGAAGGAGAATTGCCCGATCGCGGGGGCGAGACCCGACGCCGCCGGATTGAACCCCGCGAAAACCACCGCCGTGCCATTGTCGTGGGTGCGCTGGTACGACACGATCGTGGTGTTTTCCAATCCCTCGACCGGACGCAGGGTCAAACCGCCGCGGAAGGATTCATATTTGACATCGTCGAGCTTCTGGCCGTTCGCGACATTGGTCGTGAAGCCGGAACGGCGCGCGGTTTCGAACGCGACACGCGCCAGCACCTTGTCCTCGACGATCGGCACGTTGATCGCGCCGTTGAAGGTGCGCAGACCATAGCTGCCGAGCTTTCCGGTGAGATATCCGCCAAAATCCTCCTTCGGCGTCTGCGGCGTGACCATGACGTTGCCGCCGTCGGTGACGCGCCCGAAGTTGACGCCCTGCGGCCCGCGCAGCACCTGGACGTTCTGGAGATCGAAAAATTGCCCCTGGGTCAGGCGGGCGATGGGGACTTCGTTGAAATAGGTGATGACCGCCGGGAACACGGTGCCGAACGAGAAGCCCTGGCCGCGGATCGTGTAGGTCAGGTTGTTGCGGTCGGATACCGATGCGGTGACGTTCAGGCCCGGCGTAACCTGGACAAGATCGACGGGATTGAACGTCCCCTTGGCCTCCAGCGTTTCGGGCGTCAGCACGGTCACGGCGACCGGGACATCCTGAAGACGCTCTTCCTGTCGGCGTGCGGTGACGACGATGTCGTTCAGCCCGATATTGTCGGTCGCTTCCTCCGCCGCGGGAGCCTCACCCTGATAGGCGAAGGCCGGCTGGACAAGCATCACGCTGGCGGCGCCGGCGAACAGAATCGATTTCCAGTTTTGCATGGGGTTGACCCCTCCCGTTGCGGGCTCTGCGGCCCATCCTCATTGAGTCTCCTGTTTCGGAGCTTCCGGGAAACCTAGCGCCCGCCGATGCCATGTCAATATCGTATATATAATTCGGTGAATTGATATGAATATTTCACCGAAACGGCGGATTATCGTCCCCGATGACGGGCGAAACCCCCGCAAATATCGCAGCTTCGCCACCGGCCCTCGGATTCTCCGGCCGCCGGATCGCCGCGTCTACGATGTTTCGCGTTCGAGTTCCGGCGGGCGGCCCAGCGATATCACCAGCGCCACGGCAAGCGCCACGCCCGCGATGAGCGCGATCAGCACGCCGTCATAACTTCCCGCCGCATCGAACACCTTGCCGGCGCCCCAGGACGATGTGCCGACCGCAAAGCCATAGGTGCTGATCAGGATCGCAAAGACGAGGCCATAGCGGCGCAGGCCGAAATAGCGGCTCGACATATAGGCAACGACATCGACCTCGCTGCCCATCGCGACGCCGATCAACAGCGCGAGCGCGACCGCGCTGCCATAGTCGAGCGGAATGGCGAGAAGCCACAGGCAGGCAAAGGCCGGCAGGCTGAACGCGCAGGCGGCGACCAGCCGCGTCGGCAGGATATCGAACAACAGGCCGGTGCCGAGGCGCCCGGCAATCATCGCCGGACCGATGAACAGCGCCACTGTCGCCGCCTCGTCGCGGCTGAGTCCGGCGTCGGCCAGCATCGGCTGAAGATGGACGATGAACGTGCCGACACAGGAGGCGACGAAGAGGAAGGCGAAGAGCAGGCGCCAGAGGATCGTCGAGCCGACGACTTCGCGCCAGTCGGCCTTTGGCCTGGACGGCACGGCGGACATCGGCGGCGTCGCCGCCGACCCGCTGCGCGGCAGGAACAGCCAGCAGGGGATGAACATCAGGACGAAGGCACAGGCTGCAATCGCCGGATAGACGCCGGCAATTCCGAAATGGCGTTCGAGCGCAAGAACGATCGTCGGGATGATGCTGACGAGGATGCCGGCCCCCGCCAGCGAGGTTGCCAGCGCCAGCCCGCGCCTTTTGGTGAAATTTTCGACGATCAACTTGGTGAAGACGATCGAGCTCGCTGCAAAGCCGAGCAGGCTGAACAGGACATAGCCCGCGTACCAGGTCCAGATCGGCCCGCCCACGAACCCGAGCAGCGCCGTGCCGACCGCCCAGCCGGCGATGCCGGGCAAGGCGATGCTGCGCGCGCTGTAGCGGTCGACGAGCATGCCTAGAAAGATGTTGGTGAAAGGGTGGACGACGCTGGAAATCGTCAGCGCAAAGGCGATGTCGCCGCGGCTCCAGCCATAGGCGTCGCCCAGCGGCTTGACCATCGCGCCGACCACATGAAAATGCACGCCGACGATGGCGATCGCCATCGTCGCGGCGAACAATATGCCCAGGCTGCGGAACGACCCGGAGTCGCGCGATGCCATCAAATCTTCTCCATTTCACCATAAAGCCGGTCGAGGGCGGCGCGGACGATATCGCCTTCGTCGAGGCCGCTTTGCGGCTCGTCCCAGGTCGCCGTGTCGGCGATCGCGGCGGCATGGGCGGCGATATCGTCGGCGCTGGCGCAATCGCCGCAGGCGGACGCCCACCCCTCCCCGCGCCCGCTGAACACCCGCGCATAATGGCCGCGCAGCACCGAATAGGTCTGGCCGGTCACGTCGCACGCGTCGCTCGCCAGCCATGTCACCAGCGCCGCAACATGGTCTGGCGCGCTTCGATCGGCATAGGCGTTGCCGCGCGCGAGGATCGCGGCGATGAAATCCTTGTCGACCCGCTCTTCGCCCGGCGCTCCCATGCGGCTGCCGCTGGCGTTGGGCATGACGCAGTTGATGCGGATCGCCGGCGGCGCTTCCTGCACGAGCACCCGCATCAGGCCGATCACGCCAGCCTTTGCGGCGCCATAATTGGCACGATAGGGATTGCCGAACACGCCCGATTGCGACGAGGTGAAGATGATCCGGCCAAAGCCCTGCCGCTTCATCAGCCGATAAGCGGGCTGGGTGACGTAGAAACTGCCTTTCAGATGGACGGCGAGCACCGCCTCGATATCCTCTTCGGTCAGGTCTTCGAACAGCGCGTTGCGCTGATTCCCGGCATTGTTGATGACGATGTCGATCCGGCCGAAATGATCGAGCGCCGCCTGGGTGATCGCCGCGCCGCCGGCCTGGGTCGCGACGGTGTCGGCATTGGCGACGGCGCGTCCGCCCCGCGCCCGGATATCGGCCGCGACATCTTCGCCAAGCTCGGCAGCCGGGTTTTCACCGCGGGTGTCGCCGCCCAGGTCGTTGACGACGACCGCCGCGCCGCGTTCGGCCAGCGCACGGGCATAGGCCCGGCCAAGCCCCCCGCCGGCACCGGTGACGATCGCCACCCGGCCGTCAAGGTCGATCCTTTCGCCGCTCATCCCGGCAACGGCGCGGGAGGCAGCGGACGAACCGCTGCCTCCCGGCTTATGAGGGGATGCGCCATCGACGCCATTACCCTTCGTCCGCGATCATTCTCCGCCGAACTTGTAGGTCAGCCGCACGCCATAGGTGCGCGGCATGCCGGGCGAATAGCCGGTGACGCCGAGGCTGTTCTCGATCGCGAGCAGGCGCGCGAAATATTTCTTCTGCGTGAGGTTCTGGCCATAAATCGTCACTTCGAGCTTCGGATTCTCGAACCGGTACGCGATCTGGCCATTGAGCAGGCCATAGGCCGGGATTTTGGCCGTATCCTTGAACTGCTCCTGATAGCCGGGGCCGATCAGCGGGCCGGTCGTATATTGCTTGCTGCGCCAGCTGTAGTCGGCGCGCAGGTTCAACTCGCCCGCGCTCATCGGCACGGTGTAGTCCGCATAGACCGAATAGGAGCTCTTCGGCGCGAAGGAATAGGGCGTGTCGGTGACGTCCTGAAACACCGTCAGCGACAGCGGGATCGTGAAATCCTTGAACTTCGGATCGAGGAAGGTCGCGGATATACCGAGTTGCAGGTCGTCGACCGGCTGCACGGTCAATTCCGCCTCCAGCCCGCGAATCCGCGCCGTCGCCGCATTGACGATCGAGTTCGAGAGCACGCCGTTGACGATCGCCGGAACCGTCCGCTGGATGTCGTCATAATTGGTCTGGAAGATCGCGGTGTTCAACCGCAAGCGGCGGTCGAGCAGATCGAGCTTGAAGCCGAATTCATAGTCGACGACCGTTTCGGGATTGAACACGAGCGGCGTCGTCCCGGTCGCGCGCGGGTTGAACCCGCCGGCCCGGCTGGCCTTGCTGGTCTTGAGGTAGAGGAACACATTGTCGTTCGGACGCCAGTCGAAACCGGCGGTGTAGGACCAATAGTCGAAGGTCGCCTTGGTGAACTTCTCGCACGGCGCGCCGGGATCGACGATAAGGCTGCACACGAAGGTGCCGTTGGGAATACCGGTGACGGGATCGGTATTCTCCTGGCGATTGCGGCTCAGGATCGACCGCTTGTCCTCGGTGTAGCGCAACCCGCCGGTGAAGCGCAGTTCGGGGGTGATGTTGAAGTTGAACTGGCCGAAACCGGCGTAGCTTTTGTTGGCGATGTCGCCGTCGTTATAGCCCAGACGGCGCGTCCCCAGCGGGAAGGCCGAGAAGCTTTTCGACAGGTCGGTGCCCCGCTCGGTGAAATAGAAGGCACCGAGGATCAGTTGCAGGCGATCGTCGAACGCCTGCGTCGACAGCTGCAGTTCCTGCGAGAATTGCGACTGGTCGATGATGTTGCCGTCGCCGGGGCGCAGCCCGCCGGTCAGCACATAGGGCGTCCCGTCATTGTCGGAGAGCGATTCGGTGTCGACCCCGCGCCACGCGGTGATCGATTTCAGCGCGGTCGAACTGCTGATCTCATATTCGGTGGTCACCCCGACGCCCCAGGATGTGGCCTTGCTGAACGGGATCATGCTGAGCGCGACGTCGTAGAAATTTTCCTTGCCCTGAACGCTGACCGCATAATTTCCATAGGAATCGCCGGCGACCGGTCCTTTGACCGGGCAAAGCGGGTTCGGGGTGGCGCCCGAGCAGGCGGCGAGAACCGCCTGCGCCGTGCCGTTCTGGTTCGCACCCGTCGTCGGGTTGCGGTTGTAGCTCTTGAGGCCGGTGATCTGGCCCTGGCCGTTGCGGTTGGTATAGTCGCCGACCACGGTCACCGTCAGCCCGGTGCCTTCGGGCGCGATCAGCAGGGTGCCGCGCAGAAAGTCTACATTGTCGCCGCCGAGCGGCGTGTCGAAGCTGAGGTTGCGGCCATAGCCGTCGCTCTGGACATGCTGGCCGACCAGCCGCACCGCGATCTCGTCGCCCTGGATCGGCAGGTTCAGGACGCCGGTGGTTTCCCAGGTGTCGTAATTGCCATAGCGCACGCGCACGCTGCCGCCGAAATCGCCGGTGGGCTTGTTCGAAATGATGCTGACCGCGCCGCCCGTGGTGTTGCGACCGAACAAGGTCCCCTGCGCGCCGCGCAGCACTTCGACCCGCTCGACATCGACGAAGTTGAACAGCGCGCCCGACGAACGGGCGATATAGACGCCGTCGAAATATTGGCCGACCGCCTGGTCGAGCGCGAGCAGCGCGTCGGAGGACGACTGGCCGCGGATGCCGATGAAGGCCGACGCCGGCTGGCCGGTCGACGGCTGCACGACGATGCCGGGCACCAGGTTCGGCAGCGATTCGATGCCGTTGACCTGCGCCTTGTCGAGCGTGTCGCCGGTCGGAACGGTGACCGCAACCGGGGTCGATTGCAGGCTTTCCGAGGTCTTTCGCGCGGTGACGACGATATCCTCGATACCGACGCTGTCGTTCGCGGAACGATCGGTTTCGGCCTGTGCGAACGCCGGCGCGGATGCCAGCACCGTGGCGCCCAACATGACCCCCGACAACAGCGACTGCTTGAAATTCCTCATCGTCTTCCTCCCACTATCCTGATTTTTTGTGATATTTCTGACACCGCGCCGCTCGCCGCGGCCCCGATGACGCGTGCGCCCGGCAAATGGGGCCACCCGTCCGGCTACCCCGTCCCTTTATCCGGTATGAAATCGCGCCGACCGACCCTTTCCCTCTCCGCAAAGCGGCTTTCTGCCGTCTTAGTTGTATATATGATTATATTAATGAACCTGATTAGCGAGTCAACACACTTCGCGCAAATCCGGTGCGGCGACAGCGCCGGCGGCCCCGACGCCTCCGACGAATAATCATATACCTAAGTTATTTGATACTTGCATCCGCCATCGATCCCAGCCAACCTTTTTCCCGGAAGAGGAGATAGAGGATGAACCGCATTCCCCCGGTCGCGGTCGACGACCTGACGCCGCAGCAGCGCGATACCTATGACAACAAACCCGGCGGCAAGTTGAACCTCAGCCGCGTGCTCGCCCACGCCGTGACGATCCAGCCCGGAATCGGGCTCGCCGTCCAGGGGATGATGACGGGCATCGAGGTGCCGCCGCTCGAGCGCCAGATTTGTGTGCTCGCGGTCCTCCACCTCGACCGCGGCGCCTATGAATGGGCTCAGCATCTCGAGGTATCGAAGGCGATGGGCATCGCCGACGCCAAGGTCGCGGCGATCGCCGACGACCGCTTTGGCGACCCGATATTCGACGATCGCGAGAAAGCGCTGCTCGCCTTCACGCGCCAGGTGGTAAAGACGGTGCGCGTCGACGATTTCGTCTTCGACGCCGTCGCGGCCTTTTATTCGCCGCGCCAGATCGTCGAACTGATCCATGTGATCGGCATCTATATGCTGTTCGT
Organism: Sphingopyxis sp. OPL5; assembly: GCF_003797775.2. Lineage (NCBI taxonomy): Bacteria > Pseudomonadati > Pseudomonadota > Alphaproteobacteria > Sphingomonadales > Sphingopyxidaceae > Sphingopyxis > Sphingopyxis sp. OPL5. Next base: position 1,623,339 of record NZ_CP060725.1, read on the forward strand.
CCGCGTGTCCGAGGTCGCGGAGCTCGAGATCGACGGGATCGTCGGCGGCGAATTCTGGCGCAAGGCGAACCAGCAGGCGGGACTCGTCGAATGACCGCGGCGCAAGCAAATGAGACGATCGACTACCCCTTTGTCCGGCTGTCGTTCGAAGGACCTCTCGCGATCGTCACGCTCAACGATCCCGATCGCCTGAACGCGATGGGCGACGACATGGCGCAATCGCTGGCGGCCGCGCTGGCCGAAATCGCCAAGCCGCGGCGGCGCTGCCGCGCCGTCCTGCTGACGGGCGAAGGCCGCGCCTTTTGCGCCGGTTACAATCTGATGGTCAACCGCAAGGCGCTCGCCGAGGGCAAGGCCATGATCACGCCGCTCGGCGGCGCCGAAACGCTCTATCATCCGATGCTGCGCCGGCTGCACGCGCTGCCGATCCCGCTCATTGCCGGGGTCAACGGACTGGCGATCGGGATCGGTCTGGGGTTGGCGATGGCCGCCGATTATGTCGTGATGGCCGACGATGCCTGGGTCCAGACGCCGTTCAAGAATCTGGCGTCGGCGCCCGATTCGGGCCTCACCTGGCTGCTGCCGCGCGCGATCGGCGTGCCGCGCGCGAAGCGCATGCTGATGAACGCAGAACGGGTCGATGCCGCCACCGCCCGCGAATGGGGACTGGTCGCGGAAACCGTCGGGACCGCTCAGCTCCGCGCCCGCGCGCTCGAAATCGCGCGAGGGTTCGCCGATGACGCCACCATCGCACTCGGTGAAATCAAGACGCTGATCGGCGAAGGCCTGCGACAGGACATCCACAGCAGCTTCGAAGGCGAGGCGAAGGCGGTCGGGCGCACGGCCAGAACCAAGGACAATCTGGCTGCGGTCAAGGTCTTTGCCTCCGGCGAGAAACCTGTCTTCACGGGCGAATAGCCGGCGCATTCGCCATCGGAGCAACCGCCATGCCGTGATGACATTTTGACGAAAAGCGTCATTGCGTTAGCGTCACATTGACTCTAGCCCAGGCCCCATAGGGCGGAAAAAGGGGGCAGGATGGCGTCGGAGGCAAAGATCGATCGGACGGTGGTCGCGGCCGCCGAACTGTTCATGCGGCACGGTTTCGCGCGGACGACGATGGGCGACATCGCCCGCGCCGCCGACATGTCGCGCCCCGCGCTCTATCTGCTGTTTCCGGGCAAGGAAGAGGTTTTCGAGGCGGCCGTCGTCCACCTCAACCGGCTGCGACTGGCCGAGATCCATGAGCGGCTGGGCGACGCCGCGACGCTGGGCGATCGCCTCTTCACCGCCTGCGACCTGTGGCTGGTTCAGGTCTTCGACCTGCAGCGCACAACGCCCGACGCCCGTGACATGGACGATCTTTCGATTCCGGTGGTGCGCCGCGTCTATGCCGAGCTGGAGGCGCTGATCGCGCGCCTGATCGCCGGGAGCGCGGCGGAAATGCCGCCCGCCGACAGCGCCGAACTGGCGCGCGGACTGGTCTTTTCGGTGCGCGGGCTGGGCGCCGTCGCGGCGGATGTCGACGATCTGCGCGCGATGACGCGGCGGCAGGTCGACCTCCTGTGCCGCGCGATCGGGCGCGGCGGCTGATCGACGGCGCCCGCCTCAGGGTTCGAGCAACCGATCCCTGAGCGCGGCCAACGCCGCTTCGTCCAGACCATGTTCGGCGCGCAGATAGGCCTCGGGCGACCCGTATTTCTCGGCGAGCGCGGCGAAGGTCGCGTCGATATAGTCGGGGGCCGAACGCATCATCGTCCGCCATACCTCTGGATCGACCGCGAGCAGATAAGCGAAGGGACCATCGGGGTCGACATGGAACAAGGGGCTGCCGGGGTCCTGAAACGTCTCGGTCAGCGCATAGTCGGCACGCACGCTCTCGATCGGCACGCCGAGCGCGATAAGCAGGATGGCGCAAGCCACGCCCGTGCGATCCTTGCCGGCGGTGCAATTGATCAGCAGCGGGGTCCGCTGGTCGCGCAGCAGGTCGAACATCGCCCCGATGCCGCCGCGCTGTTCGTCGGCGATCAGGCGATAGCTTTGCAGCATCCGGGCCCTCATGTCTTCGGGTCCGGTCGCGGGATCGCGCAGCATCGCGACCAGATCGCCCCGGCTGAGATCATAATCGCGCGTCCAGTACCGCAGGCCGCCGACCAGTTCGGGCGGCCAGGGATGGCCGGCGCGTTCTTCGGTCGTGCGCAGGTCGATGATCGCGCCCAGCCCCAGCGCCGCGACCTGCGCGATCCCCTTTTCGGTCAGCCCCGCCGGATGCCCGCCGCGCAGCAGCATGCCGCGGCGCACGGTGCGGCCGTCGGCGGTGCGATAGCCGCCAAGATCGCGCAGATTGCGCGATCCCGCGATGTCGAGCAACCGCGCCGCCGCCTCGTCCATCGGCGTCAGACGCCGAGCGCGCCGAAGGTGTCGAGATCGGCAACCGCGGCGCCGAAACAATCGCCCTCCGCCGTGACGATTTCGATCGGCTGCATTTCCAGCGGCGTGAACGGCCACATGAAACCGTGCATCGCATGGCGGCGATAGGCCTCCCACGCATCCTCGCGGCTCGGCGGCGTCGCCACGCCGTGCGTTTTCAGCGCTTCGAGATAGCCGGCGAGCAAGTCCCTTTCCGCCGACCGGCGATCCTCGACCGTCAGATTGCCGATGATCGAATAGGCAACGTCGTGCATATACGGCCCCTCCTGCCACGCCTGCCAGTCGAGAAAGCCCGGCCGGCCGTCGGTTTCGAAGAACATGTTCCCGAGATGGGCGTCGCCGTGCGAGAAGCATTGCGGAATTTCGACCGACCGCTTCCACTGCATCCGCAGCCCCGCCTTGATCCGGTCGCGGTCGCGATAGGGCCCGACATAGGCGGCGCAGCGGCGGTGGTTCATGCACGCGTCGAAATAGTCGGGCTCGAGCATCATCATCACCACCCGGTCGGCCGCCTGCCAGACGGTCGAGAAGTTGCGCAAAGTCTTGAGCTCGGGCGACTGCCACCAGCGCGCGTGCATCCGCGCCAGCAGTTCGAGCGTCTGCGCCTGCTGGTCGATCGTGATCAGCCGCCGCGCATCGCCGAAACTGACGTTGCGCGCCGACAGGTCCTCCATCAGCACCAGCCCCTGCACATCGTCGTGCCAGCCCGACCAATAGGCGCGGGGAATGTGGATATTCATCTCGGGCGCCCAGCTCGCGAAGAACTTCGCCTCGTTCACGAAGGAATCGTCGAAGGTGTAGGCGTGGCGGATGAAACCACCCTTCAGCCACATCGTCGGCGGCAGGCGGTGCGCATGGCCGGCGGCGTTGTAGGACAGCAGCAGGCGGACCTTGGTCGCGGTGCCCGCGATCACGGTGCCGATATGCGCCTCGGTCACCACTGTGCCCGGGAAGCGCTCGGCCAGGATCGTCGTGAGCCATTCAGCGGTAATCTCCTCGATCCGCAGCGGCAGGTGGCTCGTCGGGGCGTCGGTCATGCGTCGTTCCTCTTCCATCGAATCACATTATAGCTTATTTAGTATACTGTTTTGAGCTTTGGCAAGCCTTCTCGCTTTGGCGGGTCAGCCGCGCAGCCGCATCGTCTGCCCGGCGACCGCAAGCAGGACGCCGTCCTCGGAAAAGAGTCGTGTCGCGATATGCGCGATGCCGTTTTCGCCACCATCGACATGCATTGCCGCAAGCACCCATTCCCCGACCGGCGCGGCAACGAAGCGGATGGCATTGTCGAGGCTGCTGCCTCTCGTAGCGGGGCCGACCGCGTCATCGAGAGCCAGAAAGGCACAGTCGGCAACGACCGTCAGCAATCTGCGGTCGAGCGGCGCGCCGCAGCGCGCGCGAATCCAGCAGGCGAGGTCGACGCCGCCGGGGCCGCTCCAATCGGTGGGATGGGGAATGGCGCCGCTCGCCAGCCGGAATTCGAGCAAGGTGTTGAGGTTCGTCGACAAGCGCCACGCCATCGACCGGCCCGGACACGCCTCCGGCGGCGGTACGACGGGCATGGCCACATCGCGATGCGCGATCGCGGTATCGTGCCCGCCGCATGCGCCCTGAACGTGAAGAAAGGCGGGCTGACCGCATCGTCCCGTCACCCGGCACTGGCGCACCACCCGCCCGTCGGCGACGATTTCGGTATCGAAAGAAAGCGTGTCGCCCGGCCGCGCCCAAGTCAGGAACTGCGCCGAGGCGAAGAGCGCGGGCCGCCCCGTTCGCCGCTCCATCGCCTCGATGGCGGCCGCGAGCGCTATGCCACCGAACAGGAACTGATGCGCGGGCGGTCCGACGCACAGGGGTTCGGGAACCTGGGCGAGGAACATGCCGTCATCATCCGCACCCGCGGCGAGCGCGAGCAGGGCCGCGGGCTTGCCGGTCATAGCCTCAGCCGATCCGGCGGCCATAGGCGGCAAGCCGCGCCGCAAGCTGGGCGGCGCGCTCGCCCTGATCGACCCAGCATGTGTCGGCGGGCAGGTCGCCCTTCAACCGGTCGATCGTCGTCCGGTGCAGGCTGGAAAACAGCGGCGGACCGTCGGCGGGCATATGCTGCCACCGGAGGATCGAGAAGACCTGCGACTGGCCGCCGGTATCGAGCCAGTTGTGGACCCCCGGATCGCGCCGCGCGATGACGAGGCGGATCCGCCCGTCGCTATCGACCGCCGACTGCGCCGCGGTCAGGCTCGACTGGATGCGGTGATAGTCGCGCGAGCGATAAAGCCATTCGGTCAATTGCACCGCGGCATAGGATGCCCCCGCCGGATCATATTCGAGGATCGCGGCGTCGTCGGGGCCGAGCGCGTAGCTGCCGTTCGAAATGCCCTGCGTCACCAGCCCGCCGCCGGCACCGCGAAACGTCTGCGCCGGGGTGATGCTGTTGGGCGTCAGGCCGCTCCACACATTCTGGAACCAGAAATAGAGATAGAGGTCGTTCAGCGCGTTCGCGGTCGCGCGCGTGACCATGTCATCGATCGAAATCGGATCGGCCCGCGCGTCGCCCAATCGCTCGATCGCGAGGTCGAGCGGCGTCTCGTGCGCCCAGTCCATCATCGAATCGCGGACGAACAGGAATTTGACGCCGGGGCGGGTGGCCAGGTGATTGCCCCTCCCCTCGCCCGCGCCATCGTCGATCAGCAATTCGAAACGTCCGTCGGCATCGAAGTGCATGTCATGGTCTTCGACCGTCTGCACCGTCTGCGACGTGCCGTAATTGGCGGTCAGCGTGAACGATATATTGGCCGCCTTGCGGTCGAGGATGCGGCCGGTCACCCGGTAGCGCGTGCCATGTTCGATCCCCGCGAGCCGATAACAATTGTCGGGATTGTCGCCGCCGGTGCGCGCGCCGGGCACATCATGGCCGTGCCACGAATAGGCCGGCATGAAGTCGCGCACGAACCGCGGATGCTGGGCGTCCGATGCCGCCGCCTTGAACAGCCAATTGTTCAGATATTCCTTGGCGAAATCCCCGAGCAACGGCCGCGCTTCGGCGGGGATGCGGTCGCCATAGCCGCGCCCGAACAGCGCCTCGATCTGCGCCAGCGTCGCGGCGATCCGCGGATCGCCCAGCATCGCCCGCACATCGGCTTCGGCCGCGAACTGGCCCGGATTGGCGATGGGATTGGTCATTGCCGTCTCTCCCGCTGGATGGAGAAGCGTTCGATATAGGGCGCGAAGGCGCTTTCGATCGCCGCTTCGTCGAGGCCGTAATCGGCCAGCCCATATTTGCGACCGGGCGCCGAACCATGGTGATCGGTCTCGAGATGCCGGGCCATCGCGCCGCGCGCCGCGGTGGTGAGCGGAATGTCGAGGTCGTCATAGACGCGCGCGACGGTTTCGAGCGGGTCGGTGACGAGATCGGTGAACAGCACGTCGCTGACCCGCGCCTCGGCCCCCTCGCAGCCGCGCCACGCGGCATAGTCGTCGACCGCGAACTGCCAGGCGGCGAGCTGCTGCGCGCCGATCGCCAGCGGATCGACCGCCGCGTCGGAAAAAAGCGAGCGCAGCTTGCAAAAGAGGCTGGCGATCGACGGGATGACCTTGCCCGGATCGCGGTGGTTTACATAGAGGCGCGCATCGGGAAAGGCGATCAGCAGTTCGCGCCAGTTGAAGAGGTGGCCCGGTCCCTTCAGCGCCCAGCGCCGGCGCGGACGATCGATCTGCAGATATTGCATCATCGCCGTCTGCCAGGCGAAGGCCCCCGGCAGCTTGTCGGCGATCGCCGCCTGATAGGCGGGGACATTCCAGTAGACGCCATAAAGGCTGCCGAGATTGCCTTCCTGCAGGAAGATGCATTCCTCGGGCAAGGCCGCGCCGAACGGATGGATCGCGGTCACATCGGGCGCCGTCATCCCCTGAAACGCCAGGATTTGCGTATAAAGCGCTTCCCGGTCCGCCGCGTCGGCGAGCGGCGACGGGATCGCCGCTTCCCACGCCGCGACACCGCGATTGCCGGGGTCCTGCGCCATCAGCCCGTGCAGGAAGGTCGTGCCGGCGCGCGGCATTCCCGATCCGATCAGCGGCGCGACGATCCGCTCGGCATCGGCGGCGGTCGCCGCCTTGCGCGCGTCGAGATAACGGAGCCGTGAGACGAGCATGGTGATCAGCCGGCTGTGGGTGCGGTCGCGCCCGGTCGCGGTGAGCGTCGCCCCGGCTTCGATCGCGTCGCACAAGATTTCGAGATCGTGGCGGAAACGCGCCTCGTCCCAGCGCTTGCCGCCCCAGTCGGACAGCCCGGTCCGCTGCTGAGCCTCGGTGAGCAGCGCCGCGGCGGCGATCGGCCCCGCATAGGGCACGAGCGCCGAAGCGAAGGCTGCGCTCATAGCCCGGTCACCCGCTCATACGCCGCCAGCGGCCCCGTCTGCGTCACCCCGCCGTCGACCGGCAGGGTGACGCCGGTGACGAACCGGCTTTCGGGTCCGGCCAGGAACAGCGCCGCCTGCGCGATGTCCCAGGCGTCGCCCTCGACGCCGAGCGGCGCGATCGCGCTGCGCACCCGGCGGCGCTCGCCCACAAGATGCGCCTCGACCATCGGGGTGACGATATGCCCCGGCGCCACGCAATTGGCGCGGATGCCGTCGCGGCCGTACATCACCGCGAGTTCGGCGGTCAGCTGGATCACCGCCGCCTTGCTGGGTCCATAGGCGGCATTGCCATGCGCACGGATGCCGGCGACCGAAGAGATATTGACGATCGCCTTGCCCCGCCCTTCCAGAAGCGCGGGAATCGCGTGGCGGCACATGTTGAAGATCGTGCCGAGATTGACCGACATGACGCGGTCGATATCGGCAACCGCGACCTCGTGAAGCGGTCCCGAGCCGGCGCCGACCCCGATATTGTTCACCAGAATGTCGAGACCGCCGAGCCAGGCGAGGCTTTCGGCGGTCATCCGCGTCGCCTCGGCCGGATCGGCGACATTGCCCGCGACCACGATGCCGTCGCCGCCAAGGTCGCGGACCAGATCGAGCGTCGCCTGCGCGCGCTCGGCCTCGAGGTCGAGCAGCGCGACGCGTGCACCCTCGGCCGCGAACAGCGCCGCGATCGCCTTTCCGGTGCCGACACCCTCCCCTTGCGTCCCGGCGCCGGTGACGATCGCGCGCCAGCCGTCCAGCCGGTTGTGAAATTGGGTGGGCCGGGGCATCGGATTTCCTTTCTGTCGAGCGCCGCCGGGGCGCAGCGCAGCCTCAATCGGCGACGACGATCTCGCGCAATTTGGGTTTCACCACCTTGCCCATCGCATTGCGCGGGAACTGGTCGAGAAAGCGCCATTGGTCGGGCACTTTGTAGCGGGTCAGCTTGTCGCGGCAGAGCGCGACCAGTTCGGCCTCCAGCGCCGCCATGTCGGTATCGGGCCGCGCCGCCACGATGCAGGCGACGGTCAGCATCCCCATCCGGAGGTCGGGTTTGCCGACCACCGCGCAGTCGGCAACGCCATCATGGGTGTGGAGGATACGTTCGACCTCGGCGGGATAGACGTTCGATCCGCCGCGCAGGATCAGCTCCGAACTGCGGTCGGCGATGCTCAGCCAGCCGTCGGCGTCGAGGCTGCCATGATCGCCCGAATGGACGACGCCGCCGCGCAGCAGCGCCGCGGTCTTTTCGGGTTCGCGCCAATAGCCGAGCGGCGGGGTATAGACATTCGCCCAGGGGCCGGTGCGGACCGGTCCGAAACACACCTCGCCCACCGTGCCGGTCGGCAGCAGTTCGCCCTCGGCATCGCGGATCGTGATCTCGAAATGCGGCAGTGCGCGCCCGCTCGCTCCCTCGGGCGCGACGGCGTCGAACGACTGGGCGACGACGGTCGGCGCTTCGGTCAGGCCATAGGAGGTCGAGACATCATAGCCATGGCGGCGAAAGAAGGATTCGCGGATCGCCTGCGGCAGCGGCGCGCCGCCAGATGACATGCGGAAGCCGTCGGGAAGGTCGAGATCGGTCTGCAGCAGGTCATAGATCATCGTCGGGACGAAGGCGATCTGCCCGATCCGCTGTTCGCCGATCCACGCGATCAGGGGTTCGATCTTGATCGACGGCGCAAAGAGAAACGGCCGGCAGGCGAGGAAAGCCGATACCGGGCCGAGGATCATGACGTTGGTGATCGTCAGCGGCAGCGCCGATCCGCGCCGCGCCTCGGGTGACATCAGCCCGTGCGCGAACCCCGCGGCGGGGACGGTGATCATATTGTGCTGGCTGTGGACGACGCCCTTGGGCACCCCGGTCGTGCCGCTGGTATACATGATCGCGGCGGGCGCGAAGGGGTCGATCTCCGGCCGCGGTGCGGTCGCCTGGGCGGCGTCGGCCAGAGCGGCGTGCCAGCCACCGTCGCGGTCCTCGGCATCGAGGATCCAGGCGTGGGCAAGTTCGGGCAGGTCTGGGCGCAGCGCGTCGACCTGCGCCGCGATACTGCTGTCGGCGAGCAGCAGCGTCGTCCCGCTATGTGCCAGAATATAGCGCTTGTCGTCCGCCGGCAGGATGCGGTTGATCCCGACCCAGACGGCGCCGAGCCGCATCGCGGCGAAGAAGGCGATGACGAGCGCATTCTCGTTGCCGAGCGACGCCGCGACACGGTCGCCGGCGCGGATTCCGGCGGCGTCGAACAGCGCCGCGGCAGCCGTGACCGCCTGCCCCAGCGTGCGAAAATCATAGGCGCGCTGGCTGTCGACCAGTGCCTCGTCGTCGGGGCATTGCGCCGCCGCGCGTTCGATCAGGCCGGCGACGTCACGCGGCGCGCCGGGGGGATCGATTCGAACCGGGGGCGCCTGAAGCCCGAGCGCCGCATATTCCTCTTCCGTCATAATCCTCGCCATCGCAGCGTATCTCTCTTGCTTTAAGGTCTATATGATTATGATATATATGTGCAAGGCCTGAGTCCGCTTCCGCGCGTCGCGGATGGATTCGGAGCCCCCGTCACGCCGTGATGCCAGCGAGAGGAAAAGAATGACACCGACTTCGCCCGAGGACCAACATGCCGCGTTCGGCGCCGTCGAAACGGTGCCGATGAGCGGTTTCCAGAAAGTGGTGGCGCGCCGCCTGACCCAGAGCTGGACCCAGATTCCGCATGTCACGCATCACGACGATATCGACGTGACCGCGCTCGACGCGCATCGCAAGGCCCTGGGACCCGACGTCCGGATTTCACCGCTGATCTTCCTCGCCAAGGCGCTGGCGCGCGCGCTGGCGGCCTTTCCCAATTTCAACGCGTCGCTTTCGGACGACGGCAAGACGCTCGTCCTCAAGCGATATTTCCACATCGGGATCGCGGTCGATGGCCCGCTCGGCCTGCTGGTGCCGGTGCTGCGCGATGTCGACAGCAAGGATGTCGCGACGCTCGCCGCCGAGCTTGCGGCGCTCAGCGCGCAGGCACGCGACAAGGGCTTGCCGATGACCGCCATGTCGGGGGGGTGCATGACGATCACCTCGCTCGGCGGGATCGGCGGCACGGGCTTCACCCCGATCATCAACCAGCCCGAGGTCGCGATTCTCGCGGTCACGCCGTCGCGGATGCAGCCCGTTTGGGACGGCACCGCCTTTCAACCGCGCCTGATGATGCCGCTGTCGCTGAGTTACGACCACCGCGTCATCAACGGCGCCGACGCCGCCCGCTTCGTCCGCGCGATCGGGCAATCCTTGGCCGAACCGGAGGCTTTGACATGACGAACGAGACAGCGGCCGACACTCTGGTGCTGCGCGATGACTCCGACGGCGTCGCGACGCTGACCCTCAATCGGCCCGAAAAAAAGAACGCGATCAATCGCGAATTGTTCAAGACACTGCGCGCGCATCTGCTCGCGCTGCAACAGGACGCCGACATCGGCCTGATCGTGCTGCGCGCCGCCGGCGCCGATTTCTGCGCCGGGCACGACCTGTCGGAAAAGCCCCACGCCGACGCGCTCGGCTGGCTGCGGCGCGAGGTTCAGACGCTCGAACTTCTGACTAGCCTGCGCCAGCCGGTGATCGCCGCGGTGCAAGGCACCTGCTTCACCGGCGGGCTCGAAATGGCGCTGTCGGCCGATTTCATCGTCTGCGACGACAGCGCGCGCTTCGCCGATACGCATGGCAAATGGGGGCTCGTCCCCGGCTGGGGCATGTCTCAGCGGCTGCCGCGGCGCGTCGGTCACGCCAAGGCGCTGGAAATGATGCTGACCTGCCGCCCCTATGGCGCCGACGAGGCGGTGGCGATGGGGCTCGTCAACCAGTGCGTCGCCGCGGGGCAGTTGGCGGGCGCGGTCGCCGAACTGGCGCGGACCATCCTCGCCAACAGCTGGCACAGCAATGCCGAGAACAAGCGGCTGATCTATAACACCGACGGCATGCGGCTGGCCGAGGGGCTGGACCATGAAATCATGCGCAACGCCGGCTTCGACCGCGACGCCGCCGCGCGGCGCGCAAGCTTTCACAACCGATCGCGGGACGGGGCGTAAATAGGGCGACCATATCTTTTGCAAACCCACGGAACGAATGTCGGCTTTGGGGTGGGGAGCCGACAGTCCGGCAAAACCCGTTCCCCGGCGACGGCCGGGGAACGCCAACTCCGCCCATTTCTCTTACGTCATCCCGGACTTGATCCGGGATCCCGCTTTTTTGAGGCATCGGCAGGCTTCGACTTCAAGCGGGCCCCCGGATCAAGTCCGGGGTGACGATGAAGAATAGGGCAGGAGCCGGTCGAAACCGGTCCCGCTCAGGTCAGCGACTTGTACAGCCCGAAGGCGCTTGTCGCGATCAGCACGATGCCGACCATCACCAGCATCACCTTGGGCGAGAAGCGTTTGGCCATCATCGCGCCCAGCGGCGCGGCGGCGACGCCGCCGATGATCAGGCCCAGCGTCGGGCCCAGGATTTGCTCGAAGCCGAGTTGATAGATGAAGGCGGCCGATACGGTGAGCGCGAGGAAAAATTCGACGCTGTTGACGGTGCCGACGACCTTGCGCGGTTCGCCGCCCTGGACGAGCAGGTTCGAGGTCACGACCGGACCCCAGCCGCCGCCGCCCGCGGCGTCGAGAAAGCCACCGACGACGGCAAGCGGCGCGACGATCTTGGGCTTTTCGAACTTGGGCGGATAGAGCAGCCCGCGGATCAGCAGCCACACGCCGATCAGCACCAGATAGCCGAGCACGAAGGGTTTCACGACATCGGCGTGGAGCGACGACAGCACATAGGCGCCGAGCACCCCGCCGATCATGCCGGGGATCAACAGCCGCCAGAAGAGCGGCCATTCGATGTTGCGATGGAACAGATGGCTGAGCCCCGAAGCGCCGGTGGTGAAGATTTCGACGACATGGATGCGGGCCGAGGCGGTCGCGGGCGGCACGCCGAGTACCGCGACGAGCAGGGTGTTGCAGATCACGCCGAACGCCATGCCGAGCGCGCCATCGACGAGCTGCGCCGCGAACCCGATCAGGATGAAGGGAAGCAAGGCCGAGAAGTCGATGGCCGCGAAATCGATCATAATCTTATTCCAACCCTTTTAGTTGACAACCTGCTGCCGCGATTCTCGTCCTTGCGCCAGAGCAATTTTTCTCCCCCCGGTGAAGGGAATAGTTTCTACGCCATGCTGAAGCCGCGCTTTGCCGGGGTTTAGCGGCCGATGTCGTCGGGAAGATATTCGCGCGCATAGTCGATGAAGGCGCGCAGTTTCGGCATCACCTGTTTGCGGCTGGGATAATAGAGGAACAGCCCCGCAGTCGACACCGCACGTTCGGGCAGCACGAGTTCGACCTCGCCGCGCGCGACCAGTTCCTCGAGCACGGGTTCGGCGGTCATGCCCAGCGCGATGCCGCTGCGCACCGCCATGATGATCGCGCTCTGGTCGTTGACGATCACCGGGCCGGTGACCCCGATTTCGATCTCGCGATTGCCGTCCATGAACGACCAGGGGAGCAGCCCGCCGCTGGACAGGCGCAGCCGCACGCAGCGATGATGGCGCAGGTCGGCGGGCTCCTGCGGCCGGCCATGGCGTTCGAAATAGGCGGGCGCGCCAAAGGCGGCGAAGCGGAACGGCCCGGTCAGGCGGACCGCGATGACATCGGCGTCGAGCGATTCGCCCATCCGCACCCCGGCGTCGAAGCCCCCGGCGCTGAGATCGGCGAGCGCATCCTCGGCGTAGATTTCGAGCTCGATGTCGGGATAGGTTTCGCAAAAGCCCGCGATGATCGGTTCGAACAAGGGCTGGATCGCGCCGCGCATCAGGTTGATGCGCAACCGTCCGGCGGGCCGGTTGCCGAGGTTGCGCGCCGCTTCATAGGCGTCGGCAAGCCCGGCATAGGCGGGGGCGGCGCGTTCGAGGAACATCTCGCCCGCCTGGGTCAGCCCGACGCTGCGCGTCGTGCGCATGAACAAGGGCGCGCCGACGCGGGCCTCGAGGCCCTTGATCGTCTGGCTGATCGCCGAGGGGGAAACGCCAAGATCGGAGGCCGCGGCGGAAAAGCTCCGCCTGACCGCGACACGCAGGAAAGCTTCGATCCCGTCGAGCACCCCATGGGGGATTGTTAAATCCTGCTTCAAGGCACTTGCAGATTATAGAGGATTATCTATGCGCGCAAGCGCAGCTAAAAAGGTTGCACAACGAAACGAAAGGAACCTCTCCCATGGCCATTCAGCTCTCCACCTTCCGCAGCTTCCCGACCGCCTTCACGATCGTCGCGGCTTCGGCTCTCGCCTTCACCGGCCTCGTCGCCTCCACCTCGCCCGCTTACGCCCAGTCGGCCAGCGATTATCGCTGCGCCGGTCTCGCCGATCAGGCCGCGACCGCCGCCGGCGGTGCCGAAGCCGGCAAGCAGGTCAATGCCAAGCGCTTCGTGTCGACCGGCAAGAAGCTTTGCGAAGCGGGCAACGAACGCGCCGCCGCCAAGCAGTTCCGCGCCGCGCTCAAGCTCGCCGGCGTCGCCGAACTCGAAACCGACAGCAAGATGGCGTCGGCCAACTAAGCCTAAGCCACCAGGACACCAATCTCCGATCCGTCCTCTCCCTCTCCCCGACGGATCCACCAACTGGGGCGGCACCTGACACAGGGCCGCCCCGATTTGTTGGTGCGGGGGATTGCGCGGCGGCACCGGGCGGTTATGCCGCGAACTCCAACCGGGAGTTTTCGTCCATGACCCTATCGCGCCGCCTTTCCGTCCTTGCCGCCACCAGCCTGATGGCGTTCGCCGTGCCGACCGCCGCGCAGGATGCCCCGACGCAGCAGGTGAGCACCGCCTGGCTCAACCGCCAGTCGGCGGCGCTCGCCGAACGCAATGCCGGCAACGGCTGGAACGTGATGGCGAGCGGGCTGCGCTGGCGCCGCGTCGCGGGCACCGGCGCCGGGCCGCGCCCGGGACCGAGTGACTCGGTCACCGTCCATTATGTCGGCAGCTTCGTCGACGGCAGCATCTTCGACAGCTCGGTCGCGCGCGGCGAGCCCGCGACCTTTCCGCTCAACCGCGTGATCGACGGCTGGACCGAGGGCGTCACCTATATGGCGGTGGGCGACAAGGTCGAATTCGCGATTCCCTATTATCTCGCCTATGGCGCCGGCGGCAGAGGCCCGATCCCCGGCGGCGCGACCCTGTTCTTCACCGTCGAACTGCTCGGTATCGGGGGCTGACCATGGATTTTTCGCGCCTTCAGGAGAGCAGCAAGATCGGCGACGCCTGGGTCTATCCCGCCGCCGCTCCGCTCGGCAGCGGCCTGCTCGACGTCGACAGCGACGCCGGCCACCGCCTGTACTGGGAGGAGTATGGCAATCCCGACGGCGAACCGGTGATGTTCCTCCACGGCGGTCCCGGCGGCGCCTGCGCCCCCGACATGGCGCGGTTCTTCGACCCCGCGCGCTACCGCGTGATCCTGTTCGACCAGCGTGGCTGCGGCAAGAGCGAGCCGACGGTCGCCTCGGCGGGCCCCGCGGTGGCGCTGCGTCACAACACCACCGCCGACCTGATCGGCGATATCGTCAAGCTCCGCGACGCGCTGGGTATCGCCGGGCCGATGCATGTCTTCGGCGGCAGCTGGGGCAGCACGCTCGCCATGGCCTATGCGATCGAGCACCCCGGCCATTGCGCCAGCCTGATCCTGCGCGGCATCTTCCTCGGCGCGGCCGAGGATCTCGACTATCTCTATCAGGGCAATGCCGCGAGCTTTCACGAGGCGCCCTATGCGCTGACCGCGCCCGGCGCCTATATCCATTATCCCGACGAATGGGCGGAGCTGCTGTCGGTGCTGAACCCCGAGGAGCGGCGCGACGTCATGGCGTCGTACAAGCGTATTTTCGACATGGTCCCCGCGACCGACGCCGAGCGTAAACAGCAGCTCGACGCCGCGGTCACCTGGTCTTTGTGGGAAGGGGTGATCTCGAACATGATCCCCGAATCGGCGGCGACGGGCAAGTTCGGCGACGCCGATTTCGCGCTCTGCTTCGCGCAGATCGAGGCGCATTATTTCGCCAACAACCTGTTCATCGAACCCGGCCACCTGCTCGGCAGCGCCGATATCCTCGCGAAAATCCCGGTGCATATCGTCCATGGCCGTTTCGACCAGGTTTGCCCGCTGACGCAGGCGTCGCGCCTCGTCGCGGCGCTGCGCGGGGCGGGGGCCGAACCCGCCACCTATGTGATCACCAACGCCGGGCACAGCGCGATGGAGCGCGAGAATGCGCTGGCGCTGACCGCGATCATGGACGGGCTGCCGAAGCTGGCGGGCTGATGGCGGTTCGCTATCATCGCGTCGGCATCGCCGGGTCGGGGCGCGTGGCGCGGGCCCTGGCGCTGGCGCTGGCGCCGTTCTCGGCCGAGCCGGTGCTGCTGTGGGGACGCTCGCCCGAGCGCGTGCGGGATGCCGCGGAAGTGGCCGGCGCCGGAGCGGCGGAAGCGATCGAATGGCTGACGGAGCGTTGCGACGCGATCGTCCTTGCGGTCGCCGACGATGCCTTGGCGGCGGTCGCGGCCAGCCTGGCTGCGGCGCTGGCGCCGGGCCGCGACCCGTTCGTCTGCCATGTCAGCGGCGGCAGCGGCGCTGCGGTGCTGGCACCGCTGGCCGCGCGCGGCGCGCTGACCGCGGCGGTCCATCCGGCGATGACCTTCACCGGCGACCCGGTGCAGGAGGTCGAGCGCATGGCGGGTGCGCGCTTCGCGATCACCGCGCCCGATGGCGAGGCCATGGCCGAGGCGCGGACGCTCGTCGGCCTGCTCGGCGGCGTGGCGGTCGCGATCGCCGAGGATCGCCGCGCGCTCTATCACGCCGCGCTGTCGCACGCCGCGAACCATCTGGTGACCTTGCTCGGCGGGGCGTCGCATGCGCTGCGCGTCGCGGGCGACGACGAGCCGGAGGCCTTGCTCGCGCCGCTGGTGCGGGCGGCGCTGGAGAACAGCCTGGCCAAAGGCTTCGGGGCGTTGTCGGGGCCGCTGCTGCGCGGCGATGGCGACACGATCGCCGCGCACATCGACGCGATCATGCGCGATTGCCCGGACCTGTTGCCCGCTTATCGCGCAATGGCGCTGGCGACGCTCGCCGCGCTCGACCGATCGGGTGCGGCGCCGCCGCCCGACCTCCGCCGGATCGTCGCCGGCTAGCGAGCCTCAGCGCCGCCGGTAGCGGAAATACCACACCTCATGGCCCTGCGCGCGGGCCTTGGCCTCGTAGCGGGTTTCGGGCCAGCCGGCGGGGCGGACGAGAAAGTCCTGCGCGTCCTTGGCCAGCCATTCATATTGGTGGCGGTGGCGGCGCATCACCATCAGCGCATGTTCCAGATAGACCGGATGGTCGGTGCCGAAGCGGAACTCGCCGCCGGGCTTCAGCTTCGCCGCGATCAGGTCGAGCGGGCCGTCGTTCATCATCCGCCGCTTGGCATGGCGCGCCTTGGGCCAGGGGTCGGGGTGGAGCAGATAGGCGAAGCTGAGCGCGCCGTCGGGAATGCGGCGCAGCACTTCGAGCGCGTCGCCATGATGGATGCGGACATTGCCGAGCGGCAGGCCGGCGCCATGGTCGCCCGCGACATGGACCAGCGCCTGCGCAACGCCGTTGATAAAGGGTTCGGCGCCGATGAAACCATGGTCGGGCAACATGTCGGCGCGCCCCGCCATATGCTCGCCGCCGCCGAAGCCGATCTCGAAATGCAGCGGGCGGTCATAACCGAACAGCGCTTCGGCGGTGACCTCGCCGTCGAGCGGCACCGCGATCTGCGGCAGCAGCGTGTCGATCAGGTCCTGCTGGCCCGCGCGCAGCGGTTTGCCTTTCGAGCGGCCATAGAGGCGGTTGATCGTCGTCGGATCGCCGGGCTTGTATGCAGTCATGGCGCGCGCGTTAGCGCGGTGTCCGGCGCGGCGAAAGGCCGATGTGCTATTTCGGGTCGGACGCGATCTCGATATTGGTGTTTTTGCCCCAGGTGTTGAGTTTCGCCACGACGCGATTTGCATTGATGATCTCGATAACGCGGTCGGGCGAGGGGAGGCGGTCCTGCGGCGCATAGAGCGTCGATTCGAAAGCATCGACAAACTGGATCGAATAGGGGGCCGGCTTCTCTTTTGATGGCGGCATGAAACCCCATGCTGCGGCAGTGCCGACGAGCACCGCATTGCCATTGTCGCCGAGCGCGACGAGATAATGATCGGGGCTGCCGTTGGGGCGATAGAGGCGCTGATTATCCGAGATCGGGGAATCGCGGCACCATGTTGCCGGGGCTTTCGGGCGCATGAAGCGTGTGCTGTCGCCGCTCGTCAATATGATGCCGAACGCCTCGGCTATTCCCGTCCCGGAGGATTGCGGCGCGTCCTTCGCCGCCACCGGAAAGTCGAGGACTGGTGTGCAGTCGGCGATCGGCACCGCGACCGGCGCCTCGGTCGTGGTCCCGGTCGGCCAGCGGATTTCGTTCAGCACGCCGTCGATCAGCGCCGACAATTGCTGCGGCGATTTCGTGCGCGAGGTGATCCGTATTTTCACATACCAGTCGCCGAAAGGCAGCAACGCCAACCCCGTGCTCTTGTAACCGGCGTCCCCATGCGGCTGGTAGACCGCTTTCAACCCGGTGGCACCTGTTTGCCCGGGCGGGATGAAGGCCTGCGGCGGAATTATCAGGCCGGGCTTGCCGAACTGGTCGCGGTTCTCGATCGCCCATTGCGCCTGCGCGAACCACACCGGCACGCCGCCATTGGTGTTGCGGAAAATATAGAAGGACACATAATCCTCGGCCCCCTCCGGCTCGAACGACAGGCCGACGTCGAGTTCGTCCTGCGCATAGGCCTTGGCCTTGGTCAGCGCATTGCCGCCGAGCGTCGCGGGCACGGTGATACCGCTGTGCGCGTGGGTCCAGGCCTCGCCATGGCTGATCGCCAGATCCTGCTGCGCGGCGACGGGTGCCGCCGGGACAAGCATGAGCGCGCCCGCGACAATAAGCCCCTTGATCCAACGGTTTCGCATGATGACCCTCCCCGATCTGGCAGCGACGCTGTCAGATCGGGGAGGGCAAGGCAAGTGGCATCGAAGAGGGCGATCAGGCGGCGACCAGCCCCGTCTTTCCGGGCACCGCGGTCGGCACCATCACTTTCATCATCGGGCGCGGACGCAGCGGTTGTTCCTCGGGACGGGCGTTGATGTCGATACCCTCGCTGCCGGAGAAGGTGCCCGAAATGGTGCCGACGACATCGGCGCCGTCTGCGCGGAAACCGGTCGTGTCATACAGATTGTTGGCGACCACCGCGTCGAGCACATAGCCGATCGGCACGAACCACAGGTGATGGACGTTGCTGCCGCCGTTGATGTCGATCCAGTCGTCGAACCACACCGCGACGCTGCCGCTGATCCGGCAATCGGCGGTCCAGGGGATCGTGAAATCCTGCGTGTCCATATAGGCGATGCAATGGTTCGATTTTTGCGCCGGGATCGTCACCGGGATCGATACCGACCAACTGTGCTGGGCGGTCGTCGATTGCGACTGGGTCGACGAGACCGACATCGTCAGCGATACCTTCGACGTGTCGGTGGCGACCCCCGCCACCCCGACGGTCACCGACATTTCGATGCCGAGGCTGATCGATTCGGTGATCGACATCGTATAGGTCTGCGTCGTCGAGGTGCTGGCGGCGAAGGTAATCGATTGCTGGGTGCTCGTGTCATTGTCGTACCAGATGTCCGACGCGACATAGGAACTGGGGTTCGGGGTCGACTGCCGGACCGACAGTTGCACATCGTTCACCGTCGCGGAGCATTGGTAGCGATGATAGGAGCCGCCGTCGTCGCCGCCATCGAGCTCGCTGGCTTGGGAATAATCGAGCGCTTGGGTAAAATGGCATCCGGTGCCGTGGCTGCGCGCCACGAAACAACCCCACGCCCAAATGATATTCGGAATATCCGTCATGGTACCCCCCTCATTTCTGCAAGCAACAGGGATTCCATGGCACAATTGCCGCGACCCCCGGCTCCGGAGTCTACTGTTTACCGGTCCGCTGGCAATTGATTCTTTTAGGGATCGATTCGGCACGTTTTAAGTAATGTTGCCGGTCGGTTAGCGTGTCGGCCAAGTCTCGATCGCCGCGACGCTGCGGTCGGCGGCGGCCAGATCGAGGACGTGTTGCGGCGACGGCATCCTGTCCTGCGCGACGATTGTGAAAGTTTGGCGGGCGCCCACCAGATTGGCCGAATAATAGGTCGCGCCGACGGCGCCCTGCGGCTCGACCGCGAACGCCTTGCCGTTGTCGCCGGTCGCCAGCAGATAACGGTCGCGCGCGCCGTCGGGGCGGTACACCGCCTGGTTGCCGCGCACGACCTGGTCGAGGCACCAGCGCGTGCCGACCATCCGCGCCGCCGCGGTCCTCACCCCCGCGGTCAATGCGGTGTCGGGTAGCGTCGAATCGGTCGCGTCGGGGCCAAAGACCAGCTTCGGCGCGCAATCGGCGATCGGGCGCACCGCGGGCGCGGTGCCGCGCGGCAATGTGAGTTCGGCCAGCACCCCCTCCATCCAGCCCGACAGGTCGGCGGGGGTCAGCGTGGCGGAGTTGGCGCGCAGCTTCACATACCAGTCGCCCACCGCGAACAGCGCGACCCCGGTGCTGCGGATGCCCTCGACCCCCACCGGCGCGAACACCGCCTTGATTCCGCTCGCAGTGCTTTGTCCGGGCGGGGTGAAGGCGACCGGCGCGACGCCGAGCGGCGGATCGGCGAGGTCGGTGCGCAGGCTGATCGCGCGCTGCGCCTGCGCGAACCAGACCGGGACCGCGCCATTGGTGTTGCGAAAGATGTAGACGGTGAGCGATTCGCGCCCGTCGTCCGACGCGAAATTCTGGCTGATGTCGAGTTCGGGCGCCGCGAAGCTGGTGGCGCGCACGCGCGGCAGTTCGTCGAGCGCGGCGGGGACGATGATTCCGCTATGTGCGTGCGTCCACGGCTTGCCCTCGGCGACCGCCAGCGGTTCCTGCGCCGCGACGGGCGCGGCGCTCAGCGCCGCGGCGACAAAAAATGCCCGATACCAGATGTTTGCCATCGCTCATCCTCCCGTCCCCGACCGATAGCTGTCAGAACGGGAGGGCGATGGCAAGCGGGCCTTGCGGCGCTTTATTCGGCGAGTGCGGCCTTCAGCTTGTCGACCAGGTCGGTGCGTTCCCAGGGGAACGTATCGCCGGTCGCGGTGCGGCCGAAATGGCCGTAAGCTGCGGTCTGCTTGTAGATCGGTTTGTTGAGGCCGAGGTGGGTGCGGATGCCCTTCGGCGTCAGGCGCACGAGCTGCGGGATCACCGCTTCGAGCTTGCCTTCGTCGACATTTCCCGTGCCGTGCAGGTCGACATAGATCGACAGCGGTTCGGCGACGCCGATCGCATAGCTGAGCTGGATCGTGCACCGGCGCGCGAGGCCCGCGGCGACGATGTTCTTGGCGAGGTAGCGGGTGACATAGGCGGCCGAGCGGTCGACCTTGGTCGGATCCTTGCCGCTGAACGCGCCGCCGCCGTGCGGGCTGGCGCCGCCATAGGTGTCGACGATGATCTTGCGGCCGGTCAGCCCGGCGTCGCCGTCGGGGCCGCCGATCTCGAAACGGCCGGTCGGATTGATGTGATAGACGGTGTTCGCGGTGAGCAGTTCGGCGGGCAGCACGTCGGCGATGACGCCCTTCACATAGTCGCGCAGCTCGGCGTATTTCGCTTCGTCGCCTTCGCCATTGTGGAAATAATAGCCCGGCGCATGCTGGGTCGACACGACGATCGCGGTCGCCTCGACCGGGCGCTCGTTGGCGTAGCGCAGCGTGACCTGGCTCTTGGTGTCGGGCTCGAGGAAGGGTGCGGTGCCGGCCTTGCGGTCGGCGGCCATACGCTCGAGGATCTTGTGGCTGTAATCGAGCGTCGCGGGCATCAGATCGGGGGTCTCGTCCGACGCATAGCCGAACATGATGCCCTGGTCGCCGGCGCCTTCGTCCTTGTCGCCGCTCTCGTCGACGCCCTGCGCGATATGCGCCGACTGGCCGTGGAGGTTGTTCTCGAAGCGGAAGGTCTCCCAATGGAAGCCGTCCTGCTCATAGCCGATTTCCCGGACCGTGTTGCGCACGGTGGCCTCGATCTCTTCGAGTGCGCCCGGCGCCCATTCGCCGTTCTCGAACACGCCCTTGCAGCGGATTTCACCGGCGAGGACGACGAGCTGGGTCGTGGTCAGCGTTTCACAGGCGACGCGCGCTTCGGGGTCCTTCGACAGGAACAGGTCGACGATCGAATCGCTGATCTGGTCCGACACCTTGTCGGGGTGCCCTTCGGAAACGCTTTCGGACGTGAAGAGGAAGCTGTTGCGCATGGGAGCCTTCTTGGATCGAATATAAAGGAAGCTTTATGTGTGGGCGCTGTTAACGCCCGCGCCGCCGAAAGGCAATGGCGGCTGCGAGCAACAGCAGCGCAAATCCGACGGGAAGTATGTTGCCATAGCGCGCGAACAACGTCGGCGCGTGCGCCGGCGGCAGCATCGTGTCGATCCGTCCCGCCTGATGCATCGGGATTGATTCGCGCACCCATCCGTCGGCGTCGATCACCGCGCTGATCCCGGTCGGGGTCGAACGAACGACGGGCAGCCCCTCCTCGATCGCGCGCAGCCGGGCCTGCGCCAGATGCTGCGGCGGACCCCACGACCCGAACCAGGCGTCGTTCGACGGGTTGAACAGGAAAGCAGGACGGTGGTCACGGTCGACGACCTGACCCGAAAAGATGATCTCGTAACAGACCTGCAGCCCAACCTTGCCGAAGCGGCCGAGGTCGAGCGTGTGCGGGCCGGGGCCGGGCCAGAAATCGATGTCGCCGGGCGCCAGCCGCGACAGGCCGATCGCCGACAATATCGGCCGCATCGGCAGATATTCGCCGTAAGGCACCAGATGCGACTTGTCGTAGCGCGGGCCGAGGGTGCCGTCGGCATGGACGGTCATCACCGCATTGCGGGCGCCGACGACCTCGCCGGTCCTGTCGAGTTCGAGCTTGAGCGCACCGAGCAGCATGACGTCGTCGGGGTTCATCAGCGCGACGAGCCGCCCGCGCGCTTCGGCGGGCGAGCGGTCGTAATAGACGAGCGGATAACCGGTCTCGAGATAGTCGGGCACCGCCGCCTCGGGCCACAGGATCAGGCGCGGTGTGTCGTTCTTCGGTGCGGTGAGGCGCGCGAGCTTCGCGAAATTGGCGTCGGCCTTGGTGCCGACCCATTTGTCTTCCTGACCCACATTGGGCTGGACGACGGTGATGGAGGTCGCGTTTCCGGGTATTCCACGCACATAATCGTCGCTCCGACTGGCCTTGTCCAAGAGCGCTAGGGGCGCATTGAGCACCCCTACGGCAAGCCACCAAACAAAAAATTGTGCAAAAGGCCGACCCGCCAATGTCGGGTGGTCGGGCCTATGAAGATACTGCCACAACCAGATCATTGCACCGATCTGGGCGACCAAAATACCCGACGCGCCATAAGTGCCGATCCATCGGATAACGGCCGGACCGAAAAAATCCCGCAACATCACTACGGACAGCGGATTCCACGCAAAGCCAGTGAACACCCAACTGCGCAGCCACTCGGTCAGCGTCCACAGCGCGGCAAAGGCGAGGATGAAGGAGAGGGAGGCGGCCGTGCCTGACCTGCCCTTGAAGCGCGCGACCATCCACGCCCCCCACGCCGCCAGCGCCGGATAGACCGCCAGATACAGCGCCAGCAGCAGCACCGCGATCCACCCGAGCCACGCCGGCATCGCCGCCTGATAGGTGAAGGCGGTGGCGATCCAGTTCAGCCCGATCGTGAAATGCCCGGCCCCGAAGGCCCAGCCGATGCCAAGGGCGCGCCGCCCTTTCGGGCTACGCGCGACGAGCGCCATCCAGCCGGCGAGCGCGACCAGCGTCAGCGGCCAGAAATGGAGCGGCGCGAAACCGGTCGCCGACACGGCGCCGAGCAGCAGGGCGATCAGCTTGGGCCAGCGGTCGGCGAAAGCGGCGATACGGGGGGATAAAGCGGTCACGCGCGCTGCTTTAGCGGCCCGCCCGCGCGCTCACTAGAGCATATATTTCATCTTGATCGTCTGCGCGGTGTCGCCGGTCACGACGAAGCTCGCCGATTTGAAACTCGGCGCGCCGACGGTGATCGTCGGGTTGCGCGAGAAGCCGAAGCCCTCCCGGGGCAGGAAGATCGCGAGGTCCATCTTGTTGTTGCTGTTCTCGTCATGGACGACCGCGATCGCATAGGTGCCGTTGGCGGGCGCCGCGATCTTGAAATGCGCGGCGGCGCTGGTCGCCACCGCCATCCGCACCGACGCCTTGTCCTTGCTGCAATCGGGAAAGGCCTTGGGATTGGTGGTCAGGCAGACGAGGACCTGTCCCTTGCTGTTGCGCAGCCCGGTGATGCTGACGTCGACCTCAGGGGGCGGCGGCGCGCTCGCGGCGGTCAGCATCGCCAAAGCGGCCAAGCCCCAGATCGGTGCCGCACGCCTTGTCCCAGAAGCGGAAATAAAGCCCATAATTCCCCCGGTAAGCGGCGTGATGCTGCTGGTGGTGGGTCGCGGTTATCAGCCAGCGCCCTGCCGGTCCATGAACAAGCGCGCGCGGGAACATTTCCCAGCCCATATGATTGCCGACGCCCATGATGGTCATGATCGTCAGCACCAGCCCCAGCACCGCGACATGGATCGGGATCAGGAAGACGAGCGCCGGGATGACGACCGCGCCGGTTAGCGCCTCGAGCGGGTGGAAGCTCATCGCCGCCCAGGCGGTCGGCGGTCGGCTGTCGTGGTGGACGGCGTGGGCGATGCGGAACAGCGCCGGCCGGTGCATCCAGCGGTGGGTCCAGTAGAACCATGTGTCGTGGATCAGCAAATAGCAAAGCAGGCTGACCGGCAGATACCAGAGCGGGAAGGCGTCGATGTCGGTATAGATACGCGTCCAGCCATGCTCCTGCCACCCCCAGGCGACGATGCCCGCGGGCACGCCGTAAATCGCCGCGCTGGCAAGGCTCCACCCGATCTCGCGCCGCATCTGCGGCTCGAGCCCGCGATAGAGGCCCGGATGTTTGATCCGCGTCGCCAGCGCGAAGCCGCCGCTGCTGATCAGATAGCGCACCCCGACGATCAGCGTCATCGCGAGCGCGGAAAGCAGGATGGCGGGGGCGGCGATCATGCGTTCGGGATAGCGGGTGCACGCCATGGCGCAATCGCTTTGCGCCGCTTGCCAAGCGCGGCTAGGGCTGGGGCATGGGCAAGGCAGATCTCTCGTGCGACATCGCTATCGTCGGCGGCGGGCTTGCGGGCGGGCTCGCGGCGCTCGCGCTGGCGGCGAAGCGCCCCGACCTCGACGTGCGGCTGGTCGAGCCGGGACCGGTCGGCGGCAACCATATCTGGTCCTTTTTCGACGGCGATATCGCCGAGAAGGACCGCTGGCTCGTCGCGCCGCTCGTCCGCCATTACTGGCACGGTTACGACGTGCAATTCCCGCACCATCGTCGCACATTGCGCATGGGATATAAGAGCATCCCCGGCGAGGCGCTGGCCGAAGCGGTCGCGGCGGCGCTGCCCGCCGAGCGCATCATCGCCGACCGGGTCAAGCATGTCGCCGCCGACCATCTGCTGTTCGGGCGCGGCGGCCGGCTCGATGCGAAACATGTCATCGACGCGCGCGGCGCGGGCCATCTGTCGGCGCTGACCTGCGGCTGGCAGAAATTCGTCGGGCAGGTGTTGACGGTGAAGGGCGGCCACGGCCTCGCCCACCCGGTGGTGATGGACGCGCGCGTCGCGCAGCTCGACGGTTATCGCTTCGTCTACCTGCTGCCGCTGAGCGAAGAGACGGTGTTCGTCGAGGACACCTATTACAGCGATAGCCCCGACCTCGACGCCGACCTGATCCGCGAACGGATCGGCGCCTATGCCGCCTGGCGGCAGTGGGAGGTCACCGCTGTGTCGCGCGAGGAAACGGGCGTGCTGCCGGTGGTGATCGCGGGCGAATTCGACCGTTTCTGGCCCGAGGGCGACAAGGTCGGGCGGATCGGCACCCGCGCCGGGGCGTTTCACGCGACGACCGGCTATTCGCTCCCCGATGCGGTACGCACCGCCGCG
Organism: Sphingopyxis sp. OPL5; assembly: GCF_003797775.2. Classification (NCBI taxonomy): domain Bacteria; kingdom Pseudomonadati; phylum Pseudomonadota; class Alphaproteobacteria; order Sphingomonadales; family Sphingopyxidaceae; genus Sphingopyxis; species Sphingopyxis sp. OPL5. The sequence continues at coordinate 1,648,315 of NZ_CP060725.1, forward strand.
GCGCTGCCGCGGCTGGTCGACGGTGCTGACCTCGGCGCGCAGCTGCGCGCGCGCGCGGCGCGCGGCTGGCGGCGCCAGCGTTTCTATCGCCTGCTCGACGCGATGCTGTTCCGCGCCGCCGAACCCGCGCAGCGCATCCGCGTCTTCGAACGCTTCTATCGCCTGTCGCCGCGGCTGATTTCGCGCTTCTATGCCGGCCAGTCGACGCGCGGCGACAAGCTGCGCCTGCTGGCGGGCAAGCCGCCGGTGCCGGTCGCGCGCGCGCTGAGCGCGGTGCGGAAATTCGACTGGAAATGAGCCGCAGCGCGATCATCATCGGCGCCGGTTTCGGCGGCCTCGCGCTCGCGATCCGCTTGCAGTCGGCGGGGGTGGCAACGACGGTGGTCGAGGCGCGCGACAAGCCCGGCGGGCGGGCGTATCACTGGACGCGCGACGGTTTCACCTTCGATGCCGGGCCGACCGTGATCACCGATCCGCCGTGCCTGCACGAATTATGGGCGCTCAGCGGACAGCATATGGCGGCCGATGTCGACCTCGTCCCTGTCATGCCCTTCTATCGCCTCAACTGGCCCGACGGCACCAGTTTCGATTATTCGAACGACGAGGCGGCGCTGGCGGCCGAGATCGCGAAGCTCAATCCGGCCGATGTCGCGGGCTATGAGAAATTCCTGACCTATTCGAAGGGGGTCTATGAACAGGGCTATGTGAAGCTCGGTTCGGTCGCCTTCCTTGACTTCGCCTCGATGATCAAGGCCGCGCCGGCGCTGATGAAATATCAGGCTTGGCGCAGCGTCTATTCGATCGTCTCCTCTTATGTGCAGGACGAACGGCTGCGGCAGGCGCTGTCGTTCCACACGCTGCTCGTCGGCGGCAATCCGATGACGACCAGCAGCATCTATGCGCTGATCCACACGATCGAGAAGGACGGCGGCGTCTGGTTCGCCCGCGGCGGCACCAATGCGCTGGTCGGCGGCATGGTGGCGCTGTTCGAACGGCTTGGCGGAAGCTTGCGGCTTGGCGATCCGGTGGCGCGCATCGAAACGCAGGGCGACCGTGCAACCGGCGTGACGACCGCGAACGGCTGGCACGGCAACGCCGATATGGTCGCGACCAACGGCGATTTGATGCACAGCTATCGCGACCTGCTCGCGGATCACAAACGCGGACCGAAGGTTGCGAAAAGCCTCGCGCGCAAACGCTGGTCGCCGTCGCTGTTCGTCGTCCATTTCGGGGTGAAGGGCGACTATCCTGACATTGCGCACCACAGCATCCTCTTCGGCCCGCGCTACAAGGGGTTGCTCGACGACATCTACAAGAATGGCGTCGTGCCGGGTGACTTCTCGCTCTACCTCCACCATCCGAGCGCGACCGACGCGAGCATGGCGCCGCCCGGCCACGCCGGATTCTACGCCCTCGCCCCCGTCGCGCATCTCGGCAAGTCGAAAGCCGACTGGGACGGTGCGTTCGGGCAGCAATTCGCCGATGCGATATTGGACGAGGTCGAGGCGCGCGTGCTGCCGGGCCTGCGCGCCAACCTCGTCACCCGCTTCCACTACACACCCGCCGATTTCGGTCGCGACCTGTCGGCGCATCTGGGCAGCGCGTTCAGCCTCGAACCCGTGTTGTGGCAGAGTGCTTGGTTCCGTGCCCACAACCGCGACGATGCGATTTCCAATCTTTACTTCGTCGGCGCGGGGACGCATCCGGGCGCAGGTATTCCGGGGGTCGTCGGCAGCGCCAAGGCGACTGCCCAATTGATGTTGGACTTATAACTCCGTTCGCATCGAGCGAAGTCGAGATGCCCATCCCGCTCGGCGCCAAGTCGATGGGTGTCTCGACTTCGCTCGACACGAACGGGTAAAGGGAATTTATGAAACGCCTTGCCGTCTATTGTGGCTCCGCCACCCCCGCCGACCCGATCTATATCGACACCGCGCGCCATGTCGGCCGCACCCTCGCCGAGAAGGGCATCGGCGTCGTCTATGGCGGCGGCCGGCTCGGACTGATGGGCGCGGTCGCCGACAGCGCCCTCGAAGCCGGCGGTGAGGTGATCGGGGTGATCCCCGATGCGCTCGTCGGCTCCGAGGTCGCGCACCGCGGCTGCACCGAACTCCACGTCGTGTCGGGCATGCACGAACGCAAGAAGATGTTCACCGACCTCAGCGACGGGTTCCTCACCATCCCCGGCGGGGTCGGCACGATGGACGAATTGTGGGAGGCGATCAGCTGGGCGCAGCTCGGCTATCATGCCAAGCCGGTCGGGCTGCTCAACGCCGCGGGCTTCTACAACGATCTGATCGCGTTCAACCGGCATATGATCGAGGTCGGTTTCATCCGGCCCGCGCATGCGGGGATCATGGTCGTCGATGCCAGCCTCGACCCCCTGCTCGACAAGATGGCGGCCTACGAGCCGCACGCCCCGATCTTCGCGATGACGGCGGATGATCTGTGAGAGCAGGGCGACGCGCCATTCTCTCCCCTCCCGCTTGCGGGAGGGGGCGAGGGAGGGCCTGTCTCTTTCCCAACGGTTTTAAACATGCCCTCCTAGCCCCTCCCACAAGTGGGAGGGGATTTGACCTATGATCCCCAAACCCTCCACGGTTTCGCGCACGACAGCATCGCGCGGGGATCGAAAAGCTTCGCGCTCGCGAGCCAGTTGTTCGACCGCGAAACCCGCGAGCGGGTGTGGCTGCTCTACGCCTGGTGCCGCGCTGCCGACGACCTGACCGACGGGCAGGACCATGGCGGCACGATGACCGCGGGCCATGATGCCAAGGCCGCGGTGGCGCGAATCCGCGACCTGACCGATCGGGCCTATGCAGGGCAGCCGACCGGCGACCCCGCCTTCGACGGCCTCGGCTACCTGCTCACCGAAGTCGATATCCCGCGCGCCGTCATCGACGACATCATCGCCGGTTTCGATCTCGACGCCGCCGACTGGCGCCCGCGCAGCGAACAGGATCTGCTGCGCTATAGCTATCATGTCGCGGGCGCGGTCGGGGTCGCGATGGCGCTGGTGATGGGGATCGACCCCGCCGACGCGACGACGCTCGACCGCGCGTCGGACCTTGGCATCGCCTTTCAGCTCGCCAATATCGCGCGCGACGTCGCCGAGGATGCCGCCGCCGACCGCTGTTACCTGCCGGTCGAATGGATGGTCGAACTCGACATCCCGCCGGGCCAGCATATGCACCCCGCCTTTCGCGCGCGGCTGTCGGTGATGGCGAAATGGCTGTCCGAAATGGCCGAGGAATATGAAGCGTCGGCGCGCTGGGGCGCGCGCAAATTGCCGCCGCACAGCCGCTGGGCGGTGCTCGCCGCCGCCGGCATTTACGGCGACATCGCGCGCGAGGTTCGCGCGCGCGGCGACCATGCCTGGGATCACCGCGCCGGCACCTCGATCGTCGCCAAGCTGGGCTGGGTCGCGCGCGCCGGATGGTCGGTGCTGCGCCGCCCGCCGCAGCGGCGGATCAGCCGCGACGGGCTGTGGACGCGGCCCCGCGCGGATACGGCGCGCGCGGAGGCGTCCGCGTGAGCCAGCTCGAATGGCTGGCCGCCGCGCTGGTCCTGATCAACGTCGCGCTCGTCGCGCTGCGCAGCGTGTGGAACTACCCCTTCGCGCTCGCCGCGGTCAGCGTCTATGCGGTCGTCTTTCACGACGCGCGGCTGTACAGCGACATGGCGCTGCAGGGGTTTTTCTTCGCGCTCAACCTCTATGGCTGGGCGGCGTGGATGCGCGCCCGCGAAGACCGCGGCGTGCCCGTCGGTTGGATGACCGACCGCGCGCGGCTGCTGTGGGGCGTCGTCACGATCATCGCCTGGGTCGTGTGGAGTTCGCTGATGCACCGCTATACCGACGCGGTCGCGCCGTGGATCGACGGGGCGATCGCGATGCTCAGCATCACCGCGCAATGGCTGCTCGCGCGGCGGCGGGTCGAAAGCTGGTGGCTGTGGATCCTCGTCGACCTGATCGCGGTGCCGCTTTTCGCCTGGCGCGGGCTGTACGCGACGAGCATCGTCTATGTCATTCTCCTCGGCCTCTCGATCGACGGGCTGATCCAGTGGCGCCGCGCCGCGGCGCAGGAGGCGCCGGCATGACGCGCCACATCTGCCTGCACGGCGCCGAAAGCACCGGGAAATCGACGCTCGCACCGCGCCTTGCCCGGGCGCTCGGCGGGGTCGTCGTGCCCGAATTCGGCCGCGCCTATTGCGAGGCGAACGGCACCGACCTCGACGCCGCCGACCTGCTGGCGATTTTCGAAGGCCATGTCGCGGCGACGCGCGCGGCGCTGGCCACCGACCCGGCGTGGCTGGTCTCCGACACCGATCCGCTGATGACGCAGGCGTGGGCGGTGATGCTGCTCGGCGAGCGCTTGCCCGAGATCGATGCCTTGACCGACGTCGCCGACCTCTATCTCGTCCCGGCGATGGACCTGCCGTGGGAAGAGGACGGCACCCGGCTGTTCGGCAGCGAACTGGCGCGAATGCAGTTCATGGACGTCGCGCTCGCCGAACTCGAGCGGCGCCAGTTGCGCTGGGCGTGGGTCGAGGGCGAAGGCGATACGCGACTGCAGAGCGCGTTGACGGCGATAGCGACGGCGGATTTGCCTTAACGACATCGGGATGGCGCGAATGCCGGCTTTAACATGATCGCCAAAAAAAGGGCCGACCCCTGCGGATCGGCCCATTGGAGTTGCCCTGATTAGAGATTCAGATGAACCTACAATCATCTAACTAATATTACTCTATCTGCTTGGCAAGCCCCTTTTCGATCAGTCGAGCATCGCCACGCTGGTCAGGATGCGCTGGATCAATTCGCCCTGCCGCGCGGTGCCGGTGCGGGCGTAAATATCCTTCGAATAGGTCCGCGCCGTCTGTTCGGTGATGCCGATCTCGGCCGCCGATTCGGCCAATGTGCGGCCGTTCGCCAGCAGCATCGCCAGCCGCGCCTGCGTGTCGCTGAGTCCGAACAGCGCGGCGACATGCGCCGAAATGTCGCGCCGCGACGGGCGGCGGCCGGACAGGTAGAGCATCATGCAAACCCCGCGCGGCCCCGCGTCGGCGCGCGACGCGAGCGGGACGAGCAACAGGTCGACCCCGTCGGCGTCGCCCAGATGGATCGCCTCCGCCTCGGTCGATTCCATCACCGCCGCGATGCGTTGCGACAGGTCGACATTGCGCTGAACCGCGTGCGGCCGATCGCCATGGATCGCGAGGACGCCGGCCTCGTCGACCCAGCGCCGCGCGGCGTCGTCGACCGCCACGATGCGTCCGACCGAATCGAGCGTGATGACCCCAAAGGACAAAAGGTCCGCTGCGCGGCGATACATTTGCGTCTCGATCGAACGGCTCAACAACGCCGAATAACAAGCGAGTGCCGGCACCAGCGCACGCGCGAGCCGCTCGCACAGCACCCGGTCGTCGGCTCCAAACGCCGGCTCGCCGGCGCTGCGCGTCACGGTCACCCAGATGTTGCAACCGCTCGGTTCGACGACGCGGAAGATCAGAAAATGCTCGAAATCGGCGGCGCGCAGAAAATCCTCGCGAAACGCGTCATGATCGATGGCAGCGACGCCTTCGAGTTCGTCATAGGCATAGACCCGCCCCGGCTGCATCGCGAAATAGGGGATGGGGTCGCGGCTGGCGAAGCGCTCGCGATACCGGGTCCACAGCCATTCGGGCGGCGCGAGCGCGTCGCGCACCTCGATGCCGCCGGCGGGATCGGCGCCGGCGCGGCGGAAGATCAGATTGGCGAAATTGCCGTCCATTTGCTTGCGCAGCCGCCGCACGAAATCCGTCCAGGGCGGCGCTTCGAGCGGCCCGGCCTGAATCGACAGCAACAAGGCTTCCAGTGACTCGTCCAAAATCCTCTCCGCCTCCCATTTGGGAATGTCGCTTGGCTATCCAGGCTACTCATATAGCCGAAAGAACGGACTCGGGAGAATGAAATGAAAGCGGCGCTGTTCAAGGCGGTGGGCGAACCACTGAGCATCGAGGATATCCCCGACCCCGAACCCGGCGAAGGCGAGGCGGTGATCCGGGTCGCGCGCTGCGGCGTGTGCGGCACCGACCTCCATTCGACGAGCGGCCATGGCTATACCCTGCCCGCCGGCGCGCAACTCGGTCATGAATATGCGGGTGAAGTCGTCGCCGTCGGCCGCGGCGTCGAACGGCTGCGGGTCGGCGACCGGGTCGCGGCGCTGCCCGTCGTCGGATGCGGCGAATGCGAAGCCTGCCGCACCGGCATCGACGTGCTCTGTTCGCGCTGGACGGGTTTCGGCGGCGGGCTTGCCGACTATGCGCGGATCAGCGAGCGCGGCGCGACGATCCTGCCCCGGACGATGTCGCTCGCCGACGGCGCGCTGGTCGAACCCTTCGCCGTCGGACGCCGCGCGGTCCGGCTCGCCGCCCCCAAGGCCGACGATCGCGTTCTGATCATCGGTCCGGGGCCGATCGGCCTCGCGGTGCTGTTCTGGCTGCACCGCGCAGGGGTGCGATCGGTAGTGCTGCTCGCAAGCAGCGACCGGCGCCGGGCGCTCGCCGAAGCGATGGGCGCCGAGCGGTTCATCCTCGAAAGCGACCCCGCGCCGCAGGACATCGCCGCCGCACTCGGCGGCAAGCCCGACATCGTCTTCGAATGCGCCGGGGTGCCGGGAACGATCGCCCGCGCGATCGCGCTGGTCCGGCCGCAAGGCCGCATCGTCTCGCTCGGTTTCTGCATGGTGCCCGACCAGTTCGTGCCGGGCATGGCGCTGATGAAGGACGTCAACCTGCGCTTCTCGCTGATCTACACGCGCGAGGATTATGCCGAATGCGCCGCGGCGCTCGATGCCGACGGCGACCGCGCGCGGGCGATGGTGACCGAGACCGTGGCGCTCGCCGACGCCCCCGCCGCCTTCGAACGCCTGCGCGCCGGGACCGGCGGCGGCGGCAAGCTCCTCATCGATCCGTGGCTTGGCCGATGACGCGCTGGAAAGGCCGCTTCGACGCGCTGCACGAAGGCGCGACAATCGCGACGGGATATGATGATTTCGGCGACACCGCCTATCATGACGCCATGCGCGTGCTGCTCGACGCGATCGACGAACATCCGCCCGCGGGTCCCGCGACCGAAGCCTCCGCGACCGGGGTGATTACCGGGGCGCTCACCGGCCGGCTGGTGACGCAGGCGGGCTGGGCAGCGAATCCGGCCTATGCCGCCGAGCCGATCGAGCGGCCGTTGATCGTCATCGGCCTGCCGCGTACCGGGACGACCGCGCTGCACCAGCTGCTCAGCATGGACCCGCAATTTCAGGGTTTCGAGCGCTGGCTGACGGGCAACCCGATGGTTCGCCCCCCGCGCGCTGAATGGGACGCGCATCCCGCCTATCGGGCCAGCGTCGCGCGCATCGCCGCGATGCGGGCGATGGCCCCAAAGATCATGGCCGCCCACTCGACCGAAGCCGGCGAGGTCGACGAATGTCTGATGCCGATGGCGCAAAGCTTTGTCTGCAACTGGTTCGCCTCCAACATCGACGCGCCCGCCTATGACGCCTGGTTCCGCGCCGCCGACGAGACGCCCTCCTTTCTGCGTTACAAGGAGGTGTTGAAGCTGGTCGGACTCGGCGACCGGCGGCGCTGGCTGCTCAAGAATCCCAGCCATGTCTTTGGCATCGACGCGCTGTTGGCGGCCTTTCCAGACGCCTGCATCGTCCAGACGCACCGCCACCCCGCAACGTCGATCGCCTCGCTGATGAGCCTGCTCGGCGGCATTCGCGACCTGATGACAGATACCCCGGTCGATCGCGATCGCCTGCTCGCCCGCGAGGCGAGCTTCTGGGCGGAGGGCGCCCGGCGCAGCATGGCCGCCGCGGACCGCGCGCCCGACCGCTTCATCCACATTCGGCAGGAAGACATCCGGAACGATCCGCTGGACGTCGTCCGGCGCATCTATGGCAAGTTCGGCCTTCTGCTGTCGCCCGACGCCGAGACCCGCTTTCGCGGCTGGGCCACCGCCAACCCGCCCGAAGCCCGTTCGACGCACCGCTACACCCCGGTCGAGTCGAGCGCCGTGACCCCGCTGTTTACCGATTACATCGCGCGCTTCGACCTGAAGCACCCCGCCGCCGCAGGAGCCTGACCATGACCGTCCTTTTCCAGAAACATTTCCAGATCGCCTATGTCGTCCGCAATCTGGAGGCCGCGCGCGCGCGCTTTGCCCGCGACTTCGGGATCGCCGAATGGGACGTCATGGACATGGCGGCGCTGCTCGGTCCCGGGCACGGCACGCGCTTCATCGGCAACGCCTATGCCGGCGATGTTATGATCGAGTTGATCGAGCCCGACCCCGATGCCGAGACCCTCTTTCGCGACTGGATTCCGGAGGCCGAAGACGGCAGCCGCCTCCATCACCTCGGCTTCCTCGTCTTCGGCGACGAGGCATATCGCTCGGCGATTGCGCAGATGGACGCCGCGGGCTTCTCGGCCGCGCACAGCGGCAGTTTCGGCGACAATCTCGACTTTCACTACGCCGACACCACCGCGCAGCTCGGCCATTATTACGAGCTGATCAATCTGAAACCGGCGGGCGAGCAATTCTTCGCGCGCATTCCGCGCAATTGACCGGGAGGAAGAACGTAATGACGACCGGACCCGCCGTCCCGATGGAATGGGCACGTTTCATCGACCTGATTTCCGGCATCGATCGCAGCCTTCAGCATATGATCGACCCCGGCGATCCCTGGCTGAAGCAGGAGGCGATCCAGCAGATGGCGATGAGCCTGTCGCAGGGCTATGCGCCGATCATGGCGCAGGACGCGCGCGTCCCCGGGTTCTACAGCTTCCTCAATCCGGTGATCAAATCGGCGGCGCCCAATCCCGACTATATGTATCGATCGACCTTCGTCGAGGGCCATGGCCGCTATCGCCTGTCGGGCTGGCGCGGCACGACCTTGTTCGTCCATATCGGCATCGGGTCGGGCTATATCGGGGTCGACGACAAGCCGGGACCGTCGGTCGGGCATATCGATGCCGACACGCTGACGCTCGACGCGGATGGCCGCTTCTCGGTGATCCTCAGCGCCGAGCGCCCCGCGAACTACGACGGCGACTGGTACGAACTGCCGGCGAACGCGCGCACGATCGGCATCCGCGAGGCGAGCTACGACTGGGAGAATGAGGTCGACAGCCGCATCGCGATCGAGCGGCTCGACGATGTCGGCGGCTTCGGCCGCCCGACGATCGACGAGGTCGCGTACCGGATGGAACGGCTCGCGGGGTTTCCCGAACGCTATGCCCAGCTGTTCGTCCACTTCGTCAAGACGCTGAGCCAGCATCCGGTGAACAGCGTCGTCCTCAACACATGGTCCGATATCGGCGGGCTGGCCGAGCAGACCTATTATGAAGGATTGTTCGAATTTTCCGAAGGCGAGGCGCTGATCCTCGAAACCGAAGTGCCCGACCAGGTGCGCTATTGGTCGGTCCTGCTCGCCGATCAGCTGTTCAACACCATCGACTGGGACAAATGCCAGTCGAGCCTCAACGGGTTCCAGGCGCAGCGCGACGGTGACGGGCTGTTCCGCGCGGTGATATCGGTCGACGATCCGGGGGTTCCCAACTGGCTCGACACCGCGGGCCGGTACAAGGGCGTCGTGCAGGGCCGCTGGTATCAGGCGAGTTCGGCGCCGACGCCGCGGCTGAAACGCGTCAAGCTGGCCGAGCTGCGCGATCACCTGCCCGCCGACACCCCGCATATCGACCATGAGGCGCGCCGCGAAAGCCTGCGCGCCCGCTTCCGCGGCGCGCAATGGCGGCGCAAATGGTGATGGTGTGCCGGCTCAGCCCAGTTCCTCCCGATCGGCCAGCGCGAGAAGGCCCGCGCGGTCGCCGATTGTGACGCCGCCATAGCCCGTCGAGATTAGCCCGCGGTCCGCGAGCAGGCGCAGCAGCCCGTTCATATGCTGGCGCGACACCCCGACGATCCGCGCCAGATCGTCCTGCGTCGCGCGGAGCGGACGATCGGGTGCGCTGCCGGCGCCACCAGCCAGAAAGACCGCGAGCCGGGCGAGCGCCGGCAGCGCGCGGACACGCCCCGCCTCGCGCATGCCGAGCCGGTGGTGCGCGCAGTTGAGCAGCGCCAAGCCGCGCCACAGGTCGGGCATCGCTGCCGTCAGCTCGGCGATCGCGGCCATCGGCACCGTCAACAGGCGTACGGCGCCCGCCGCGATCGCGTCGTGCGGCCGCTCCTTGCCGTCGATCACCGAAAGCTCGCCGAACCAGCGGCCGGGTTTGACGATCATGTTGACCAGTTCCTGCCCCGCCGCCGGATAGCTGACCAGCCGCACCTGACCCTCGACCACGACATGCAATCCGTTCGGCGGGTCGCCGATGCGATAGATGTGGACGCCATCGCGCAAGTCGTGCGCCCGCGCCCGCGCCTGCAACCCGTGACGCTGCTCGGCCGGCAGGCCCCCGAACCAGCTGTCGGCGGCAAGAATGTCGGCCAGATCGGATGCCATGTCGCGACGCTGGATCGCGCGCCGCAGATTGTCAACAAGACGACATTTTTCTTCGCGGCGCGTTGCTATCGTCGGGCGACAAGCAGGATGGGAACCAAGATGGCCGATTATGACCTGGTGATTCGCGGCGGAACGATATTCGACGGACTCGGCCATCGCGGCGAGGCGGCGGACCTTGCGGTCAAGGACGGGCGCATCGTCGCGATCGGCCAGATCGAGGGCAAGGGGCGCGAAGAGATCAAGGCGGCGGGGCGAATCGTTACCCCGGGCTTCGTCGATGTCCACACCCATTATGACGGGCAGGCGCTTTGGGAAAACCGCCTCGCGCCCTCGTCCAACCATGGCGTGACCACCGCTGTCATGGGCAATTGCGGCGTCGGCTTCGCGCCCTGCAAACCCCACCAGCGCGACATGCTCGTCGCGGTGATGGAGGGGGTAGAGGATGTTCCCGAGGTCGTGATGACCGAGGGCCTGCCGTGGAACTGGGAAACCTTTCCCGAATATCTCGACGTCCTCGATACCCGCGAACTCGACATCGATATCGCCGCGCAACTGCCGCATTCGGCGCTGCGCGTTTTCGTGATGGGCGAACGCGCGGCCGATCATGAGCCGCCGACCGCCGAGGATCTGGCGCAGATGCGCGCGCTGACGACCGAGGCGATCCATGCCGGGGCGCTGGGGGTCAGCACCTCGCGCAACCTGATGCACCGCACGAAGGCGGGGGAGTTGGCCCCCAGCCTCCATTCCGAAGAGGATGAGCTGATCGCGCTCGCGAACGGCCTGCGCGACGCGGGCGACGGCGTGTACCAGATCATCCCGCGCGTCATGGGACCCGCGGCCGACGAGTTCGCGCTGATGCGCCGGCTCGCCGAGGCATCGGGCCGGCCGCTATCCTATTCGCTGCTCCAGATGCCGACGGGCGACCCCGACGAATGGCGCGTGTCGCTCGACGGGCTGTCGGCGGCGCGAAGCGACGGACTGCCGATCTGCGCCCAGGTCGCGCCGCGGCCGGTGGGGATGCTCTATGGGCTCGATCTCAGCTTCCACCCCTTTTCTCTCCATCCCAGCTTCAGGCCGCTGCTCGACCGGCCGCTGGCGGACAAGGTCGCGGCGATGCGCGATCCGGCGTTCCGGGCACAGCTGCTGTCCGAACGGCCCGAGGACAGCAATCCGGTGTCGGTGAAGACGGTGCAGGCGTTCCGTTACGCCTATCCGATGGGCGCGGCGCCCGATTACGAACCCGACCTCGCCGACCGCATCGATACCCGCGCCGCGGCGCTCGGCATCACGGCCGAGGAGCATGCCTATGATTTGCTGCTCGAGCAGGACGGCAAGGCGCTGCTCTACCAGCCGGGCGCCAATTATCGCGACGGAAACCTCGACGCGGTGCACGCCATGCTGGCGCATCCGGGCACGGTCGTCGGCCTGGCCGACGGCGGCGCCCATTATGGCATGATCTGCGATGCCAGCTTTCCCACCTTCTTCCTCAAACGCTGGGCCGCCGATGCCGACCCCGACCAGCGCATCCCGATCGAAACCGCGATCGCCGCGCTGACCAGTGAACCCGCCGACATGGTCGGGCTTGGCGACCGGGGTCGGCTGACGGTGGGGGCCAAGGCCGATATCAATATCATCGATTTCGCCGCGCTGCGCCTCCACAATCCCTCGGTCGTGAACGACTTGCCGGCGGGCGGCCGGCGGCTGCGGCAGCTGGCCGATGGCTATGACGCGACCATCGTTTCGGGTGTGGTGACCTATCGGCACGGCCGGCACACCGGCGCCGTGCCGGGACGGCTGGTGCGCGGCGCCCGCCCGCTGGCGGCGTAACAGAATGGCGCCAAAGCCCCGCAGCGCCGATCGACAGGCGGGGCTTCAACCGATCGAAAAGGATGGCGGATGGCGCAGGCGATCATGCTCAGACAATATGGCGACCCGGCCGCGCTGCGCGCCGAGCCGGTCGAGATCGCCGCATTGGCACCGGGCGAACTGCGGCTTCGCCAGACGGCCATCGGGGTGAATTTTCACGACATCTATGTGCGGTCGGGTGCCTACAAGACGCTCGCCCTTCCCGGTATACCCGGTCTTGAGGCCGTGGGTGTCGTCGAAGCGGTCGGGCAAGCGGCGCGGGGATTTTCGGTTGGCGACCGGGTGGCTTATATCGATTCCTCCTACGGCGCCTATGCCGATGAACGCAATATACGCGCCGACCTATGTGTGCGCCTGCCCGAACCGATCGAGGATCGGGTCGCGGGCACGATGTTTCTCAAGGGGCTGACCGCCGCCGTCCTGCTGCACCGCGTCCGGCAGGTGCGGGCGGGCGATACGATCCTCGTCCACGCCGCCGCCGGGGGTGTCGGGCGCCTCCTCGTGCAATGGGCCTCGCATATCGGCGCGCGGGTCATCGGCACGACAGGGTCGCGCGAAAAGGCGACCGCCGCGCGGGCTTATGGCTGCGACGAGGTCATTCTCTATCGCGAGGAGGATGTCGCCGAGCGCGTACTCGACCTGACCCGCGGCGCCGGCGTCGATATCGTCTATGACGCGGTCGGACGCGACACGTTCGACGGGTCGCTGAAATCGCTTGGTCTGCTTGGTCATCTCGTCAACTATGGCCAGGCGTCCGGACCCGTCGCCCCCTTCGACATCTCGCGGCTGGCGATGAAGGGCCTGACGATCTCGCGCCCGGCCTATGCGCATCATGTCCGCACCCCCGAAACGCTCCACGCAATCGCCGCCATGTTTTTCGGCGCGATCGAAACGGGCATTCTGAAAGCCGAACGCGGTATCGCCTATCCGCTGACCGACGCGCCGCTGGCGCATCGCGCATTGGAGGACAGGGCTGCGGGGCCCTTTCTCCTCATCCCCTGACCTTTGGGCCTCCCCAACCGCGTTGGGTCGTGGGCGGACAGGCGGCGACGAAACGGTCGCCAATGTCCGAAACGCCGCACAACGCGGACTAGGCTCAAGCGTCTTCGCCGATGCCTGTGTGGTGGGCGCTGACGGGCTCGAACCGCCGACCCTCTCGGTGTAAACGAGATGCTCTACCAACTGAGCTAAGCGCCCCCTTTCGGAGAAGCGCGCCCCTGCCATAAGCCGCCGTCGCTGGCAAGCGGCCGAGCGGAGGTAGCGGGAGGCGCCTTTGCGCATAAACGGAAAATAATCCTTCTCTCCCTAACGTCGGTCCTTTGGCGGGATGGGGGCGAATATGTCGAACGGCGCGAGGATGACGGCCCTGCTGCTTGCCGGCACGGCCATGCTGGCGGCGACCGGCTGCGCGCCCAAGAAGACGCCGGTCGCGACCGGGTGCCTCGCCGAGGCCGATCGCCATGCCGGCGCCGACGCGATCCGCAGCGCGCCGCGGACGGCAAGCGAGGATCCCCAATTGTGCGAAGGCCTGGCGCTGCTCGCCGAGCGCAAGGCGCAGCCCACGATCGCGGCGCTGGAGGCCGCGGCCGGGCGCATGGCCGAGGCGGACCGCTGGTCGGCGCAGGGCTATCTGGCGCGCGCGCTGGCGCTCGACGGCCAGGGCGAACGCGCGCTGCAAAACTGGGACGAGGCGATCGAGGGCGCGACCCGAACGGGCCATGTCGATCGCGAGACTATCTTTCGCGCCGACCGCGGGGTGTTGTTCGCGCAGCAAAAACAATATGGCCCCGCGCTCGCCGATTTCGAGGCCGTCTATCGCCGGGCGAAGCAGCCGAAGGCCAAATCCGAAATGGCCTATATGGCGCTCAAAGTCTCGGTATCGGCCGGCAACCTGGCGTCGGTCGAGCGCTGGTACCCGCTGGCGGTCCGCGCCGCCGAGGCGGTCGGCGATGCGACGAAAATCGCCTATGCGACCCAATTCTACGGCCAGATGCTCGACGAGCGGCAGGATTATGACGCGAGCGCGAAACTCTATCAGCGGGGCGTCGACCGTATCGCGGGTTCGGGCAGCAAATATCTGCACGCCGAGATGCTGGAATTTCAGGGCCAGTCGCGCTTCGCCGCGGGCGACTATCGCGGCGGCGAACGCGCCTATGCGCAGGCGGCCGAGATGTTCCGCCAGGCCGGGCGGGCCGACTATGCCGCCTTCCTCGAAAAAAATCTGAAGGCGAACACCGGGCGGTTCGAGGCGGGTCACGCCTGCGCCGCGCTCGTCGAAGAGCGGCGCTATGACGCCGCGGCCGCGGCGGTAACCGACATCCCGCGCGAGCGGCGCAGCTTCGGCGCGAAAACCTGCCTCGTCGATGCGCTCGACGGCGCCGGCGACACCGGCCGCGCCCGGCGCGAACTCGACGATCTGCTGACGTCGACCGAACCGGGCGGCTGGCCTTGCGACGAACTGAAGGCGCTGTCCAGGCGGGTGGGCCATGCCCCGCCCATAAAATCGTCGGTTCCCGGGCCACCGCCCGCGGCGCGGCCGGCCCCGCCGCAGACATGCGCCGAAGCGATCGCGCAGGCCGAGGCCTATTCCTCCAGCGCCTCGAAATAACGCGCCAGCGCATCGAACGCGGCGTCGGCAAGCCCGATGAAGATGCGGCGGCCATCCTGCGGATCGGCCTCGCGCACGAACAGCCCGGCGTCGGTCATCGTCTTGATCCAGCGCAGCGCGGTCGTCGCGGGGACCGCGGCGGCGATGCACAGGCTCGATACCGACACCGGCTGGCGTTCGAGCCGCGCGGCGTACAGGTCGAGCAGCATGTCCCACGCCGGATCGGCGAACAGGTCGGCGGGGAAATATTGTTCGCGCATCCGGCGCTGGCGCAGCATCCGGCGCACCGCTTTGGCGCGCTGGCGATGCACGGTGCGTTCCTCGGGCTCGAAGCTGCGCGGGCCTGCGGCGTAATCGCGCGCCGGCGAACGGACGAGGCCGCCGGACTCGCCAAAATTCTCTTCGCGCGGCGCCAGCGCGGGCGGCGTTCCGGCGAGGCCGCGCTGGCCCGACAGGTCGCCGAGCAGCCGCGCGATGCGCGCGACCTCGTCCTGCAACCGGTCGATCCGTTCCATCGCCTCGTCGCGCGCGATGTCATGGACCGCCGTGCGCAGCGACCGCGAGGCCGCGGCGAGCGCGACGAGGCGGTCGGCGGCATCGGCATCGACCAGCCATTCGGTGCGGATAGACGCCGGGACCATCGCCGCGACGCGGTCGAGCGCGCCAAGCGCGGTTTCGCACACCAAAGCGCATTCCATCGCAAGCACCGCATCGCAAATTTCGGCGAGCGTCTCGCTTTCGATCGTCTCGGCGTCGATCAGCCAGACGATATCGGGCAGCGCCATGGTGCGCAGATGGGCGGCGATCCGTGTCGGCGGGATATGGTCGACCACCCGCGCCCGCCCGGTGCGCGTCAGATCGGCGCCGATCGCCCGCGGCCCGACGAAAAGCACCGCCGCCGGGCCGACGTCGGCATCGGCGGGCGCATCCCACCGCGGCGGGGCAAGTGAGTCGAAGCGAACCGGCGGCAAGTCCGATATCCGCGGGTCCGTGTCGATCCTGTGGTCCATCGTGCCGCCCCTTTCCTCGCCGTGTCTCCGCCTTGGCGTCCTTATGTCGTCAAAATGGCGATATTCACCTTTTGTTCGTTCCAGAGTGCCGCCGATCCGGATGCTGACCGATGATAGCCAGCCTTTGATCCGGATCGCGCGGGTGGAATAACATCCATTTTGGACATGTTTTGTTCTCCTCGTCAATCCCCTATTCGCGCTTGCCAGACCCGCGCCATCCCCGCACTGATCGCGATACCATGCTGCCGCGCCCCTCCCTCTCCACCCGCCTGCGCTGGCGGCGGCGCCTCCGGTCGCTGGGCGCCTTGCTGCTCCTCGCGGCGATGGCGGGAGCGGTCTGGTTTGCGCAGCCGGCACCGACCCGGACCATCCCGCTCGTCCATGTCATCGACGGCGACAGCCTCACCGTGACGCATGACGGCACCGCGCGCACGATTCGCCTGACCGGGCTCGACGCCGTCGAATATCGCCAGGATTGCGCGCGCGCCGATGGCCGCCGCTGGGCCTGCGGGCACGAAGCGCGCGCCGCGCTCGCGCGCCTTGCCGGGTCCGGACCGCTGCACTGCGCGCTGGCGGCGAACGACAAATATGGCCGCACCCTCGCCGCCTGCCGCACCCGGCCCGAGCCCGACGGCGTCGATCTGGCGACCGAAATGATCCGCCAGGGCTGGGCGGTGGCCACCGACGACGCCCACCTGCCCGACGAGGGCGCCGCGCAGCTTGCGCGGCGCGGGATCTGGCAGGGCGATTTCGACCGGCCCGCCGACTGGCGCGCGGTGCACGACCGCGCCGCGACCGCCGTCGGCGCCGCGGCTGCCGACCGCTGACGACGCACGGCTTTCCGCCGCGCGCTTTTGCGGCTAGGGCGGGCGGATGAACGGCCTTTTTCCTGTGATGATCGGCGGCGCCATCGGCGCCGGCGCGCGGCACCTCGTCGGCGGCGCGATGCTCGCGCGCCTCGGTCCCGGCTTCCCCTGGTGGACACTGTCGATCAATATCGCCGGCAGCCTGCTGATGGGCGTGCTGATCGGCTGGCTCGCGCGCAGCGGCGGGACCGAAGCGGCGCGCCTGTTCTTCGGCGTCGGCGTGCTCGGCGGCTTCACGACCTTCTCGGCTTTCAGCATGGAGTTCTGGACGCTGTTCGAACGCGGACAGAGCGCACAGGCCTTCACCTATGTCCTCGCCTCGGTGGTCGGCGCGATCGCCGCCTGCGGTCTCGGCTTGCTCGTCATGCGGCAGGTGCCGGCATGAGCAAGATCGACATGGACGGCGCAACGATCGCCGAAGAGGACGACGGCATCCGGCTCGACCGCTGGTTCAAACGCCATCGCGCCGGGACGCCGCACGCGCTGCTCGCGCGCTGGGCGCGGTCGGGGCAGCTGACGCTCGACGGCAAAAAGGCCGATGTGTCGGACCGCATCGCGACCGGGCAGACGCTCGTCATGCCGTCGCCGCCGGTCGAGACCGCCGCACGTCCGGCACGCAAGGGCCGCGCGCTGACCGACGCCGACGTCGAACTCGCGACCGGCATGCTGATCCACCGCGACGCGAGCGCGCTGGTGCTCAACAAGCTGCCGGGACTCGCGACGCAGGGCGGCACCAAGACCGAACAGCATGTCGACGGACTGCTCGACGCGTTGAAATTCGACGGACCGACACGGCCGAAGCTCGTACACCGGCTCGACAAGGACACGTCGGGTGCGCTGCTGATCGCGCGCACGCCAAAGGCGGCAGCCTATTTCGCCAAGAGTTTTTCGAACCGCAGCGCGAAAAAGACCTATTGGGCGCTGATCGTCGGGGTTCCTGAAATCCAGCAGGGCGAGATCGACCTGCCGCTCGCCAAACAGCCCGGATCGGGCGGCGAGAAGATGCATGTCCATGACGACGGCCTGCCATCGAAGACGCGCTACCGCGTCATCGAGCGCGCCGGAAACAGCGCGGCGTGGGTCGAGCTCCAACCGCTGACCGGGCGCACCCACCAGCTGCGCGTCCATATGGCGGCGATCGGCCACCCGATCGTCGGCGACGGCAAATATGGCGGCAAGGGCGCGTTCCTGACCGGGACGATCAGTCGCAAGATGCATCTGCACAGCCGGCGCCTCCGCATCGACCATCCCGACGGCGGCGCGATCGACATAAGCGCCGAGGTGCCCGACCATTTCGCCGCAAGCCTCGACGCGCTGGGCTTCGACACCCTGCTCGGCCAGATCGGCATCGACGCGCAGGAAAAAGGTCCGCCGCCCAAATCGGCGCTGAAGGCGCAGGCCAAGGCGCACAGCAAGCAAATCCGCAAGGCCCGGCGCGGCGAACGGCGCGGGCGCACTGCCGACAGTAAGCCGACCGACTTCGTCGGCAAGCCGAAGCCCAAACCCAAGGCCAAATCGGGCAAGCCGACGACGCCGAAACCCGTCGGCAAGAAACCCACCGCGAAAAAGCACCCGGCGCGGCCCGCCAAGCCGAGCTGATGCATCCCGATCCCGCCTTTCGGCCCAAGGACGACGACCTCGCCGCGCTGCTGGTGCGCGAGATCGGCTTCGCCGCGATTTTCGCAAGCACCCCCGACGGCCCGCGCGTCGCGCACGCGCCGGTGGTGCTGAGCGAAGATACCAGCACGCTGCAATTCCACCTGTCGCGCGGCAACGGGCTGGCCCGGCATCTCGATGGCGCCGCGGCGCTCGCGGTGGTGCAGGGTCCCGACGCCTATGTCAGCGCGAGCTGGTACGCCGGGCCCGACCAGGTCCCGACCTGGAATTATGTCGCGGTCGAGATGGAGGGCAAGGCCCGCAAACTCGACCGCGAGGCGCTGATCCGCCAGCTCGATACGCTGTCGGCGCACCATGAGGGGCGCATCGGCATCGACCCGCCGTGGACCCGCGACAAGATGAGCCCGGCGATTTTCGGCAAGATGGCGGATGCGATCACCGGGTTCGAAATGACCATCACCGCGTGGCGCCCGACGCTCAAGCTATCGCAGAACAAGCCCGCCGACGAACGCACGCGGGTGGCGGGCGCACTGCAAGCGCAGGGCCATGGCGCGCTCGCCCATTTGATGGACCAGCTCGCTGGTCGAGGAGAAAGACGATGACCGCCGCCGACGAAGCGCTCGCCAAGAAACGCTATTTCGCGATCAACCTGATGCGCATCATCGGCGCGCTGCTCATCATGGCGGGCTTTCTGCTCGTCGCGGGGCGCTGGGACCTGGCGGGACAACCGACCGACCGCTATATCGGCATCGCGGTGGTGCTGATGGGCGCGTTCGATTTTGCGGTTTTTCCGCTGCTGCTCGCGCGCCGCTGGCGGACGCCCAAAGAGCTATGAAGCGTTTCTGGAAAGAGGCCAGCGTCGTCGAAACCGGCGGCGGCTGGGGCATCGCGCTCGACGGGCGCCCGGTGCGGACCCCGCAGCGCGCACCGCTCGCGGTCGCGAACCCGGCGCTTGCCGAGACGATCGCCGCCGAATGGCAGGCACAGGGCGAGACCATCAATCCCGCGGGCATGCCGCTGACCGGCCTCGCCAACGCGGCGATCGATCTGGCGATGCCGGACCCCGCCGTCTTTGCCGAACCCGTCGCCGCATATGCCGCGACCGACCTCTTCTGTTATCGCGACGACCGCGACGCCTTGCTGCAGGCTGAACAGGCGGCGGCATGGAACCCGCTGCTGGCCTGGACCGAGGCGCGATACGGGGTCGAGTTCGAGATTACGCGGGGCATTTTGCCGATCGACCAGCCGCCCGCGACGGTGACGGCGTTGCGCGCGGCGGTGCTGGCGCTCGATCCGTGGCGGATGACGGCGCTGACCCCGCTGGTGACCATCGGTGGATCGCTGGTCGCGGGGCTTGCAATGGTCGAGGGGGCGTTCGATCCCGAGGATTTGTGGTCGGCGGTCAGCCTCGACGAGCATTATCAGGAGCGGCGCTGGGGCGCCGATGCGCTGGCGCAGGCGCAACGCGCGGCGCACAAGCGCGACTGGGACAATGCGGTGCGGTTTTTGGGATTGCTTTGATTTCGATCCTCCCTGTCGCGAAGCGATGGGGAGGTGGCAGCGCGGAGCGCTGACGGAGGGGCCGACGCCATAAACGCCGGTTTGCGGCTGCATTGCCCCTCCACCACCCGCTTTGCGGGCGGTCCCCCTCCCCATGGCTTCGCCACAGGGAGGATTTTTCAGTCCGCGAAATTCGGCGCCCGCTTTTCCATGCCCGCCATCACCGCCTCGATCTGGTTCGGGGTGCGGATCACCAGCACCTGCTCATCGCTCTCGGCCTGCAAAATCTCCGCGTCGCTTGCGTCGGCGAGCATGTTGCACAGCCGCTTGGCGCCGCGGATCGCGTGCGGATTCTTGTTCGCGATCACCGCCGCGAGGTCCATCGCCTTCGCCAGCGGGTCGTCCGAGACATGCGTCGCGAAACCCAGCAGCTTCGCCTCCGACCCGTTGAATTCGCGGTTGGTATAGATCATCTCGCGCAGCACATCGTCGGCAACCTGGGTGCGCCACAGCGCCATGCCGGCAACGTCGGGGACGAGGCCCCAGCGCATTTCCATGATCGCGATGCGCGTGTCGGGATGGACGATGCGGATGTCGGCGGCGGCCATGATCTGGCTGCCTGCGCCGAACGCAACGCCGTGCACCGCCGCGATCACCGGCACCGGCAGCTCGCGCCAGCCCCACGCCGCATATTGGGCGTTATTCGAAACCCCGCGGGTGCGGTCGGACAGCGTGCCGCCCGCGCTGCTCGCGCCCGGGTCGCGGTCGGCGCTGAGGCTCGACAGGTCGAGCCCGGCGCAGAAGGCGCGGCCCTCGCCCGACAGCACGACGACGCGGAGGCCCGCGGTGGCCTTCAGCTGGTCGATCGCCTCCGCCAGCGCCGCCCACATCGCCGCGTCGAGCGCGTTCATCTTGTCGGCGCGGATCAGCCGGACATCGGCGATGCCACCTTCCAGCATGGTGATCGAAATGCGGTCTTTCATTCAGGCTTCCCCTGGCTTCTTCGCTTGAGCGCCGCTGCGACGAGCGGCAGTTGGTCGTTTCCGAAATACATGTCGTCGCGATCGACGAAGATCGTCGGCGAGCCATAGCCGCCGCGCGCGATCACTTCCTCGGTATTGGTCCGCAGCCGCGCCTTGACCGCATCGCTGCCCGCCGCCGCCGCGAGCGCCGCGCCATCCAGCCCCTCGGCATCGGCGACCGCGGTCAGCACCGCGACATCGTCGAGATTCTCCTGCCGGTCGAAATAGCTCGCGAAGGCGGCGCGCGCGAAACCGACGAGCGCCGCCTGATCGTCCTCGAGCGCGCAACAGAAACGCATCGCCGCGATGCTCTTCGCCGGATGCCATTGCGACGGGAAATTCATCGGCACGCCCGCGAGCCGCGCCCAGTCCTTCAGCACCTTCCAGCTGTGCTGCAGCCGCCGGTTGTCGGCCTGTTCGCGCGCCGCATAGACTGCGGGGTTCACCGCGTTGAACACCCCGCCGACCAGGATCGGGCGGTAACGCGCGCTCGCCCCGGCCCGTTCGAGCACGCCCGGCAAATTGTGGAAAGCGAGACAGGTCCAGGGCGAGGACAGGTCAAAGAAGAATTCGACGCGTTCTTTCACCCTGGACCTCCCTGCATGGTTCAGCCGACCTTGAGTTCGATGTCGGGCACGCCCGGACAGGCGATCCGCACCGACTTATAGGCGGGCAGCGCGTTCGGGATGTCGAGGCTGAGGTCTACCTTCGTCACCACCTGCGGCGTCGCGCCGTCGGGCGCATTCGCGCGCAGCAGCACGACCTGGTTCGGCGGGTTCATCTTGTCGAGCGGGCCGGCCTGCAGCGCGGTCGCATAGCCCGCGACCGGCGCATTGGCGGTGCCGCTGATCTTGAGCGTCTTGGTCGCGGCATCGATCGTCGCCGCCAGCTTGACGTCGGCCAGCTTGTTGCAGGCGTTGGGTTTCGCGGGATCGATCGGGATCGCCGCGGGCGCCGCCACGGGGGCGGCGGTTGCCGCGGTCGCGGCCGGGTCGGCTGTCTGGTCGGCCGGCGGCGCGTCCTTCTTGCCGCATCCTGCCAGTCCCACGGCGACTATCATCGCCGCCGTCATCATCGCCTTGTTCATAAGTCAGCCTCCAACATCGGGGCGGCGGCCTGTCGGTCCGCCGCCGACTCGCGCGGTCAGTTTGCCCGCGCCCAATATTGGTCGCGGAGCAGGCGCTTGTATAGCTTGCCGGTGTCGTGGCGCGGCAGCGTTTCCATGAAATCGATGCGGCGCGGGACTTTGACGCCCGACAGCTTTTCGCGGCAATAGGCGATCAAATCGTCGCGCAGCGCGTCGCCGGCGTCGGCCATGTTCGCCGGCTGGATCACCGCGATCACTTCCTCGCCGAAATCGTCGTGCGGGCCGCCCACGACCGCGACGTCGGCGACCGCGGGATGGGTGACGAGATGATTCTCGATCTCCTGCGGATAGACGTTCACGCCGCCGGTGATGATCATGAAGCTCTTGCGGTCGGTGAGGTAGAGGAAGCCTTCTTCGTCAACCTTGCCCACATCGCCGAGGGTCGACCAGCCCTTCGAGTTGCGGCTCGACGCGGTCTTCTCATTATCCCCATGATATTCGAAGACATTTTCGCTCTCGAAGAAAACGCAGCCTTCTTCGTTCGGGCCGAGCTCGGTTTCATTGTCCTCGCCCATGACGTGCACCGCGCCGAGGATCGGGCGACCGACACTGCCCTTGTGGGTCAGCCAGTCGGCGCTGGAGATGAAGGTCATGCCATTGCCCTCCGATCCCGCATAATATTCGAAGAGGACCGGACCCCACCATTCGATCATCGCCTGCTTGACCGGCACCGGGCACGGCGCCGCGGCGTGGATCGCGACCTTCATCGACGACACGTCGTAGCGCGCGCGGGTCTCGTCGGGCAGCTTGAGCATGCGCACGAAATGGGTCGGCACCCACTGGCTCGAATTGACGCGATATTTTTCGATGAACGACAGCGCCGCCTCGGGATCGAACTTCTTCATCAGCACGACGGTGCCGCCGAGACGGTGGACGGTCATCGACCAGCGCAGCGGCGCGGCGTGATAGAGCGGCGCCGGCGACAGATAGACGCTGTCGGCGTTCATCTGGAACACCGCCGCCGCCAGCATCACCAGGCTGTTCGTCGCGTCGATCGCCGGATCCTCGGGCAGCGGCACGCGCACCCCCTTGGGCCGGCCGGTGGTCCCCGACGAATAGAGCATGTCGACCCCGGCGCGCTCGTCGGCGACCGGCGTCGCGGGCATCGCGGCGACGGCCTCTTCCCAATTCGCGTAGCCGGGGATGGTGCCGCCCATCGCGAACCGCTCGATTTGCGTCGTCAGCTGCTGCGCGGCGCCCGCGAGGCTCGCCGAAACGACGAGCAACTTCGCGCCCGAATTTTCGAGGATATAGTCGGTCTCGTCCTGCGTCAGCCGCGACGAGATGCAGACGTAGCGCAGCCCCGCGCGCTGCGCGCCCCAGGTCAGCCCATAATAGTCGGGCGTGTTGTCGAGCATATAGGCGACGACATCGTCATGCCCCAGGCCATGCGCGCGAAACAGCTGCGCGACGCGATTCGACGCGGCATCGAGCTCGCCATAGCTGATCGTCGCACCGGTTTCGGCGACGATGATCGCGGGCTTGTCGGGGTTGCTGCGCGCGCGGACGGACGGATGCATCGGGGACCTCTCCAGCAGGGATCATTGGTTTCTTTATGTCCGAAGTCAGTAGCAAGCTGAAACTTTTGGTCAAGCGACGGCGGCACGGCAGCGCTACGAAGCGCAGGATCGGTCAAATCGCGGCAGCAAATGAGTCAAATGACCGCCCCGTTTTCAGAACGGGGGATCCTCGGGCCGCGAGCGGAGCGCATAGCCCTGTCCCTTGACGGTGCATAGCATCGGCCAGGCGAAGCCGCGGTCGACCTTGGCGCGCAGCCGCGACATATGCACCTCGACCCGGTTGGTGCCGGGATCGAAATCGATGCGCCATACCGCCCTGAGCAGCGCGACGCGCGACACCGGCCGGTCGGGCGCGCGCGCGAGGTTGGCGAGCAGGTCGAATTCGCGCAGCGGCAGGCGGATCTCGCGTCCCGCGCGCTCGACCCGGCGGTCGATCAGGTCGATCCGCAGTTCGCCCCCGCCCAGTTGTCCCGCGGCCATCCGGCTCCGCCGGACCAGCCCGGCGATTCGCGCGACGACCTCGGCCGGATCGTCGACCCAGCCGACCGCATCGTCGGCCCCGGCAGCGAGCGCGAGCATCCGGTCGGCGCGGCTGTCGCGATCGGACAGGATCAGCAAGGGCCGCCGCGCCGCGATCGCGCGCGCGAGGCCGACGAGACCGGCAGGATCGTGCGACTCGGCGAAGGGATCGACGGCGAGCAGGTCGAAACAGCCATCGCGCCAGACGCGGCCACCGCCGGCGAGCGGCGGCAGGCACATGGCGCGAAATCCGCCGGCCTCGAGCGCGCAGGCAAGCCGGTGTGCGCGCGCCGCGATCGCATGGTGGACGCCGATCAGCGGCGGGGGGCCGGTCGCGGCGCGACGGTCGCTTTGCTCCAATCGCCCCTCCCCCGCGCGTCACATCATTTCGATCGGTCCCCTTTTCGCTCCGTTGCACCGTGCCACCGCTGTGCTAACGAACCGCTTCATGACCGCACCCGAAATGCTCGCCGGCGACTTCGCCACCCTGCCCGACCTGATCCGCGCCCACGCCGCCGAACGCCCCGATGCGATAGCCGCGGCCGATCCGATTCGGCGCCTGAGCTGGTCCGAACTGGACGCATTGGTCGATCGCATCGCGGCGCGGCTGCAGCAGGACGGCTTCGCGAAAGGCGATCGCACCGCGGTCGCCGGGCTGAACAGCGTCGAGCAGATGGCGGCGATCCTGGGCACGCTGCGCGCCGGCGGGGTCGCGGGCCTCATCACCAACAGCGCGACGGGCGAACAGATGGCGGCGATGATCGCCGACACCGGCGCGCGCCACCTGTTCCTCGACAGCGCCGCTTCGGCGAGCTTGGAGGGCCGGGTCGTCACCGCGAGCGACCGCATCGCGATCGACGGCAGCGACGTCGGCACCCCGATGGACGCCTGGCTGGGGCTCGCGGGCGCGAAACCGGCGCCGGTCGATATCGGTGCCGACGATGGCTTCAACATCATCTATTCGTCAGGGACGACGGGCACGCCGAAGGGCATCGTCCACAGCCATGCGATGCGCTGGCAGCATATCCAGCGCGGCGCCCCCGCCTATGGCCGCGACGCGGTGACGATCCTGTCGACCCCGCTCTATTCGAACACCACGATGGCGAGCTTCCTGCCCACCGTCGGGTCGGGCGGCCAGGTCGTGCTGATGAAGAAATTCGACGCGCGCGGCTTCCTCGAACTCGCGAGCCGCGAGCGCGCGACGAACACCATGCTGGTGCCGGTGCAATATCGCCGCATCATGGCGCTCGAGGATTTCGACAGCTTCGACCTCGACAGCTTCGTGATGAAATATTGCACCTCGGCGCCCTTCGCCGCGACTCTGAAGGCCGATGTGCTGAAGCGCTGGCCCGGCGGCCTCGTCGAAATCTATGGCATGACCGAGGGCGGCGCCTCGTTCATCCTCGAGGCGCATCATTTCCCCGACAAACTGCACACCGTCGGCCGCCCGGCACCGGGCCATATCGCCAAGGTAATCGACGAGGACGGCAACGAACTGCCGCAGGGTTCGGTCGGCGAAGTCGTCGGGCGCTCGCCGGCGATGATGACCGGGTACAACAACCGCCCCGACGCGACCAAGGCGATGCACTGGCACGATGCCGACGGGAACCTCTTCTATCGCCACGGCGACATCGGGCGGATCGACGAGGACGGCTTCCTGACCCTGATGGACCGCGCCAAGGACATGATCATCTCGGGCGGCTTCAACATCTTCCCGAGCGACCTCGAGGGCATTTTGCTCGCCGACGACCGGGTCGTCGAGGCGGCGGTGGTCGGCATGCCGAGCGAGGAATGGGGCGAGACGCCGGTGGCGTTCGTGGTGCTGAAGGACGGCGCCGACGCCGAGAGCGTGCGCGCCGACTGCAACGCCAAGGTCGGCAAGACCCAGCGGATCAGCGCGATCACCGTGGTCGACGAACTGCCGCGCAGCCCGATCGGCAAGGTGCTGAAGCGCGAACTGCGCGACCGTTACGCCCGGTAACGACCGAGAGTCGCCCTCTCTTGTCTCGTCACCCCGGACTAGATCCGGGGTCCCGCTTGAGGTCGAAGCCTGCCGATGCTTTAAAAGAGCGGGATCCCGGATCAAGTCCGGGATGACGATGGGAAATGAGGCGACGTCCGCTGCCCACCCCAAAACCGCCGCTAGCCGCAATGCCCGATATCCAGCATCGGCGGGCGAGGGGCGCCCCTCGCCCCCTTCTCAAACCAGTCGTCGCCCGGTAACCGCCACCGTCGCGCAGGCGGGCGTGCCGTCCTTGCCGGTTCCGTCCACCGAAATCGCGATGCGCCCGCCATCCGTCGCCGCGGCGTCGAGCATGGCCTGTCCGATGTCGTGGATGTCGATCTTCATCCGGCGGGACCATGGCGAAGACGGGTCACCCGCCATCTGCCCGATGCGGATATAGACGAAGCGCCGCTGGGGTCCCTCGCGCCGCACCTGATCGCCAAGGAATTTCGGCCCCGGTCCGACGCGGATAGCGAAATCGAAGGCCAGCGGCTCGCCCGCGTCCGACGCTCTGGCATCGAGGGGGCCGCCGTCCCTGCCCTGCAGGCTGTGGAGCACGCCGGGTACCGGCCGGTCGATGACGATCCGCATTCGAACCTCATGCTGGTCCACGCGCGCCATCCTAATGCCCCATATCCGCCATCGACGCCTTTGCCGCCCCCGGCTTCGGCGGGCGGAGCAGCAGCACCAGCGGGATCGACGCCAGCGTCACCCACATCATCAACCAGAAATCGTCGATATAGGCGACCATCGCCGCCTGCCGGTTGATCTCGGCGTTGATCATCGCCAGCGCGGTGTCGCCCGCGATGCCGAAGCGGTCGGCTGTCGACGGGTCGAGCAGGCTAACCGAGCTGTTGGTGACATGGCTCGCCAGATCCTCGTGGCTGCGCTGGATATTGGCGCCGAGCAGCGTCGTGACGGTCGAGATGCCGACCGACGCGCCGACGCTGCGCAGCAGGTTCAGGATGCTCGACCCGTCGGTGCGATACTGCGGCAGGATCGTCGCGAACGCCATGGTGTTGAGCGGGATGAAGATCAGCCCCATGCCCAGTCCCTGCACGATGCCGCTGATGATGACCGGCTGCATCCCCATTTCGAGCGACCAGTGGCTCATCTGCCACAGCGACAGCGCGGCGATGAGCAAGCCCGAACCCACCATCCAGCGCGCATCGATCTTGCCCAGCATCTGCCCCGCGAACCACATGCTGGCGAGGATGCCGACCCCGCGCACCGCGAGCACGACGCCGGTGTCGATCACCGGCCAGCCGAACAGATTCTGCAGCATCGGCGGCAACAGCGCCATCGACGCGAACATCACCACCCCGATCACGATCATGAAACCCATCGCGGTGACGAGGTTGCGGTCGGCGAGCATCTGGCGGTTGAACAGCGGTGCGCGCGCGGTGATCATATGGACGAGGAACATCCACAGGCACGCGACCGCGACGCCGCATTCGATCCAGATTTCGATGCTGTCGAACCAGTCCTGATGCGCGCCGCGGTCGAGCATCAACTGCAGCGACGCAAGCCCCAGCGCGAGCATCGAGAAGCCGAACAGGTCGAACTTGCGATCGCTCTTCTTCGTCGCGGGCAGGAGCGCCCACATCATCGCGATCGTCAGCAGCCCGACCGGCAAATTGACGTAAAAGACCCAGCGCCAATTGGCGCTTTCGGTCAGCCAGCCGCCGAGCAAAGGCCCCAGGATCGGCCCGACCATGATCCCCATGCCCCAGATCGACATCGCGCGCGCCTGTTTGTCGGGCGGATTGATGTCGAGCATCACCGATTGCGACAGCGGCCCGATGAAGGCGGCGCTGATCCCTTGCAGGAAACGGAAGACCACCATCTGTTCGAGCGACTGCGCGGCGCCGCACGCCATCGAGGTGATGATGAAACCGGTGATCGCGGCGAGGAACAATTCGCGCCGCCCGATGCGGTCGGCGAGCCAGCCGGTGATCGGCATCGCGATCGCCGATGCGAGGATATAGCTGGTCAGCACCCAGGTCACCGTCTCGCTCGTCGCGCCCAGCGCCGACTGCATGTGCGGGATCGCGACATTGGCGATGGTGGTATCGAGAATCTGCATGATCGAAGCGCCCATGACGGCGACCATCAGCAACCCGCGATAGCGGACACGCTCGTGCAAGGGCCGATCGTCGTCGGCGGGTAGCGTCGCTGCGGGCGAACGGCGGGGGAACGAGCGCGAGGCCATGGCTAGAACAGATCCTCCCTGTGGCGAAGCCATGGGGAGGGGGACCGCGCCCAAAGGGCGTGGTGGAGGGGCCGCGACGGCAGCGCCAAGGCCCCTCCGTCAGCGCTCCGCGCTGCCACCTCCCCATCGCTTCGCGACAGGGAGGATCGACGATTGGAATGGCCCGGCATTGCCGCCTACTTCCCGGCCACCGCACCATCGCCCGTAAACACCCGCACATCGGCCGACAGCCCGGCGATCATGTCGCGCGACGGCTTTTCGTCAAAGGCGATCTTCACCGGCACGCGCTGGGTCACCTTGACCCAGTTGCCGGTGGCGTTCTGCGCCGGCAGCACCGAAAACTCGCTGCCCGTCCCCGCGCCGATCGTCAGCACATGGCCACGAATCTTCAGCCCCGGATAGGCGTCGAAGCTGATTTCGGCGCGCTGGCCGATGCGCATATTGGCAAGGTCGGTTTCCTTGAAATTGGCCTCGACCCACGGATGGGCGGTGTCGACGATCGTCACCGCGGGCAGGCCCTGCACCATCATCTGGCCGATCTGCAGCCGGTCGGCCTGCGCGACGCGGCCGGCGTAAGGCGCGCGCACATCGGTACGGCCCAGATTGACCTCGGCCTGCGCGCGCTGGACGCGCGCCGCCTCGACCTGCGGGTTGATCCCGCTCGCGGGGCCGGCGGCAAGCTTGGTGCGCGCCTCGGCGGCGGCGGCTTCGGCCTGCCGCACACGCTCGCGCGCCTGCGCCACCGCGTGGCGCGACGCGTCATAGGCCGCCTTGGTGGTGAAGCCCTTTTCCATCAGCGCCGCCTGGCGGCCGAACGTGACCTCGGCGAATTTCACATCCTCGCGTGCCGCCGCGATGTCGACGGCGGAGGTGTTGGCGCTGGCCGACAGATTGCCGACCTCGACCTGCGCCGCGTCGATCGCGGCGGTCGCCTGCGCGACGTTCAGCCGATAGGGTTCGCCGTCGATGCGGAACAGCAATTGCCCCGCCGTGACATCCTGCCCGTCGCGAACCGCGACTTCGGTGATCCGCCCGCCGACCTCGGCCGCGACCGACACCTTGTCCATCTGGACATAGGCATTGTCGGTCGACACCGATCCGCCGCTGGTCAGCCACCAGCCGGCACCGCCCGCGATCAGCAGCGCCGGCAGGCCGAACATCAGGATGCGGGTGCGCCACTTGGGCGCGTCCCTGGCCTCGGCGGCGGCCGCGGTCACTGGGGGCACGGGGTCGGCCTTCGGCGCGGCTTTCGGCGCGGCTTTCGGCGGCTTGGGATCTTCCGCCGTCGGGCGGTTGGGGGAAAGCTGGTCCATCAGGCGGTCTCTTTTTCTTTTTGGCATTCGCGGCGCGACAAATTGGTCCGGACGCGTTCGACAAGGTCGGTGAGCAGCGCGCGTTCGGCGTCGCTCATGCCCTCGGTGGCTTCGGCGACGACCGCCTTCGCCGTCTGGCGCAAATGGTCGAGCAAGGGCTCGGCTTGGGTGGTCAGGTGGAGCATCCACGCGCGGCGATCGGTCGGGTCGGCGCGCCGTTCGACCAGGCCCGACTCCTCCAGCCGGTCGATCATCCGCGACAGCGTGATCGGCTCGACCTCGATCAGTTCGGCGAGCGGTCCCTGCCGGATGCCGGGATAGCGCGCGAGATAGGTCAGCACGCGCGATTGCAGCGCGGTGATCCCGCTCTCGCGGGTGCGCGCATTGAACGTGCGGCGGAACATCCGCGCGGTGTCGTTCAGCAGGAATCCGATCGTCTCACTCATGGCATGCGATATAATAGCAGTTGCTACTAAACGCAACCACAGGCTGCGCGGCCCCTTCGCCAACATCCGCGATATGCGCGATGATCGACAAATTACGCGGCCGCGCTAAGATACCCCCATGACCCTCACCGCCGATCTCTTCTGGTCCTTCCGGTCGCCCTATTCCTACCTTTGCATCGGCCGCTATCGCGCGCTCGCGGCGAGCCATCATGTCGATATCAACCTGCGCCCGGTCTATCCGCTCGCGATCCGCCAGCCCGACTTCTTCGAACGCAACCATCCCAATTGGCTCAGCTACACGATGCGCGACATGATCCGCGTCGCGCAGTTTCACGGCATCCCCTTCGGCCCGCCGCGGCCTGACCCGATCGTCCAGAATGTCATGACGCGCGAGATCGCCGCCGAGCAGCCCTATATCTACCGCCTCACCCGCCTCGGCCAGGCCGCGTCGCGCCGCGGTCGCAGCCTCGCCTTCGCGCATGAGGCGGCGCAGCTCATCTGGGGCGGCGCGCAGGACTGGCACCTCGGCGACCATCTCGCCGGCGCCGCGCGCCGCGCGGGGCTCGATCTCGCCGACCTCGATGCCGAAGCGGTGCACGATGCCGAGGCCCTCGACACCGAAATCGCCGCCAATCAGGTGGCGCTTGAAATCGCGGGCCACTGGGGCGTACCGACGCTCGTCTTCGACGGCGAACCCTTCTTCGGCCAGGACCGCATCGAGATGGCGCGCTGGCGGATGGAGCAGAAAGGGCTGCAACCGCGATGAGCGAGGCCCTGACCGGCGGCTGCCAGTGCGGCGCGGTGCGCTTTTCGACCACGCACGCCGGCCGCGACGCCTATTGGTGCCATTGCCGCATGTGCCAGCGCGCGCTCGGCAATGTCGCCGCCGCCTTCTGGAACGTCACGAAGGACAGCGTGGCGTGGAAAGGCGAACGCGCGGCCTATATGTCGTCGCCCTTTGGCCGACGCGGTTTTTGCGGGATATGCGGCACGCCGTTGACCTTCGATTATCCCGACAGTCCCAAGATCGACCTGACCGTCGGCGCCCTCGACGATCCGGGTGCGGTGTCGCTCACCAGCCATTTCGGGATCGAAAGCCGCGTCCATGGCTGGACCGCCGGCGAGGAGCTTCCCGAAATGCGCACCGATGACTATGCGCCGCTGCAGCAACGCTGGGCCAAGGTGCAAGACGCGACATGACGATCGAACCGCAGTTTTTCGAAGCGCGCGACGAGGTGCGCCTCGCTTGGCGCGAACTGGGCGAAGGCCGCCCTGTGGTGCTGCTCCACGGCCTGTTTTCAAGCGCCGAGGTCAACTGGATCAAATTCGGCACCGCCGCCCGCATCGCCGCCGAGGGCTTTCGCGTCATCATGCCCGACCTGCGCGTGCACGGGTCGAGCGATGCGCCGCACGACGACTGGCATTATCCACCCGACGTACTGGTGAACGACCTGCAGGATCTGGTCGCCCATCTCGACCTCGGCGATTTCGACCTTGGCGGCTTCTCGCTAGGCGCGCGCACCAGTACGCGCGCCGTCGTCGCGGGCATGAAACCCCGTCGGCTGATCCTTGGCGGCATGGGGCTGGCAGGGCTGGCGGGCTGGCAGCGGCGCGGGCAATTCTTCAAGCGCGTGATCGCCGATTTCGAGACGGCAAAGCGCGGCGACGACACCTGGCTTTCGATCCAGTTCATGAAGACGATGAAGGTCGATCGCATCGCGGCGGGCCATCTGCTCGACAGCTTCACCGACACGGCGCCCGAAGCGCTCGCGGCGCTGACGATGCCAACCCTGCTTGTCTGCGGCGAGCAGGACCAGGACAATGGCTCGGCGCCCGAGCTGGCCGAGGCGCTGCCCGATGCACGGCTAGTCACCATCCCCGGCACCCACATGTCGAGCGTCACCCAACCCGAAATGGGCGAAGCGATGGCCGCCTTCCTCGCGGCTTGACCACGCTGGCGGGCGGGTCCAAGCTGGTGTCATAGCGCCATAGAGCGCAACCACCAGACCCGAGGATACACCCCCCATGAAAGCCATGATTTCGACGCTGTCGCTTGCCCTGTCGCTCGCGCTGGCCGGCCCTGCGCTGGCAGCCGAGAAGAAAGCGGACACGTCCGCGCAGAGCGCCAAGCCCACCGCCGCCGATGCCGATGCCTTCGTCGCGGCGGCCGAAAAGGACCTGTTCGACTATACGGTCGAGAGCAGCCAGGTTAACTGGGTCAACGCGACCTATATCACCGAGGACACCGACGCGATGGCGGCGCGGATCAACGCGGTCGGGACCGAAAAGGCGGTCAAATATGCGCTCGAGGCGGCGAAATTTGCCACCGCCCCCGGCCTCAGCCCCGACACCAGGCGCAAACTCGACATCTTGCGGAACGGTCTCGTCCTGCCTGCGCCGACCAAGCCCGGTGCCGCGACCGAGCTCAACCAGATCGCGACCAACCTGCAATCTCAATATGGCAAGGGGCGCGGCACGCTGGACGGCAAGGAAATTTCGGGATCGGATATCGAGGCCGAGATGGGCAACCTGAACCACACGCCGGCCGAATATGCCGAAATGTGGACGAGCTGGCACGACAATGTCGGCGCACCGATGGGCAAGGATTATGCCCGCATGGTCGCGATCGCCAATGCGGGGTCGAAGGAACTTGGCTTTGCCGACACCGGCGCGATGTGGCGCTCGGGCTACGACATGCCGCCCGAGGAATTCGCCAAGACCACCGAGCGCCTGTGGCAGGAAGTGAAGCCGCTCTACATGGCGCTGCACACCTATGTCCGCTGGAAACTCAACGAGAAATATGGCGATGCGGTGCAGCCCAAGACCGGCCCGATCCGTGCCGACCTGCTCGGCAATATGTGGGCGCAGGAATGGGGCAATATCTATCCGCTCGTCGCGCCCCAAGGTGCGGGCGACCTCGGCTACGACATCGGCGACCTGCTCACCGCGCAGGGCAAGGGCCCGCTCGACATGGTCAAGGCGGGTGAGAATTTCTATTCCTCGCTCGGCATGGCGCCGCTGCCCGAAACCTTCTGGAAGCGCAGCCAGTTCACCAAGCCCGCCGACCGCGAAGTGATCTGCCACGCCTCGGCGTGGGATATCGACAACAAGGACGATATCCGCATCAAGATGTGCATCAAGGTGAATGCCGACGACTTCGTCACCATCCACCACGAACTCGGCCACAATTATTACCAGCGCGCTTACAAGAACCAGCCGACGCTCTACCTCAACGGCGCCAACGACGGCTTCCATGAGGCGATCGGCGATTTCGTCGCGCTGTCGATCACGCCGCAATATCTGGTCGACATCGGCCTGCTCGACAAAGCGAAGGTACCAAGCGCCGACAAAGATATCGGCTTGCTGCTGCGGCAGGCGATGGACAAGGTTGCCTTCCTGCCCTTCGGCCTGCTCGTCGATCGCTGGCGCTGGGGGGTGTTCGACGGCACGATCAAGCCCGCCGATTACAACAAGTCGTGGACCCAGTTGCGGACCCAGTATCAGGGTATCGTCCCGCCGAGCGAGCGGCCGGCCGATGGCTTCGACGCGGGCGCCAAATATCATATCCCGGGCAACACGCCCTACACCCGCTATTTCCTCGCGCGCATCCTGCAGTTCCAGTTCTACAAGGCGGCATGCGATCAGGCGGGCTGGCAGGGTCCGCTCCACCGCTGCTCCTTCTATGGCAACAAGGAGGTTGGCGCGAAGCTCAATGCGATGCTCGAGATGGGCGCGTCGAAGCCCTGGCCCGACGCGCTCGAAGCCTTCACCGGCGGGCGTGAGATGTCGGGCAAGGCGATGGCCGAATATTTCGCGCCGCTGAAAGCCTGGCTCGACGAGCAGAACAAGGGCAAGCCGACCGGCTGGTGACCGGTTCGACGTAACGAGGATGGCCGGGGAGGTAATTCCCCGGCCATTTTCATTGGGCTTCGAGGCTTTGCTTGAAGCGCGCGAGCCGCGCGGTCGCGGCGGCGGCGTGCGGGCCGATCCAGCGGTCGTGGATGTCCTGGATCGGCATCGCGTTGAGATGGTTCCAGCGGGTGCGCCCGCGGCGCTCGGCGATGACGAGACCGGCTTCTTCGAGAACCTTGAGGTGCTGCATCACGGTGCAGCGGTCGATTTGCTCGAACATCGCGCATATCGCGCCGGTCGTCAGCGGCTGGTCGCGGAGGGTGTCGAGCATCTGGCGGCGAATGTGCGACGATAAAGCCTTGAAAGTCTTGTCATATTCTTCGTGGATTGACATGTTATAAATTTATAACATATTGTGAAGATAAGCAAGCGGAGAATCGACCATGGAGCTGAAGTTTCGAGTCGCGGCGCGGATCGCGAAGCCGGTGCATGAGGTGTTCGAGGCGGTCGCGGACCCCGCGACACTGTCCAACTATTTCACCACCGGGGGCGCCGAAGGGCGGCTGGAGACCGGCGCGACGGTGACATGGGACTTCCACGACTTCCCCGGCGCCTTCCCGGTCTATGTGATCGAGGTGATGAAGGACGAGAAGATCGTCCTCGAATGGCAGGCGAACGAGGGCGAGGCGCCTAACGTGGAGGGCGGCGAACTCAAGGATGCCGATTACCGCACGCGCGTGACGATGAGCTTCAAGGGGCTCGACGACGGCCGCACGCTCGTCGAGATCGCCGAGGAAGGCTGGCGCGAGAACCAAGGGGCGCTCAGCGCATCCTATGGCAATTGCCAAGGCTGGTCGCAGATGCTGTGCGCGCTCAAGGTCTGGATCGAGCACGGGATCAATTTGCGCGACGGGATGTATGTGTAGCGAGATGGCTAGGCAATCGAGGCGAAGCCATCCCCCTTCGTCACCCCGGACTTGATCCGGGATCCATTCACGCGACGTCGGAAGGATGGATCCCGGATCAAGTCCGGGATGACGAGAAAGAGGCTGCCGGCTTTCAGTCCGGATATTCGATCCTCAGTTCGCGCGTCCCGAGCGGTGCGCCGGTGTTGGCGTCGATCACCACCGGACGGATCGGCTCGCCGGTTTCGACGTCGATCTGGCGGGTCAGTGCGCCGCCGCCATTATGCTTGCGTCCCCATGCGCCGATCGCGGCGAGGATGGGAAGGAAGTCGCGGCCCTTTTCGGTGAGCAGATATTCGTCGCGCGGCGGGCGCTGGCTGTAGCGGCGCTTTTCGAGCAGTCCCGCTTCGGCGAGCGCGGTGAGGCGGCGTGCGAGGATATTCGGCGCGATGCCGAGGCTGGTTCGCATCTGATCGTAGCGGGTGAAGCCGCGCTGCACGTCGCGCAGCACCAGCATCGACCAGCGATCGCCGATCAGCGTCAGGCCGCGGTCGATCGGGCAGGTGCCCGAATTTTTTTCATCGTCGGTCATTGAATGGATATGGAGCAGTTACTATCATTTTGCAAGTGACCCGTTTGGGGCCAGCAAAAGGAGACAGACGATGACCGACAAAATCCAGGGAACCGCCCTCATCACGGGCGCCTCGACCGGCCTTGGGGCCGTATATGCCGACCGCCTCGCCAAGCGCGGCCACGACCTGATCCTCGTCGCGCGCAACGGCGTGCAGCTGGAGAAGCGCGCGACGAAGCTGCGCACCGATTACGGCGTCGCGGTCGACGTGATCGCCGCCGACCTGACCAAAAGCGACGATGTGACGCGGATCGAGCAGCGGCTGATCGACGATACGGGCATCGCGCTGTTCGTGAACAATGCCGGCATGTCGCTGAACGGCGGAACGCTGGAAAACGGCACGAGCGAGATCCAGACGATCATCGCGCTGAATATCACTGCCGCGGCGCGGCTGGCGATCGCGGCGGGCAAGGCGTTCGCCGCGCGCGGCACGGGCAAGATCGTCAACATCGCCTCGGTGCTCGCGCTGGCGCCCGAGACGTTCGAAGGTGTCTACAGCGGGTCGAAGGCGTTCCTGCTCAACCTCAGCGTTTCGCTCGCGAACAGCGTCCGCGAACGCGGGGTGCTGGTGCAAGCAGTGCTGCCGGGCGCGACGCGCACCGAAATCTGGGAACGGTCGGGCAAGGATATCGATACGTTTCCGGCCGAGATGGTGATGGACGCCGGCGACCTGGTCGATGCGGCGCTGACCGGTCTCGATCGCGGCGAGGAAGTCACGATCCCGCCGCTCGCCGACGAAGGTCAGTGGGATGCCTATCAGGCGGCGCGGCTGGCGATGGGACCGGGGCTGTCGCGCCGCGAGGTGGCGGGGCGGTATCGGACCACGCAAGCGGCTTGACCCCGAGCGGCGGGAAAGGGTCGGTTGCGGACAAACCGCCCTTCAAATCCCGCTCGTGTCGAGCGAAGTCGAGACACCCATCGGTAGCGCACGCCTTCGGGGTGTCTCGACTTCGCTCGACGCGAACGGAAAAAAGGGTCCGCTTCTCGCTCCAAAGCGGACCGCGCTCTCAATTCGCCGGTCTGGTCTCGTCGATCTTCTCGACCCATTCGGGGTAGAAGCTCGGCTCGCGCGCGGACCAGCCGGGGGCGGTGGCCGCCGCTTCGCTGATCGACTGGAGCAGGATCTTGCGCTTGTCGGGGTGCAGGTGCGGCAGCGACGCCGCCGCGCAAAAGGCACCCGGCAGCCACGGCCGCGCATGCGCGCCGAGCAGTCGTTCATAGAGGAAGCGGTAGGACGCAAAGCCCGGCAGGCGGTCCTGCCCGAGATCGAAGGCCGACACCGCGACGAGCGGCGCCATGAAATGTTCGAGCGCGTCGAGGCCGCTGTCATCGGGAATATGCGCGCGAATTTCGTTGATCCGCTGATAGACGCGCGCCTGGACGCGGATCGCGGTCTCCTCGACCATGTCGCGAGACCAGCGGCTGATCGCATCGTCGCGCTCGAGCCCGATATCGAGCGAGCGGCGGATGTAGCGCTGCGTCGCCGCAGGGAAGCCCGCAAATTCCTTGATTTCCGCAAAGGACAGCTCGCCGGCTGCTGGTCCAGAACGCGTCGCCATGGTCATGCTCCCGCACGGCGCCCGGGGAGCCATCCCCCCGGAGGCCTGCAATTAGGCAGTCTGCCACCAAAATGGTTAGTGGCCGGTTAACCATGACGTTGGCGATTGTTCATCCGGCTCGGGGGCGTTGCGCGATGCCGCGACGGAGCCTAATCAGCGTGTCTTGAAACTGACACACGAGAGCCATCATGTCGCACGCACCGCAGCCGGTACTTTCCTCGACCGGCCTTTTTACCCCCGCCGAAGCCATCTCCAACGAAGAACTTGTCGCCAGTTTTAACCAGTATGTTGCACTGCACAATAGGGAAAATGCACAGGCCATCGCAAAGGGCGATGTGGCGGAACTGACCGAATCGAGCGTCGAGTTCATCGAGAAAGCGAGCGGTATCGGGTCGCGCTTCGTCGTCGACAAGGCCGGCATCCTCGACCCCGCACATATGGCGCCGCGCCTCGACAACCGCAGCAATGACCAGATTTCGCTGCTCGCCGAAATCGGCGTCGCGGCGGCGAAAGACGCGCTGATGCGCGCCGGACGCGACGCGGGGGACGTCGATGCGGTGCTGTGCGCGGCGTCGAACATGCAGCGCCCCTATCCGGCGATGGCGGTCGAGATCCAGGACGCGCTCGGTATCGACGGCTTCGGCTTCGACATGAATGTCGCCTGCTCGTCGGCGACCTTCGGCATCCAGACCGCCGCCGACTATATCCGCGCCGGCCACGCGAAGAGCGTGCTCGTCGTGAACCCCGAAATCTGTTCGGGCCATCTCAACTGGCGCGACCGCGACAGCCACTTCATCTTCGGCGACGTCGCGACCGCGATCCTCGTCGAGGACAAGGACATCGCCCCGACGGGCCATTGGGACATCCTCGGCACCAAGCTCAAAACGCAATTCTCGAACAACATCCGCAACAATTTCGGGTTCCTCAATCGCGGCCACGGCGGCATCGATCAGGACGGCCCGAAGAGCGACAAGCTGTTCGTCCAGGAAGGCCGCAAGGTGTTCAAGGAGGTCGTGCCCTGGGTCGCGAACCTGATCGTCGAGCAGATGGAACTGCTGGGACTTGAGGGCGCCGACATGCGCCGGCTGTGGCTGCACCAGGCGAACACCAATATGAACCGGCTGATCGCGCAGCGCGTGCTGGGGCATGAGGCGAGCGAGGACGAGAGCCCGACGGTGCTCGACACCTATGGCAACACGTCGAGCGCGGGATCGATCATCGCCTTTCACCTGAACCATGAGGATATGGCGGCGGGAGATACCGGGCTGATCTGTTCGTTCGGCGCGGGGTATAGCGCAGGGACTGTATTCGTTCGGAAGACATAGTCGTCGCCCCTGCGAAGGCAGGGGTCCCTATCGACCTTGCGCTACATCGCCAACGGCCGCGACAAGAGGCACGTCACTCTAGTCGCCCTTCGCGGGGGCGACGCATTAAGGCACGAAGGTCGTGAACAGGTAGATCGCAAACAGCATCAGGTGAATCACCCCCTGCAGCACCGTCGTCCGTCCGTTCGCCAGCGTCTGCACCGACACGATCAGCGACAGGAACAGCAGCACGGTCGACTTGGCGTCGAGGCCGAGGCTGATCGGCAGGTCGGTCATGATCGACAGGATCGCGACCGCGGGGATGGTGAGGCCGATGGTCGCCAGCGCCGAACCCAGCGCGAGGTTGAGGCTGGTCTGCAAGCGATCGGCCTTGGCCGCACGCACTGCGGCAAGCCCTTCCGGCGCGAGAATCAGCGCCGCGATCAGCACACCGAGCACCGCCGGCGGCGCGCCCCAGTCGGACAGCAGCGCGCCCATCACCGGCGACAAATTCTTGGCGAGCAGGACGACCGCGACCAGGCTGGCGAGCAGCAGCGCGCCCGATATCGCGGTGCGCTGGACGGTCGGGGGCGCGGCGTGCGCATCAGGTTCGCCGTCCCCGTCGGCATCGCCGTCGGGAAGGAAATAGTCGCGGTGGCGAACCGTCTGCACCAGCGCGAAGGTCGCATAGAGGATCAGCGAAACCGCCGCGACGAAACCGAGCTGGACGGGGGAATAAAAGGACCCCGGCGCGCTCGACGTGAAATTGGGCAGCACCAGCGTCACGACCGTCAACACGGTCAGCGTCGCGAGTGCGGCGCCGATACCAGTACGCTGGAACCGCTGTTCATGGTGGCGGATCGCCCCGCTTAGCAGGCAAAGCCCCATCAGCAGGTTGAGGATCACCATCACCGCCGCGAACACCGTGTCGCGCGCCAGTGTCTGCGCCTTCTCGGGTTCGGCCTGCATCAGGGTCAGGATCAGGCCGACCTCGATCACCGTCACCGCGAGTGCGAGGATCAGCGTCCCGAAAGGTTCGCCGACGCGATGTGCGATCACCTCGGCATGATGGACCGCCGCGACGACGGCGCCCATCAGGATGAAGGCGACGAGCCAGGCGTTCAGCGGCATCGCGAAACTCGCCATCGCGGCGACGAAGCCGAGGATCGGGAAAATGTCGTTGGTACGGTCGGCGATGCGGAGTTTGCTTTGCATCGGGCTTCTATTGCAGTCCGATTCCGCCCTGACCACCCCTCGCAGGCGGATTAATGCACGCGCACTGGCAGTCCCGCTGCGGCGAGCCGCGCATGGGCGTCGGCGATCGTCGCTTCGCCGAAGTGGAAGATGCTCGCGGCGAGCACTGCGCTCGCGCCGCCCTCGACCACGCCGGCAACCAGATGGTCGAGATTGCCGACGCCTCCGCTTGCGATCACCGGTACGCTGACTGCATCGGCGATCGCGCGGGTGAGCGCGAGGTCGTAACCGTCCCTGGTGCCGTCGCGGTCCATGCTGGTCACGAGCAATTCGCCCGCGCCGAGGGTGGCGAGCCGCACCGCATGCTCCAGCGCATCGACCCCGGTCGGCGTGCGCCCGCCATGGGTGAAGATTTCCCAGCGGCCATCTGCGACTCGGCGCGCGTCAATGCTGCCGACCGCGCACTGGCTGCCGAAGCGGTCGGCGATATCGGCGACGAGTTCGGGCCGCGCGACCGCGGCGCTGTTCACCGCGACCTTGTCGGCGCCCGCGAGCAACAGCGCGCGCGCATCGTCGGCGCTGCGTACCCCGCCGCCGACCGTCAGCGGCATGAAGCAGACTTCGGCGGTGCGGCTGACCATGTCGAGCAAGGTACCCCGCCCCTGATGGCTCGCGCCGATGTCGAGAAAGCAGAGTTCGTCGGCGCCCGCAGCATCATAGGCGCGCGCCGCTTCGACCGGATCGCCGGCATCGCGCAGGTCGACGAAATTAACGCCCTTGACGACACGCCCGTCGGCGACGTCGAGGCACGGGATGACGCGGACGCGGACGGTCATCTGCTCCCCTCCCACTTGTGGGAGGGGTTGGGGGAGGGCATGTTTCGGGACGGAAACGCTTTAGACATGCCCTCCCCTAGCCCCTCCCGCCAGCGGGAGGGGAATTGCCCACCGCGATCGCTTCGGCAAGGTCGAGCCGCCCGTCGTATAGCGCGCGCCCGGTGATCACGCCTTCGATGCCGTCGGCAACATGCGGGCGCAGCGCATGGATGTCGTGGATGTCGGCGACCCCGCCGCTCGCGATCACCGGAATGTCGACCGCCTTGGCCAGCGCGACCGTCGCCTCGACATTGCAGCCCTTGAGCAGGCCGTCGCGGCCGACGTCGGTGAACAGCAGCGCGGCGACGCCGGCATCCTCGAAGCGGCGCGCGAGGTCCTCGACACGCACGTCAGAGACATCGGCCCAGCCCTCGGTCGCGACCATGCCGTCACGCGCATCGACCCCGACGACGATCCGGCGGGGAAGGTCGCGGGCGGCCGATTTGACGAATTCGGGGTCCTTGAGCGCGGCGGTGCCGATGATCACGCGTTCGACGCCGAGCGCCAGCCAGCGATCGACGCCGGCGCGGTCGCGGATACCGCCGCCGACCTGCACCTTGCCGGGGAAGGCCGCGACGATGCTCTCGACCGCCGCGCCATTGACGCTTGTCCCAGCGAAGGCGCCGTCGAGGTCGACGACATGCAGATGGCTCGCGCCCGCAGCGGCGAAGAGGCGCGCCTGCGCCGCCGGATCGTCGCCATAGACGGTCGCGCGCGCCATATCGCCCTCGGCAAGCCGCACCACCTGCCCGCGCTTGAGGTCGATCGCGGGGAAGATGGTCAGGGCCGCCATGCGAGAAATCTTTCGAGCGTTGCGAGGCCATAGGCCTGGCTTTTTTCGGGGTGATATTGGACGCCGACGATATTGTCCTTCGCGACCGCCGCGGTGAATAGCCCGCCATGGTCGCTCGTCGCCGCGACGTCGGTCGCGTCGGCGAAATGATAGGAGTGGAGATAATAGGCCTCGCCCGCCGCGATCACCGGATGATCGCCCGCCGGGATGACATCGTTCCAGCCCATATGCGGGATGCGCAGCCCGGGAGCGGGGGTGAAGGCGCGTACCGTGCCGCCGATCCAGCCGAGGCCCTGATGCGTGCCATGCTCCTCGCCCGCATCGGCAAGCAATTGCATGCCGACGCAGATGCCGAGAAAGGGCGCGCCCTGCCCGCGAACGCGCTGTTCCATCGCGTCGATCAGCCCGGGGATCGCGGAAAGCCCGTTCATGCACGCGGCGAACGCACCCACGCCGGGCAACACCATCCGGTCGGCCTTCGCCACGACATCGGGATCGGCGGTAACGGCAACGTCGGTCGCGCCCGCGGCGACGAGCGCATTGTGCACCGAGCGAAGATTGCCCGCGCCATAGTCGATCAGGGCGATGGCGCTCATCGGACGGTCCTTAGAGGACCCCCTTGGTCGACGGAATCGCATCGCCCTTGCGCGGGTCGATCTCGACCGCCTGGCGCAGCGCACGGGCCAGCGCCTTATACATGCTTTCGGCGATATGATGGTTGTTCTCGCCGTACAGCATCTCGATGTGCAGCGTGATGCCCGCCGCCTGCGCGAAGCTGTGGAACCAGTGCGGGAACATCTCGGTGTCCATCTCGCCGAGGCGCGGCTGCGAAAAGGACGATTTATAGACGCAGTGCGGACGCCCCGAGATATCGAGGACGCAGCGGGTCAGCGTCTCGTCCATCGGCGCATGCGCTTCGCCGTAGCGCGCGATACCGCGCTTGTCGCCGAGCGCCTGCGCCACCGCTTCGCCGAGCGCGAGCGCGCTGTCCTCGACGGTGTGATGCTGATCGATGTGGAGGTCGCCCTTCACCTGCATCGAGATGTCGATCAGCGAGTGGCGCGACAATTGCTCGACCATATGGTCAAGGAAACCGATGCCGGTGGACACCGCATAATCGCCGGTGCCGTCGAGATTGACGGCGATCGCGATGTCGGTTTCCTTGGT
The DNA here is from genome assembly GCF_003797775.2 of Sphingopyxis sp. OPL5. NCBI lineage: Bacteria > Pseudomonadati > Pseudomonadota > Alphaproteobacteria > Sphingomonadales > Sphingopyxidaceae > Sphingopyxis > Sphingopyxis sp. OPL5. The sequence goes on from NZ_CP060725.1 coordinate 1,690,742, forward strand.
CGTGCGCTGGACGGTGGCGGTTCGCATGGCCGACCCCATAGCACCCACTTTTCGCGTTGCAAGGCGACTCTCCCCCCTTGACCGGCACGCGACCGGCGTTCATCCCCCTGCGCCATGACTGAAGACGTTCGCGACAGCCTGATTCCCTATGACGAGATCGTGCAGGACGCCCTGCGCGCGGTGGTCGGCCGCGTGCTGCGCCAGATCGAAGGCTATGACAGCCTGCCCGGCGAGCATCATTTCTATATCACCTTCAAGACGCAGGCGTCGGGAGTCGACATCCCCGCGCATCTGATCGCCAAATTCCCCGACGAAATGACGATCGTGCTGCAGAACCGGTTCTGGGACCTGACGGTCGAGGAAGACCTGTTCAGCGTCGGCCTGTCGTTCAACCAGACCCCGTCGATCCTGACGATCCCCTATGCCGCGATCACCGCTTTCGTCGATCCGTCGGTCGATTTCGGGCTGCAGTTCCAGGTCAGCGACGATGGCGTCGAACCCGAACCGCATGACGAGGCCGACAATGATCGTCCTGACGTGACGAGTGAGGACGGGACGAACGTCGTCACCGTGGATTTCGGCAAGAAACGCTAGGATGGCGGGCCCGAACTGGCCCCCCAGCCGCTTCTGGCAATATTGGGCCCTCGCCGGCATGGTCGTGCTGACCGCCGCCTTCTGGTGGGGGGTCGAAGGGTTTGCGCTGCTCGAAAGCGGAGGCACTGGCAGCGATATCGGTGACGGCATCCTGCGCTTCAGCCTGCTCGCGCCGACCCCGGCACTGGTCATCGTCTGGCTCGCCCCCGGCTGGCTGCGTCCGCGCGTCGGCGACAGCGGCTATTGGCAATTGCTGGGCACCGTCGCGGCGATCTGGGCCGGCGCTGTGCTGGTGACGCGGATGTTGATCGGATGAGCGAAAGTCGGATCGAAAGCGACAGCATCGGCGAGATCGCGGTTCCGGCGGACGCCTATTGGGGGGCGCAGACCGAACGCAGTCGCCACAATTTCGCCTTTCCCGCGCACGAACAGATGCCGTTGCCGATCGTGCACGCGCTGGCGCGGATCAAGCGCGCCGCCGCGACGGTCAATCGCGCCCACGGCCTCGACGCCGGGATTTCCGACGCGATCGTCGCGGCGGCGGACAAGGTGATCGCGGGCGACCATGACGACCAATTCCCGCTCGCCATCTGGCAGACGGGCAGCGGCACGCAGTCGAACATGAACGCCAATGAGGTGATCGCGGGGCTGGCCAATGAAGTGCTGGCGGGGCGGCGCGGCGGCAAGTCGCCCGTCCACCCCAACGACCATGTCAACATGGGCCAGTCGTCGAACGACAGCTTCCCGACCGCGATCCATGTCGCGGTGGCGATCGAGACCACGAAGCGGTTGCTCCCCGCACTGGCGACGCTGACCGATGCGTTGACCGCCAAGGTCGAGGCGTGGGCCGACATCGTCAAGATCGGCCGCACCCATTTGCAAGACGCGACCCCGCTGACTTTGGGGCAGGAGTTTTCGAGCTATGTCGCGCAGCTGATCGCCTGCCGCGCGCGGATCGAGGGCGCGCTGGTGCATAATATCAACAAGCTCGCGCAGGGCGGCACCGCGGTCGGCACCGGGCTCAACGCGCCTGCGGGTTTCGATGTCGCGATCGCCGCCGAACTGGCGCGGGGCACCGGCATCGCCTTCGAACCCGCGCGCAACAAGTTCGAGGCGCTGGCATCGAACGACGGGCTCGTCTTCTTCTCGGGCGCATTGAACACACTCGCCGTCGCGCTGACCAAGATCGCCAACGACATCCGCCTGCTCGGCTCGGGCCCGCGCGCCGGGCTTGGCGAACTCGACCTGCCCGCGAACGAACCCGGCAGCTCGATCATGCCGGGCAAGGTCAACCCGACCCAGTGCGAGATGCTGACGATGGTCGCGGCGCAGGTCGTCGGCAACCATCAGGCCGTCACGGTTGGCGGGCTACAGGGGCATCTGGAACTCAACGTCTTCAAGCCGCTGATCGGATCGAACGTGCTGCGCTCGATCGACCTGCTCGCGATCGGCATGGCGGGTTTCACCGAGCATTGCGTGATCGGGCTCGAACCCAATCGCGGCCGCATCGATGAATTGATGAATCGCTCGCTGATGCTCGTCACCGCGCTGGCGCCCGAAATCGGTTACGACAAGGCGGCGAAGATCGCGAAACATGCGCATGAGACGGGGTCGACGCTGCGCGAGGCCGCGCTCGATCTGGGCTATGTCGATGCCGACACCTTCGACCGCGTCGTCGACCCACGCACGATGCTGGGTGCGGAACCGACCCGGCCCTCCGGGGATTGATGGGGAGAAGGAGAGATGGGCATGATCGGCAGGATTGTTGGCGGCGTTCTCGGCAGCGCCATCGGAAAGCAGAAGGGCGGCCACCCCGTCGCCGGCGCGGTGATCGGCGCGGCGACCCTGTTCGCAGCAAGGCGCCTGTTTCCCCAGCGTTATGCCGCGATCGCGGCTTGGGGCGCGGCGGGGTATCTCACCAAGAAATGGGCCGACCGCGCCGCGGCGCGCAAGGCAGCGGAGCAAGCGCATGCGCTCGATCCCGAACTCGCCCGCGAAGGCGTGGTCGATAGCTATGCCGGCACCGGCGAACCGCTTTCGGACGGCGAGAGCATGGGCGACGCGCTGCCCCCGGCGATCCCGATCGACGAAGCGCATCCCCGCCCCGTCATCCACTAGGCACCGGCCCGGCACCCATGATGAGGGGGCGGGACATCAGTCCCGCCCCTGTCGTCAGAAGTCGAAGCTGACTTCGGCGCCGATGATCCGCGGATCGCCCGGCGCGGTGAGCACATAACCAAGGCTGCCCGAGAAATCGAGAACCGTGGTGCCATAGCGCTTGTCGGTCAGGTTCTTCACGAACAGCGCCACATTCATCGACGGCTTTTCGAAGGTCTTGGAAATACGGAGGTTGAGCAGACCATAGCCCTGAATCGTCGTCCAGCTCTTGGTCAACGGATCGGTCAGGCTGCTCGGCGCGCCGTCATGCGTGCCCTTATAGGCATAATCGATCTGCGCGCGCAGCGGCCCGCCCGGCATCTCGTGCTCATAAGCCGCCGACAACGACCAGTTCCACGCCGGCAGATAGGGGAAGCGTTCGAACGAACGATCCACGCCGTTGCTGACATAATCGTCATAGCGGGCGTGGACATAGCCGAGCGCGCCGCGCAGCGTAAGTCCGTCGAGCGGCACCGCGGTCGCCTCCGCCTCGAAACCCTTGATGGTCCCCTTCGCGGCGTTGCGCACGACGGTCAGCGTCGGCGGGCTCGGCGGCGGCAGCGAGCTGCCGACGACCACGGTGCGCTGGATCCCGTCATATTTCGAGATATAACCCGCAAGGTTGAGGCGCAGGCGGCGGTCGAACCAGTCGGACTTGAGGCCCAGTTCATAGTCGGTGACCGTTTCGGGATCGAAGGGCTGGAAGGTCAGCGGATCGGCGCCGCCGCGCAGGTTGAAGCCCCCCGCCTTGTAGCCGCGTGCGGTGCGGGCATAGAAAAGCAGCCCGTCGCGCGGCTTGTAATCGAGCGTAGCCATATAGGACCAGTCGGAATAGCTTTGCTTCAGATTGGCGATGCAGCCGGCCTCGGTCGTCACGGTGCCGACGATCGCGGTGGGCAGGTTGCAGCGCAGGAAGGTGCCCAGCGGCCGGTCGACCCGGTTGCGCGAATCGAGCGCCTTGGTGTCCTTGGTATAGCGCAGCCCCCCGGTCAGGCTGAGCGCGTCGGTGAGCTTGAAGGTCGCCTGCGCAAAACCCGCGATGCTCGAATTCTCGACCGAACCATCGGTGACATTGACCGTCCGGCCGTCGACGTTGGTGGTCGTGTTATAGTTGATCGTGCGCGTGCCGTCGGTGCCCGTTTCGCGCGAATAGAAGGCGCCGAAGATCCAGTTCAGCCGGTCGTCGAGCGACACGCCGGAAATCTGCGATTCCTGCGTAAAGACCTTTTGCCGTGTCGGCTGGCGAACGAGAATGAGGTTGAAGGTCGTCGCATCGAGATCGTGCTGCGTCAGCCGGTCGAGTTCGCGATAGGCGCTGATCGATTTGAAATCGATGCTGTCGTTCAGGCGGATATTGAGCGTGGCGGAGGTGCCCCATGCCTCGATCCGGCTGATGCTTTCGCCGCCATGGTTGACGTCGCGATAGTCGGCGTTCTGCGCGAGGATGTCGGCGAGGCTGCCGCCCTGGGCGATCGCGTTGGTCAGCAACGCCGACGTCGGCCGCACCCCGGCGATATGCCAGGCGAGGGTCGAGGTGCTGGCCTTGTTGTAATCGCCGCGGACCGTCAGGTCGATGGCGTCGCTGACGTCCCAGCGCAGCGCCGCGCGCAGGTTGCCGCCGTTGAGGTCGCCGCCGATATATTTGCCGTCGACGCGGTTGCGGCCATAGCCGTCGCGCCTGTCATATTGACCGACGACGCGCAGCGCCAGCGTGCTCGCGAGCGGCACGTTGACAATCGCCGACGCGCCGCGACGCCGATATTCGTCGGTGCGCAGGACGATCTTGCCTTCGAAATGGTCGGTCGGTTGTTTGTAGAAGATGTTGATCGCGCCGCCGGTGGTGTTGCGGCCGAACAGCGTGCCCTGCGGCCCTTTCAATATCTCGACGCGATCGACGTCGATCAGGTTCGACATTTCGGTCGAGATCGTCTTGGCGATATTGACGCCGTCGAGATAGATTCCGACCGCGGGGTCGGTGGTGAGCAGCGCGTCGGTCTGCGTCTGGCCGCGCAGCGAGATGGCGGTCGAGTTGCGGTCCGCCGAAACCGGGTTGATCGACAGCGACGGCGTCTGTTCCTGCAAGTCGCGGAAGCTCTGGATCGACTGGTTGGTCAGCGATTCACCCGACAGCGCGGTGATCGCGAGCGGGACGTCCTGAAGTCGTTCTTCGCGCTTGCGCGCCATGACGATGATATCGCCGTCGCGCGCGTCCGACGTGTCGACCGTCTCGCTCGTGTCCTGCGCGAAGGCGGACGGGACAGCCCATCCGCCGATACCCATGGCCGCCATCGTGCCAGCGGCGAACGCCTTGCCGAGCTTCATCTGCCTCTCCCTGACTTATATATCTAGGTTATAGAGGTTGCGCTCGTAGAGAAAATATGACGAACCGTCAACTATGGCCGGGAGTCACGGGTTCGCGGGCTGTCGATCGAGCCGAACGGATCCGTTCGGGCTGAACCGATTCGTACATTCGCTCCGTCCTCGGGGTCCGGCGCCGCGTCGAAACCGCCCGGCGGTGGAGGCTGTCAGCCGCCCGCCTGCCATTCCTTGATCGCCTCGACCGGCGAGACGAGCATGAGGACGTTGAGCGTCAGATTGTCGCGGATCGTCCACAGCGTGAACAGCTCGAAGACGATGGCAATCGCGACCGTTACCCACCACCGCATCCGGCTCGCCGCGAGGAATCCCGCGATCATGAACAATGCGTCGCTGACCGAATTGAGGATCGAGTCGCCCGAATAGCCGAACGCCATCGTCACCTCGCGATAGCGGTCGATGATGATCGGCGAGTTTTCCAATATTTCCCACGCCGCCTCGATCCCGATCGCGAGCGCCAGCAGGGCCCACAAGGGCTGGCGTGGCAGCAGCCAGCGGCCGAGGCCATAGAAGATGAAGCCGTGGATGATGTGGCTGAAGCTGTACCAGTCCGAAATCTGCTGGCTGTTCTGGTTCGACTGGACGGTGCCGTGCCACAGGCTGATCGTCCCGCACGGGCAGATCGGCGGGCGCCCCATCGCGAACAGGATCGTAGTGAACACCGCGATCAGCCCCGCGGCGACCAGCCAGCCTTTTCGTGAAACCCCCAGGATCATCGTCGCCCTTCCCGCTTGACCGCGCCGCGCTGTCGCGCAATTAGCCCGCATGGCTGAAAGCGTCCACCTCAACCGCCGCGGCGTGTTGTTCGTCCTCTCCTCGCCCTCGGGCGCGGGCAAGACCACCATCTCGAAAAAGATGCTGCTCGCCGATCCGGATATCGCGCTGTCGATCTCGGCGACGACGCGCCCGCCGCGCCCCGGCGAGGTCGACGGCAAGGATTATCATTTCGTCGATACCGAAACGTTCAAGCAGATGGCGGCCGACGGCGAGTTCCTCGAATGGGCGCATGTCTTCGGCCATCGTTACGGTACCCCCCGCGCGCGCGTTGACGAACTGCTCGATGCCGGCAAGGACGTGCTGTTCGACATCGACTGGCAGGGCGCGCAGCAATTGTATCAGGAGGCCGGCCCCGACGTCGTGCGCGTCTTTGTCCTTCCCCCGACGATGGAAGAACTCGAACGCCGCCTGCGCGCGCGCAACACCGACAGCGACGAGGTGATCGCCGCGCGCATGGCGCGCGCCGCGAACGAGATCAGCCACTGGGACGGCTATGACTATGTGCTGATCAACGATCAGGTCGACGAATGCTATGGCGAAGTCATGGCGATCCTGCGCGCCGAGCGGCTGAAACGCCGCCGTCAGATCGGCCTGATCGGCTTTGCCCGCGACCTGATCCGGTCGGTCCCGGACAGCGATACGACGATCGACGAATAACAGGGATAGTCCCTATCGATTGGCCGGCGTCACCAGCTTGTCGGTCAGTTCCGCGACCATCTCGGCGCGCAGCGGCTTGGCCTGACCGTCGGTGCGGCACACGACCACGGTGTCGCAGCTCGCGATCGCGCGGCCGTTCTGGAACATCGCTTGGACGATCGTCCAGCTCGAGGTGCCGATGCGGCCGATGCCGCTGGTGATCGTCACCGGGTCGGGGAAATTGCCCTCGCCCAGATAATTGATCTCGACCATCGCGACCATCGTGCGCTCGTTCGCGGGGCGATCGATCAGCGGGCGCACCTCGCGGTTGAGCAGCACCCGGCCGCTTTCGAACAGCGCGGCAAAGGCCACATTGTTGAGGTGGCCGTTGATGTCCATGTCCTGGAACCGCGTCTGCAATTCGATAGACGCGGGGTAGCTGGCGGCATCGAGCCGCCAGCTTTCCGGTTTGGCCATATCAGCGCGGGCCCATGCGGATGCCGCCGTCGAGGCGGACGTCCTCGCCGTTGAAATAGCCATTCTCGATCATCGTCAGCGCGAGACCGGCATATTCGGCGGGGTTGCCGAGGCGCTTCGGATTGAGCACCGAGGCGCCCAGCGCGTCGCGGACATTCTGCGGCGCGCCGGCAAGCAGCGGGGTGTCGAAGATGCCCGGCAGGATCGTGTTGACGCGGATGCTCTCGCTCGCGAGGTCGCGCGCGATCGGGATCGTCATCCCGACGACGCCGCCCTTCGATGCGGAGTAAGCGGCCTGGCCGATCTGGCCGTCCTCGGCCGCAACGCTCGCGGTGTTGACGATCGCGCCGCGTTCGCCGTCCTCCATCGGCGGCAGCGTCATCATGCCGGCGGCCGACTTGGCGATGCAGCGGAAGGTGCCGACGAGGTTGATCTGGATGATCCAGTTGAACGCATCGAGCGGGAAATGCTTGATGCTGCCGTCTTCCTTCGAGCGGCTCGCGGTCTTGATCGCGTTGCCGGTGCCGGCGCAGTTCACTAGGATGCGCTCCTGGCCGATCGCTTCGCGCGACTTGGCGAAAGCCGCATCGACCGACGCGTCGTCGGTGACATTGCATTCGCAGAACACGCCGCCGAGTTCGGCCGCGAGGGCGGTGCCCTTTTCTTCCTGCAGGTCGAAGATCGCGACCTTGACGCCCTTGGCGGCCAGCGCGCGCGCGGTCGCGGCGCCGAGGCCCGAGGCGCCGCCGGTGACGACAGCGGAAACGGTGGAATCGAGTTTCATATTGGTCTCCCTAGTTCATATTCGTCGCCCCCGCGAAGGCGGGGGCCGTTGGCAGCCTCGCGCTACCCGATAGCGGCCCCCGCCTTCGCGGGGGCGACGCCAAATTGCTTACAGCCGTTCGATGATCGTGACGTTGGCCTGGCCGCCGCCTTCGCACATCGTCTGGAGGCCATATTTGCCGCCGGTCGCGTCGAGCACGCCAAGCAGCGTCGCCATCAGCTTGGTGCCGCTGGCGCCGAGCGGGTGGCCGAGCGCGATCGCGCCGCCATGGACGTTCAGGCGCGCATGGTCGGCACCCAGATATTTCAGCCAGGCGAGCGGTACCGGCGCGAAGGCCTCATTCACTTCATAGGCGTCGATGTCCTCGATCTTCATGCCCGCCTTCTTCAGCGCCTTTTCGGTCGCAAACAAAGGTTCTTCGAGCATGATCACCGGGTCGCCCGCGGTCACCGAAATATGGTGGATGCGTGCACGCGGGGTGAGACCATGGTCCTTCAGCGCCTGTTCCGAAACGATCAGCGCGGCCGACGCGCCGTCGCAAATCTGGCTCGACGAGGCGGCGGTGATCGTGCCGCCTTCCTGCAGGATCTTGACCCCGGCGATGCCTTCCAGCGTCGCGTCAAAACGGATTCCCTCGTCGACCAGATGGGCCTGGCGGCCTTCGGGGGTGTCGATCTCGATCCCGATGACCTCACGCTTGAAATGGCCCGCCTCGGTCGCTGCCTTGGCGCGGCGATGGCTTTCGAGCGCGAAGGCGTCGAGGTCGTCCTTGGTGAAGCCATGTTTCTTGACGATCATCTCGGCGCCCATGAACTGGCTGAACATGATGCCGGGATATTTTTCCTCGAGCCGCTCGGACTTATAGTGGCCGAGGCCTTCCTTGATGAACAAAGTCGCGACGCTGCCCATCGGCACGCGGGTCATGCTTTCGATGCCGCTGGCGAGGACGATGTCCTGAGTGCCCGACATCACCGCCTGCGCCGCGAACATCATCGCCTGCTGCGACGATCCGCACTGACGGTCGATCGTCACCGCGGGGATCGAGTCGGGCAGGTTCGAAGCGAGCACGGCGTTGCGGCCCAAATCCATCGTCTGCTGCCCGCCCTGCGACACGCAGCCGGTGATGACGTCGTCGATCTTCGACGTGTCGAAATCGTTGCGGTCGGCGATCGCATCGAAGACGGCGGCGCCAAGGTCGACGGGGTGGACACCGGCGAGCCGGCCGCCGCGCTTGCCGCCAGCGGTACGAACGGCATCGACGATATAAGCATGAGCCATGGGGAGTTCCTTTCTTCGTGGGGCGCAATAAATAGGGACAGTCCCTATTTATGCCCGGTGACATCAAATTGCCGGGCGACTGTTCTGCATAAATAGGGACTGTCCCTATTTATTGCTCATGCCGCCGTCAGAGTTTCCGCCCGATCAGTTCCTTCATGATTTCGTTGGTGCCGCCGAAGATCCGCGTCACGCGCGCGGCGCGCCAGGCGCGGGCGATCGGATATTCGTTCATATAGCCCGAACCGCCGAACAGCTGGAGGCACTTGTCCATCACCTCCCACTGCAACTCGGTGTGCCACAGCTTCGCCGCGGCGCCCTCTTCGGGGGTGAGTTCCTTCTTCATGTGACGCGCCAGCGCCCAGTCGAGATGCGCCCAACCGACCTGGAGCTTGGCCTTGAGGTCCGCCAGCACGAAACGGCTGTTCTGGAAATCGAGGATCGGCTTGCCGAACGCCTTGCGGTCGCGGGTATATTCGACCGTGTCGTCGAAGGCGCGCTGCGACGCCGCCTGCGCGCTGACCGCGATCGACAGCCTCTCTTGGGGAAGCTCGCTCATCAGATAGATGAAGCCCTGTCCCTCTTCGCCGAGGCAGTTGGTGATCGGGACGCGGACGTCGTTGAAGAACATTTCCGAGGTGTCGGCTTCGTCCTGCCCGATCTTGTCGAGATTGCGGCCGCGCTCATAGCCCTCGCGATCGGCCTCGACGAGCACGATCGACACGCCCTTCCATGCCGGCTGGATCTCGGTGTCGGTCTTGACGCAGACGAGGATCAGGTCGGCGTTCTGGCCATTGGTGATAAAAGTCTTCGACCCGTTGATGACATAATGATTGCCATCCTTCTTCGCGGTCGTGCGCATGCCCTGAAGGTCGGAACCGGTGCCCGGTTCGGTCATGGCGATCGCCGTGATCACCTCGCCCGCCACCATCTTGGGCAGCCAGTGCTTCTTCTGCTCTTCGCTGCCATATTTGACGATATAGGAGGTGACGATGTCCGACTGGAGCGAGAAGCCCGTCGTGGCGCGGCCGTAATAGGCGCTTTCTTCATCAACGATCGCATTATAGCCGAAGTCGAGGCCGAGACCGCCATATTCCTCGGGCACCGTCGGGCACAGCATGCCGAGTTCGCCCGCCTTGGGCCAGATCGACTTGGGAACGATCTTGTCCTCGGCCCATTGCGCGGCGTTGGGGGCGACTTCCTTTTCGAGGAACTGGCGGACCGTGGCGCGGAACGCCTCATGATCCTCGCCATAGGCCGAGCGCGACAGGTTATCGAGCGACATCGTCTTCTTCTCCCGTATGACGGCCGGACGAAAGCGGGGAGCCGGCGCGCGTGTATGGCCGCGCTGGCGCGCGCCCTTCGCCCGCCACCTGACCTTACGTTTACGTGCACGTCAAGTAGAAATGCCGTTACGGCATGAATGTCGCGGCATCGCTCGCACAAAGCCGCAGCGACGAATAGGTTTGCAGGCGCTGGGCAGCGGCGACGGCGCAGGTTACACGCCGCCGATGGTCCAACTTCTCCTCGACGCCGGCGCCTTGCTCGGCGAGTCGCCGCGCTGGCACGCCGGCGAAGCCCGCCTTTATTGGGTCGATATCGACGCGCAGCAAATCCATCGGCTCGATCCCGCGACCGGCGACCATGACTGGATGCAGCTGGCCGAACCGGTCGGCTGCGTCGCGCCGAGAGCGGGCGGCGGACTGATTGCCGCGCTCGGCGACGGCTGCGCGCTGATCGATAACTGGGGCGCCGTACCGCGCCCCTTTGGCCCCGCCGCGCTCGCGGACCTGCCGCACCAGCGTTTCAACGACGGCTGCGTCGACGGCGCCGGCCGCCTGTGGGTCGGCAGCCTGACCGCCGACAAGCCGAAGCGCGACGCCGCGCTGTACCGTCTCGACCCCGACGGCAGCCTCACAAAAATGCTCGGCGGATTGATGACCAGCAACGGCGCGGCGTTCAGCCCCGACGGGCGTATCTTCTATCACGCCGACACCCCGACGCACCGCATCCACGCCTATGATGCCGATCCCGCGACCGGCGCGCTCGGCGAAGGCCGGTTGTTCCACGAATTTCCCGAGGGCAATGGCCGCCCCGACGGCGCCGCGGTGGATGCGGAAGGCTGCTATTGGTCGGCGCTGTGGGACGGGTGGCGGATCGTTCGCATGTCGCCCGCGGGCGAACTGCTTCAGACGGTCGACTTGCCCGTCCAGCGGCCGACGATGCTCGCTTTCGGCGGCGACGATCTGTGCACCGCCTTCGTCACCAGCGCGGGCAAGAATTTGACCGAGGGCGAGCGGACGGCGCAACCGCATGCGGGCGGCGTGTTCAGCTTCCGGGTCGATGTGCCGGGGCTCGCGCAGCCGATGTTTGAGGGGTGAGTTCCTCGCTGTCACCTTGCGGCGGGAGGGTCGCAGGCCCCAAACTTGCACATAACCGTCACATCTGGTTAAGACGCCCGCCGACATGGTTTCGTTCGAAACCTTTTCCACCGGGAGATTCCGATCATGCCGCGCACCGCGCCCCTTTTTGCTCGCCGCCAGTTTCGCCGCGCATCGATGATGCTTGCATCGACTGCGCTGCTTGTGGGTTATAGCCAGATGACCCACGCCGCCGAAACCGCCGCCCCTGCCCAGCCGGCCGCGACAGCGCCCGCCGATGGCAACCCGCTGCTCGCGCCCTGGACCGGCCCCTTCGAAGGGGTGCCGCCGTGGGACAAGCTCGATCCCGAACTTTTCCCCGACGCCTTCACCCAGGCGATGGCCGAGACCAAGGCGCAGGTGCAGGCGGTGATCGATAACCCCGAACCCGCGACGTTCGAAAACACCCATGTCCCGATGATGCTCGCCGGCGACACCGCCGACCGCGTGTTCGCGCTGTGGGGCGTGCAATCGTCGAACAAGTCGAACGACCGTGTCGAGGACATCGACGCCGAGTGGAGCCCGAAAATCTCCACCTTCTATACCGAGCTGTTTCTCGAGCCGAAGCTCTTCGCGCGCTACAAGGCGGTCTATGACGCCCGCAACGCGAGCGGCCTCAACGCGCAGCAGATCCGCATCGTCGAGCGCAGCTATGACGAGATGGTCCGCGACGGCGCCAACCTGTCGGCGCCCGACAAGGCGAAGCTGGTCGCGATGAACGCTAAGCTCGAAGGGCTGTTCTCGACCTTCTCGTCGAAGCTGCTCGGCGACGAGAAACTCTATACCTTCGTCACCGACAAGGCCGAACTGGCGGGTCTCGAACCCGGCTTCGTCGCCTCGCTGGCGTCGGCCGCCGAAGCCAATGGCAAACCCGGCCAGTGGGCGATCAAGAACACCCGCTCGTCGGCGCAGCCGGTGCTGCAGAACGCCACCAACCGCGCGCTGCGCGAGAAGGTGTACAAGGCCTTCGTCAACCGCGGCGACAATGGCGACGCCAACGATACCAACGCGACGATCGCCGAAATCCTGAAGCTGCGCCAGCAGCGCGCCGAACTGCTCGGTTTCCCCAACCACGCCGCGTACCGCATGGCCGACACGATGGCGAAGACCCCCGCCAACGCGATGGGCCTGATGATGAAGGTGTGGCCCGCCGCCGTCGCGCGGGTGAAGGAAGAGGTCGCCGACATGCAGGCGATCGCCGACGCCGAAGCCAAGGCCGGCAAGGGCCCGAAGCTGACCATCGAGCCGTGGGATTATCGCTTCTACGCGGAGAAGGTTCGCAAGCAGAAATACGACCTCGATGAGAGCGAGGTGAAACCCTATCTCCAGCTCGACAAGCTGACCGAGGCGATGTTCTGGTCGGCTGGGCAGCTCTACGACCTCGGCTTCCGCGAAAACACCGGCACCGTTCCGGTCTTCGATCCCAAGGTCAAAACCTTCGAAGTCTATAACCTCAAGACGAACGAGAATGTCGGGCTGATCTATCTCGACAATTTCGCGCGCGACGGCAAACGGTCGGGCGCGTGGATGACGACCTATCGCAGCCAGCAGACGTTGGGCGGCGAACGCAATGTGCTCGCGTCGAACAACAATAATTTCACCGAAGGCGCGAAGGGCGAGCCGACGCTGGTCAGCCTCGACGACGCGACGACGCTGTTCCACGAATTCGGCCACGGCATCCATTATCTGCTGCAGCACATCTATTACCCCGCGCTCGCCGGGGTACCGCGCGACTTCGTCGAATTCCCGAGCCAGGTGAACGAGAACTGGCTGATGACCCCCGAAGTGCTGTCGAAATATGCGACGCACTACAAGACGGGCGAACCGATGCCGCAGGCGCTGGTCGACAAGATCCTCGCGTCGAACAAGTTCAATCAGGGGTTCGAGACGGTCGAATATCTGTCGAGCGCGATCGTCGATATGAAGATCCACGACCGCAAGACCCCGCCGACCGACATCGACAAGCTGGAACGCGACACGCTCGCCGAAATCGGCATGCCGAAGGAAATCGTCATGCGGCACCGCCTGCCGCAGTTCGGCCATTTGTTCAGCAGCGACGCCTATTCGGCGGGCTATTATTCCTATCTGTGGTCCGAAACGATGGACGCCGACACCTGGGCGGCCTTCACCGAGGCCGGGGGGCCGTGGGACCGCAAAGTCGCCGACAAGTTCCGCACCATATTGCTGATGACCGGCAACGAAACCGACCGCGCCGAAGCCTATCGCGCCTTCCGCGGCCGCGACCCCGATGTGAAGGCGCTGCTCAAGAAGCGCGGCTTCCCGACCGGCGAATAGGGATCGGGGGAGTCCGGCCAGCCGCGCCGGACTCCCTCAATCCGCAACCCCCTTGCGGCGCAGATGTTCATGGGTCGCGATCGCCAGCGCATAGAAGGCGACGTCGGCGAGCAGCTTGCCGGCTAGGATGCCGAGCGCCGGGCCGAGCAGCCAGACGGTGAACCCGATCGCCGCGGGCCGCACGACGAAGGTGTCGAGCAGTTCGGCGGGGCCGAACTCGACGAGCAGCAGCGCCACCGCGCGCCAGCGCCGCCCCGGTGCTGCGGTCCACGCCGCCTGCACGCCCATGACGCCATAGAAGCCGACATTTTCGATCATCGCCGCGGCATAAGCGGCGCCGACGAGCGGCGCGCCCATCGCGCTTGCCGCCAGAAAGCCGCCATAGCTGGTGGCGACCGCCGCGACTTCGGCGGGACCATAGCGGCGTAGCCAGCGGTTCAGGCGGGCGGGGAGGCTTTCCGTAATTTGTCGATCATCGCGCATATCGCCGATATTGGGGTGCGAAGGCCGGGCTTGGCAAGCCCGGCCCGCGGCGCCGGCAACCGGCGTGTTGACAGCCGCGAAATTCGATATAAATATGATATCATAATTATATCGGAGGGCATGATGACTGATTCGAATGTGACCGCGGGTTTGAACCCGACGCGGGAAGTGCGCGCCGCGACCGCGAGCGGCTATCTGATGCTGCTCGTCTGGCTCGCGCTGCTCGGCATCGCCGCCTGGGCGGCGATCACCAACGCGACCGCCGACGTCCAGGTCGCCTGGAAATGGGCCGTCGTCGTCGCGAGCGCGGTGGCCGGCCTGCTGATCCTGTGCGGCTTTTACCTGATCAACCCCAACGAAGCCGCGGCGATCCAGCTGTTCGGCAGCTACAAGGGCACCGACCGTGAAGCCGGGCTGCGCTGGGTGCTGCCCTGGCTGACCCGCAAGAAGATCGCGGTGCGCGCCAACAACGTCATTTCGGACAAGATCAAGGTCAACGACCTGCGCGGCAACCCGATCGAGATGGCGGCGCAGGTCGTGTGGCGCGTCACCGACACCGCGCAGGCGCTGTTCGACGTCGACGATTACAAGGAATTCGTGATGGCGCAGATCGAGGCCGCGGTGCGCTCGATCGGCTCGCGCTATCCCTATGACGATATCGAGCATCAGGAAATCACCCTGCGCGGCAACCATGACGAGGTCGGGGTCGAGCTGCGCAAGGCGCTGATCGAACGGCTGAGCGTTGCGGGGATCACCGTCGACGAATGCGGCCTGACCCACCTCGCCTATGCGCAGGAAATCGCTGGCGCGATGCTCCGCCGCCAGCAGGCCGAGGCCGTGATCTCGGCGCGCAAGAAGCTGGTCGAGGGCGCGGTGACGATGGTCGAGATGGCGCTCAACCTGCTCTCTGAAAAGGGCGTCGTCGAGCTCGACGACGAGCGCAAGGCGGCGATGGTGTCGAACCTGATGGTCGTGCTGTGCGGCGAACGCGACACCCAGCCCGTGGTCAACGCCGGCTCGCTTTACTGAGGCGGATGAGGCGATGCCCCCGTCGTCCAAAAAAGCCTTTGCCCTGCGGGTCGATCCGGCGCTCTACGCCGCGATCGAGCGGGCGGCGGCGGACGATTTGCGCAGCGCCAACGCCCAGATCGAGGTGCTGCTGCGCGAGGCGCTGGCGCGGCGCGGGATCAAGGTCAAGCCGCCGGTCGCCGCCAAACGCGGCCGCCCGCCGAAAGAGGAAGGCTGAAAAATGCTGCATCTGCTCCTGGATAAGAAGCCCTGGTTCCGCTCCAAGAATAGCGGTTATGGCAGCGGGTTGCCGATCGCCTGGCAGGGGTGGCTGTTCATGGCGCTCCACATCGCGCTGATCACCGGCATCGCGACGCTGCTGCGCGACCGGCCAGCGATGATGACGATCGCGATCGTCCTCGCGGGCCTCGCGCCGCTGCCGATCTACCGCGCCCGCACCGAGGGCGGCTGGCGCTGGCGGTGAGCGGTCCTCCCTGTCGCGAAGCGAGGGGGAGGTGGCAGCCGCGCAGCGGCTGACGGAGCGGCCGACGCCGTCAAGGGCTGGCGCAAGGCCGCGGCCCCTCCACCACCGCTTCGCGGCGGTCCCCCTCCCCACGGCAGCGCCGCAAGGAGGATCTTGCCGCCATCGCGCCTTTTCCACCGCTGGCGCCCAAGGCCCGCTTGCCCCCCAAGGGGTTGATGGTTAAGGCCGGTGGTCATGTCCCCCGTCACGCCCCCGTCACACGTCGCCCCCGTCCGCATCGCCCCCTCGATCCTCAGCGCCGATTTCGCGCGATTGGGCGAGGAAGTCCGCGCCATCGAGGCCGCCCGCGCCGACTGGGTGCATATCGACGTCATGGACGGCCATTTCGTGCCGAACCTGACGATCGGCCCCGCGGTGGTGAAGGCGCTGCGCCCGCACAGCACCCTGCCCTTCGACGTCCATCTGATGATCAGCCCGGTCGACCATTTCCTCGACGCCTTTGCCGCCGCCGGCGCCGACATCATCACCGTCCATCCCGAGGCCGGCCCTCACATCCACCGCAGCATCCAGCACATCAAATCGCTGGGCAAGCAGGCCGGCGTGTCGCTCAACCCCGCGACCCCGGCGAAGATGCTCGATTATCTGATCGACGACATCGACCTGGTGCTGATCATGAGCGTCAACCCGGGCTTCGGCGGCCAGAGCTTCATCACCAGCCAGCTCCGCAAGATCGAGGCGGTGCGCAAGATGATCGACAAGAGCGGCCGCGACATCCGGCTCGAGGTCGACGGCGGCATCGACGTCGCGACCGCGCCGCTGGCGATCGCCGCGGGCGCCGATGTCCTCGTCGCCGGCACCGCGACCTTCCGCGGCGGACCCGACGCTTACGCCGACAATATCCGAAGCCTCCGCGGCGCCTGATCGGTGAAGGGAAGAGCCTTGACCTCTGCCCCCATCGACCAGCTTCCCGATGCGGGCGACGATACCCCGCCGATCGACGACACGATCGAACCCGGCAAACGGCTGATCCGCCTGCCCGCCGAAAAGGGCCTGTCGCTCGGCGACCGCATCGCCAATCATTTCACCCGCCTGACCTGGCGCACCCCGCTTCACGCCTTTCGCCTGAAAGGGCGCTTCCCGCTCAAGCTGCTCGGCGTGCCGACCGACCCGATTCCCGGCGATACCCGCGCCGGCACCGCGATCCGCGCCGGGCATTTCCTCCACCGGGGGCTCAAGCAGCCGCTCGGCGAGCTGGATTTCGCGGCGCTCTCCGTCGCGCCGACCTTTGCCGACTATCTGCACAGCTTCGCCTGGCTGCGCGACCTCGCCGCGACCGGCGCCCGCGCCGACGGCGCCCCGATCGCCGAGGCGATGGTGCGCAACTGGCTCACCGCGCATGGCGAAACCGTCAGCGAACCCGCCTGGCGCGCCGACAACACCGGCTGGCGCATCCTCTATTGGGCGTTCCATGCGCCGCTGATCCTGTCGTCGAGCGACCTCATCTATCGTTCGGCGGTGCTCAACCATCTCGCGCGCGCCGCGCGCCACCTCGACCGCGTCGCCGACAAGACGCGCCCCGGCATCGGCCAGCTCGTCGCCTGGACCGGCATCGTCGCCGCGTCGCTGCTGATGCCCGGCGGCGAACCGCGGCAGATCTTTGGCGAGGCGGGGCTGCGCAAGGTGCTGGAGACCAGCTTCTACGCCGACGGCGGCAATATCGCGCGCTCGCCGCAGGCCCAGCTCGACGCGATCATGGCGCTGTCGATGCTCGCGCGCGTCTATGACATGCGCCGCATGGCGGTGCCGCCTTTCGTGCAGGAAGTGCTCGCACGCGCGGTTCCGGCGCTGCTCGGGCTGGTCCACGCCGACGGCGGCATGGGCAGCTGGCAGGGCAGCGGGGCGACCGCGGCCGAGCAGATCCAGGCGATCGTGACCGCCAGCGGGGTGCGCACCCGCCCGCTCAAGCAGGCGCGCGACTGGGGCTATCAGCGGCTCGTCGCGAACAAGGTCGTGCTGCTCGCCGATGCCGCGCCGCCGCCGATCGCGCGGGTGACCGAGGCGGGCTGCGCCTCGACGCTCGCCTTCGAACTCAGCGACGGCGCCGACCGCATCATCGTCAATTGCGGCGGCGCGGCGCTGACCGGCGCGACGATCCCCGAGGACCTCGCGCGCGGGCTGCGTACCACCGCCGCGCATTCGACCCTGATCCTCGCCGATTGCAATTCGACCGCGATCCTGGCGAGCGGGTCGCTCGGCAAGGGGGTCACCGAGGTCGAGCTCGACCGGCGCGAGACGCCGCAGGGCAGCCGTCTGGAGATGAGCCACGACGGCTACGCCCGCCGCCATGGCCTGATCCACCGCCGCCTGCTGATCCTGTCGCCCAACGGGCGCGAACTGCGCGGCGAGGACCAGCTGCTCCCCGCCCCGCGCAGCCGCCGCAAGGGCGACAAGGCGTTCGTGCTGCGCTTCCACCTCGGCCCCGCGCTGTCGGCAAGCCTCACCGCCGACAAGCTCGGCGCGCTGCTCCGCATCAACGGCGGTCCGCTGTGGCAATTCCGCACCTCGGAGGGCGCGCTCGACATCGAGGAAAGCCTGTGGGTCGACGGCGAAGGCCGCCCGCATCCGGCCGAGCAGCTCGTCGTCACCGGCACCGCGCCCGCGGGCGGTGCCAGCATCGGCTGGATCTTCAAACATATCGGCTGATCGCCGCCGCGCGGCGTCAAAAATCTTCGGGCGCCACTTTCGGCGCAATCCGTAGCGCTGGCGCGGAAACCGCTTTCCTTCTGTTTCATTAGTGTGACACCCCCGTAACACAGCGGTCATAGAGCGCTGTCACTGGCCCCCTCGACTCGTCCGGAGCCAACAGGACCGGACGATCTTTCCACTCTCCAGGGGGATTTATGTCCAAGCTTTTGAATGTCCGGTCGCGCATCCTGCTCGGCACCTGTCTTTCGCTCGCCGCCGCGATTCCCGGCACCGCCTTTGCCTCCGACATCACCGGCACCGTCACCGATGCCACCGACACCCGCGCGCTGCAGGGCACCGAAGTGCGCATCGTCGAACTCGGCCGCGTCGCCGAAGCCAGCCGCGACGGCAGCTATCGCTTCGTCGACGTTCCCGCGGGCACATACACGCTCGAAGCACGCTATAGCGGCGCCGAGCGCGTCACCCGGAGCGTCACGGTCACCGACAGCGGCAATGTGATCGCCAATCTCTCGGTCGGCACCGACGGCAGCATCCTCGTCGTCGGTCAGGCCGCGAACCTGTCGAGCAGCCTGTCGCGCCAGCGCGCCGCCGACGGCGTCGAAAGCGTCCTGACCCGCGACGCGATCGGCCAGTTCCCCGACCAGAATGTCGCCGAATCGCTGCGCCGCCTGCCAGGCGTGAACATCCTCAACGACCAGGGCGAAGGCCGCTTCATCTCGGTCCGCGGCCTCGACCCCGAACTCAACGCCGCCTCGATCAACGGCGCGCGCCTGCCCGCACCCGAAAGCGACGTCCGCTCGGTCGCGCTCGACGTCGTCGCCGCCGAACTGATCGAATCGATCGAGGTCAAGAAGTCGCTGACCCCCGACATGGACGCCGACACGATCGGCGCGTCGATCGAAATCCACACCACCAGCGCCTTCGACCGCAAGAAGGACCTGCTCTCGGTCAAGCTTGAGGGCAGCTACAACAATTATGCCGACGCGCTGACCCCCAAGGGCAGCCTCGATTTCTCGACCCGCGTCACCGACAATTTCGGCATCGCGGGCGGCATCAGCTATTACCAGCGCAAGTTCGAAACCGACAATATCGAGGCGGCCGACTGGGACGAACAGGACGGCAACGCCTTTGCGCGCGAAATCCAGTATCGCGACTATGACGTCGAACGGAAGCGCCTCGGCGGCTCGCTCAGCCTCGACTGGCGCCCGAGCGACACCACCAAGCTTTATGCGCGCGGCCTCTACAGCCAGTTCTCCGACCAGGAATATCGCGGCGACGTGATCTTCATCATGAGCGGCGATCCGCGCGAATCGACCGAGACCAGCGCCGAATTCTCGAGCGCCGACGGCCGCATCGAGGTGCGCCGCCGCATGAAGGACCGGTTCGAAAAGCAGAAGATCGCCTCGCTCGTCGTCGGCGGCGAAACCGAAACCGGCCCCTGGAAGCTGACCTATTCGGGCAGCTATTCGAAGGCGAGCGAGAAGGAAGACGGCTCGGTCGACCCGACGCGCTTCCGCGCCCGCTTCTCGGGCACCGGCGCGAACGAGGTCGGGGTCAATTTCGACTATTCGGACCCGCGCCGGCCGCTGTTCGCGGTCAGCGGCAACACCGCGTTGTTCAACAACACCGCGAGCTATGGCTTCAACGAACTGGAAATCACCGACCTGTCGGATTCGCAGGACCGCGAATGGATGGCGCGCGGCGACGTGGCGCGCGAGTTCGCGATGAACGACGGCACCTTCACGCTGCAGGGCGGGGTCAAGTCGCGCTGGCGTTCGAAGTCCTACGACCTCGACGCGCTGGTCTATGACGGGTTCAACGGCACCTACAACCTCGGCAACGTCCTCGCCGCCAGCTACAATTATCGTATTCAGGATCTGGGGCCGCTGCCCGACAAGCATGCGCCGAGCCTCTTCTACTACGGCAATCCCGACGCCTTCAGGCTCAACGAGGACGACACGATCATCAATTCGACCTCGTCGGATTATGCGATCGATGAGGATGTGCTCGCGGGCTATCTGCTCGGCCGCTATGACAGCAGCGCGCTGCGCATCGTCGGCGGGGTCCGTTTCGAGCGCACCTATAACGACATCCGCGCCTTCGCGATCAACGAGGACACGCTGGACATCACGCCGAACCGGATCACCCGCAACTACACCGACTGGCTGCCCAGCCTGACCTTCCGCTTCGAACCCGCCCAGAACCTGGTCCTGCGCCTCGCGGGCTACAAGAATCTGGTGCGGCCCAAGCTGTCGAACCTGGCGCCGCGCGTCGTCCTGAACGAGGAACTGGAAGCCGAGTTCGGCAACCCGAACCTGAAGCCCTATCGCGCCTGGAACATCGATGCGTCGGCCGAATATTATTTCGGCAACAATTCGGCGCTGACCGCCGGGGTGTTCTGGAAATCGATCGACGATTTCATCGTCGAACTCACCGACACCACCCCGGGCGAAATCCTCGGCATCGATTATACGAAGGCGACGACCTTCACCAACGGCGAGACCGCGAAGGTCAAGGGGATCGAGCTGAGCTTCGCGCAGCGCTTCACCTTCCTGCCTGCGCCGCTCGACGGGCTGCTGCTCAACGCCAACTACACCTTCACCGACGCCAAGGGCACGGTGTTCGCGGGCGAGGACCTGGCCGATCCGCGCCGTATCAACCTGCCCGCATCGGCGAAGCACACCTTCAACGTCGCGCTGGGGTATGAAAAGGGTCCGATCTCGCTGCGCGCCGCGGGGACCTATCGCGACAAATATCTCGACGAACTGGGCGGCGATGCCGACGAGGATCGTTTCGTCGATCAGCATTTCCAGCTCGACCTGTCGGCGAAGTTCCGCGTCACCAAGGACATTCGCCTGTTCGCCGAATGGATCAACGTCACCGACGCGCCCTATTTCGCCTATCAGAACTTCGCGGGCGCGAAGCGCATCCTGCAGTATGAAAAATACAGCTGGACCGCGAAGTTCGGCGTTTCGGCGAGCTTCTGATGACGTCGGGGCACGGGGAAGACATGATGACGACCAAGCGGAGCTTCGCCCTGTCGCTGCTCGCGGCGACGCTGCTGGCAGGGACGGCGGCGGCCGCCGAACCCGCGACGACCGGCTTCGCGATCGTCACGCGGACGGAGGATGGCCAGCCCATCCCCCGTTCGGCGGGTCTTCCCTATGCCCCCAAAAATCTTGCCGACCGCATCGTCCTCACGCCCGGGGCCGACCCGGCGCGTGAGATGGCGGTCGCCTTTCGCACCGACACCGCGCAGGCCGAGGCGCAGGCCCAGCTCGCGGTGTCGGTCGACGGCCCGACGCTCGAGGAAAAGGCAAAGCTGGTCGGCGGCACGTCGATGCCGGTCGACAGCAGCTATGGCCGCGCGCTCTATCACCAGATCCGCTTCGAGGGGCTGACCCCCGATACCGCGTACAGCTACCGGGTGAAGGGCGCCGCGGGCTGGAGCGAATGGTATCAGTTCCGCACCGCCGCCGACGAAGCCAAGCCTTTCCGCTTCCTCTATCTCGGCGACATCCAGAACGGCATTTTGACCTATGCCAGCCGCGTGATCCGCCAGGCGTTTCACGCCAATGGCGACATTCGCCTCGTCGTCCATGCCGGCGACCTCGTCGGCCAGCGCGACGACCTCGACCATGACGACGAATGGGGCGAGTGGAACCAGGCCGGCGGCTATAATTATGCGATCGTCCCGCAGGTGCCGGCGACCGGCAACCATGAATATGTCGACAACATCAAGCCCGACGGCACCGAAAGCCGCAAGCTCGGCCCCTATTGGCCGGCGCAGTTCGCGCTGCCGAAGAACGGGGTGAAGCCGGTCGAAGCGACGACCTATTACACCGATTATCAGGGGGTGCGCTTCATCGTCCTCGACGGCACCGCGGCGATCGACCTCGGGTCGATGCAGGCGCAGACCGACTGGCTCGACCGGACGCTCGCCGCGTCGAAGGCGAACTGGAACGTCGTGCTGTTCCACCAGCCGGTCTTCACCTGCGCCCGCCCCAACGACACCGCCGAGATCAAGGCGGCGTGGAAGCCGGTGTTCGAGGCGCGCAAGGTCGACCTGGTGCTGCAGGGCCACGATCATTGCTACAGCCGCCTGACTGGCGAGGCGGGCCGCGAGGCAAGCGCCCAGGCGCGCGCCGACGGCATGATCCAGGGGCCGGTCTATCTGGTGTCGGTGACCGGGTCGAAGATGTACAAGCTCAACGACCGCACGCCCTGGCAGCCCGACAAGGTCGCCGAGGCGACCGAGCTGTACCAGATCGTCGACGTCGCGCCGAAGACGATCAAGTTCCGCACCTTCACCGCGTCGGGCAAGCTGTACGACGGCTTCGACCTGACACGCACCGACAAGGGCAATCGCCTGTCCGAAATCGCCGAACCGACGCTTGCCACGCGCCGTTGTTCGGGCGAGGTCGGACCCGACGGCGGCGTCTGCGTCGCATCGGGGAAATGACATGACCAAGATAGTGAAACTCACCGTCGCCCTTTCGCTCGCGTCGGCGCTCGCCGGTTGCGCGGCGAAGGAGCCCGTCTTCTTCGGCCTGCCGCCCGTCCCGGTCGCCGCGACCGGCGAGACCGATCCGGTCGGCACCGGCAAGGCCGACGCCGCCGACGATCCGGCGATCTGGGTCGATCCCGCCAACCCGAACCGCGCGCTGATCATCGCCACCGACAAGAAGGCCGGCATCCACGTCTATGACCTGACCGGCAAGGATATCGCCTTCATCGAGGGCGGGCTGGTCAACAATGTCGACGTCGTCGGCAATATCGTCGCCGCGAGCGACCGCAACGACGGCGTCAACGCGCATATAGCGCTGTTCCGGATCGATCCCGCCACCGCGGGTCTGACCGCGCTCGGCCGCGCCGCCGCGGGCGCCGGTGAGGCCTATGGTTTCTGCCTGAAAAAGACCGCGCCGGGCGAACCGCTGACCGCCGCGCTGATCATCAAGGACGGCACGGTGCGCGTCGGGACGCTGGCCGTCGACGGCGCCGCGCCGCGCTTTACCGCGCAATGGGAGCACAAGATCCCGACCCAGTCCGAAGGCTGCGTCTTCGACGGCGATACCCTTTATGTCGGCGAAGAGGACGCCGGCATCTGGCGGCTCACCGCCAATGGCGCGGGCGTCGACGCCAAGATGGTCGCGCCGGTCGACAACCAGCGCCTTGTCGCCGACGTCGAGGGCCTTGCGACGATCGACCACAAGGGCCAGCGCTACCTGCTCGCATCGAGCCAGGGCGACAATGCCTATGCGGTCTTCAAGCTGCCGGGCATGGACTATGTCGGCCGCTTCGCGGTGACCGCCGGCAAATATGGCGCGACCAGCGACACCGACGGCATCGAGGCGGTCGCGGGCCATTTCGGCCCCGCCTATCCCGACGGCCTCTTCCTCGCGCAGGACGGCGACAACGCCCCCAGGGCGCAGAATTTCAAGCTGCTGCGCTGGGACCATATCGCGGCGGCGCTGGGAATCTGATATCCGTCGCCCCCGCGAAGGCGGGGGCCGCAAGAGGTCTAGCGCAAGGTTGCCAGCGCCCCCCGCCTTCGCGGGGGCGACGACGCTTGCCCTAACGTCCCTTGGCGCCTAGGGGGGCCGCGTCTTTCCCATCCTGCAAAGGCCGCCTTCCCCATGACCGACCTGATTCCCGTCCGCCGCGCCCTGCTGTCCGTCAGCGACAAGGCGGGGCTCGCCGAGCTTGCCGCCGCGCTCGTCCGCCACGGGGTCGAGCTGGTGTCGACCGGCGGCACCGCCAAGGCGCTGCGCGAGGCCGGGCACGAGGTGCTCGACGTCTCCGACCTCACCGGTTTTCCCGAGATGATGGACGGCCGCGTCAAGACGCTGCACCCGACCGTCCACGGCGGCATCCTCGCGGTGCGCGACGATGCCGCGCATGTCGCGTCGATGGAGAAGCACGGCATCGGCGCGATCGACTTGGTCGTCGTCAACCTCTACCCCTTCCTCCAGACCGTGATGAGCGGCGCCGACCGCGACACGATCATCGAGAATATCGACATCGGCGGCCCCGCGATGGTGCGCTCGTCGGCGAAGAACCATGCCTTCGTCGGCATCGTCACCGAGCCCGAGGATTATGCCGCGCTGATCGCCGAAATGGACGCCAACAATGGCGCGACGACGCTGGGCCTGCGCAAGCGCCTCGCCGCCACCGCCTTTGCGCACACCGCGACTTATGACGGCATGATCGCGCAATGGTTCGCTTTCGCCGACCAGGGCAAATTCTTCCCCGACACGCTGCCGCTGACCGCGAAGCTGTCGACCGAACTGCGTTACGGCGAAAATCCGCACCAGAAGGCGGCGCTCTATCTGCCCGCCGGCCCCGCCGGGCGCGGCATCGCGCAGGCGCAACAGGTTCAGGGCAAGGAACTCAGCTACAACAATATCAACGACGCCGACGCCGCGCTCGAACTCGTCGCCGAATTCCGCGAGGCCGGTCCGACCTGCGTCATCGTCAAGCACGCCAACCCCTGCGGCGTCGCGACGGCAGCCACGATCGCCGAGGCCTATGACGCGGCGCTGAAATGCGACGATGTGTCGGCGTTCGGCGGCATCATCGCGGTCAACCGCCCGCTCGACGGCGCGACGGCCGAGGCGATCAGCGGCATTTTCACCGAGGTGGTCTGCGCCCCCGACGCCGACGCGGACGCGCGCGCGGTGTTCGCGAAGAAAAAGAACCTGCGCCTGCTGCTCACCGGCGAACTGCCCGACCCGGCGCGCGGCGGCATCATGATGAAGACGATCGCCGGCGGCTGGCTGGCGCAGAGCCGCGACAATGGCCACATCACCCGCGCCGACCTGAAAATCGTCACCGACCGCGCCCCGACCGAGGAAGAGCTGACCGACGCGCTGTTCGCCTGGACGATCGCCAAGCATGTGAAGTCGAACGCGATCGTTTACGCCAAGGGCGGCTCGACCGCGGGCATCGGCGCAGGGCAGATGAACCGCCGCGACAGCGCGCGCATCGCTGCGGTGAAGGCGCGCGAGGCGGCCGAGAGCCATGGCTGGGCCGAAGCCCGCACGGTCGGCAGCGCGGTGGCGAGCGACGCCTTTTTCCCCTTCGCCGACGGCCTGCTGGCGGCGGTCGAGGCGGGCGCGACCTGCGTCATCCAGCCGGGTGGCTCGATCCGCGACGACGAGGTCATCGCGGCGGCGAACGCGGCGGGGCTCGCGATGGTGTTCACCGGGATGCGGCATTTCAGGCATTGATGGATGTTCCCCGGCGAAAGCCGGGACCCATAAGGGCACGGCTGGGCTAGCAATATGGGCCCCGGCTTTCGCCGGGGAACAGTATCTCGACTTCGCCCCGGCCCGCCGCCATAGGTACGCTCGCGCGAATTCTCGCATCAAAGGACCAGCATGACCGCCACCACCCATCGGCCCGGCCTGATCCACCGCATGTACAACTGGACGATGGAGAAATCGGCGCATCCGCACGCCGAGGCCTGGCTGGCGCTGGTCGCCTTTGTCGAGGCGAGCTTCTTCCCGATCCCGCCGCACCCGCTGCTCGGCCTGATGTGCCTCGCCAACCCGAAAAAGGCGGTGCGTTATGCGGTCATCTGCACCCTCGCCTCGGTCGCGGGCGGCATGTTCGGCTACGCGATCGGCTTCTTCCTCTATGAAAGCGTCGGGCTGTGGCTGCTCGGGGTGCTCGGGCTGACCGACGCCTTCCCGCCCGCCGCGTGTTACCTGCGCGAGTTCGGCGCCGAGATCATCCTGATCAAGGGCGCGACGCCGATCCCGTTCAAGCTGCTGACGATCACCGCCGGCTTCATCCACATGAATTTCTGGACCTTCCTGTGGGCGAGCCTCGCCAGCCGGGCCTTTTCCTTCCTGCTGGTCGGGATATTGTTCCGGCTGTTCGGGGCGCCGATCAAGGCGTTCATCGACAAATATCTGATCTGGGTCACCGGCGCCTTCCTGGTCGCGGTGGTCGCCGGGTTCCTGGCGATCGGCGCGCTGTCGGGCGACGGCAAGACCAAGGAAGCCGACAAATGCAGCGGCGCGACGCTGCAGAGCATGGGGCTGGATCGAAAGTAGGCGCGCCACGGCCCCAACCCCGTTCGTCTCGAGCGAAGTCGAGAGACGCTTGGTTGGCGCATGTCTTCGCGTGTCTCGACTTCGCTCGACACGAACGGGAATAGAAGTGAGTTAGTTTACTCGTTCGCCGCCGTGTGCAGCCAATCCGCATGGCGCGGCGCTTTCTTGGTCTGGCTCCATTCTTCGAGCATCAGCGGCGCGACGCGCTTGAGTTCGGCATATTGCTCGGCGGTGCCGATGTCGCAGGCGAGTTCGACGCGGTGGCCGTTGGGGTCGAAGAAATAGATCGACTTGAAGATGCCGTGATGCGTCGGGCCGAGCACGTCGACGCCCTCGCCCTCGAGATGCGCCTTGGCGGCAACCAGCTCGTCATAGCTGCCGACCTTGAACGCCAGATGCTGCACCCACGCCGGGGTGTTGGTGTCGCGTCCCATGTCGGGCTGGTTGGGCAGCTCGAAAAACGCCAGGATGTTGCCGTTCCCCGCGTCGAGGAAGACATGCATATAGGGGTCATATTCGCCGGTCGACGGCACATGATCCTCGGCAAAGGCGGTGGTGTAGGTCATGCCGAGCATGCGCTCGTACCATTCGACCGTCTCTTTCGCGTCCTTGCAGCGATAGGCGGCGTGGTGGACGCCGCCCAATTTGATCGGGCTCGTCATTCGGCGGGTTCCTCGACAGTCAGCGCGCCGCGGCGGATCTGGTCCATTTCCATCGACTTGAACAAGGCAGTGAAATTGCCCTCACCGAACCCCTCGTCCTTTTTGCGCTGGATGAATTCGAAGAAGACCGGGCCGATCACCGTCTGGCCGAAAATCTGGAGCAGCAGGCGCGGATCGCCGTCCTCGGTCGAGCCGTCGAGGAGGATGCCCCGCGACTGGAGGCCCTCGACCGACTCGCCGTGGCCGGGCAGGCGGCCTTCGAGCATCTCGTAATAGGTCGCGGGCGGTGCCGGTGCGAAGGGGTTGCCGAGCGCCTTCAATTTGTCCCAGGCGGCGTAGAGATCGTCGCAGCTGAACGCGATATGCTGGATGCCCTCGCCATTATAAGCGCGCAGATATTCCTCGATCTGGCCCTTGCCGCCGGCGCCTTCCTCGTTGAGCGGGATGCGGATCTTGCCGTCGGGGGCGGTCATCGCCTTCGAGGTCAGCCCGGTATATTCGCCCTTGATGTCGAAATAGCGGATCTCGCGGAAACCCGCGATGCGTTCGTAGAACGCCGCCCAATGCGCCATGCGGCCGCCATAGACATTGTGGGTCAGGTGATCGATCAACTGCATGCCCGCGCCGACCGGATGGCGATCGACGCCTTCCTCATAGACGAAGTCGATGTCGTAGATGCTGAGGTCGTCGCCATAGCGGTCGACCAGATAGATGATCGAGCCGCCGATGCCGCGGATCGCGGGCAGGCGCAGTTCCATCGGCCCCGGCATCACCTCGACCGGTTCGGCGCCACGTTCGATCGCCTCGGCATAGGCCTTGGCCGCGTCGCGGACGCGCCAGCCCATGCCGCACGCCGACGGGCCATGTTCGGCGGCGAAGTAGGCGGCGGGCGATTTGGGCTGGTAATTGGCGATCAGGTTGATGCCGCCCTGGCGCCATAGCTGGACATCCTTCGAGCGGTGGCGCGCGATCAGCGTGAAGCCCATCGCGGCAAACACCGGTTCGAGCACGCCCTTTTCGGGCGCCGAAAATTCGACGAATTCGAAACCGTCGAGGCCCAGCGGATTGTCGAACAGGTCGGCCATGGTCATTCCTCATCTAGTTTCAATTGAAACTATTATGATGGAATACGGCCGCCGAGTCAATCGACATGCCGCATGCCGTGGCTGTGACCCGGCGCACTGACGGGGTAGCCGAATCGGCCTATCTCCCATGCCGGTTCCAGTGTATCTGGGACGAGCGAGACTTGGGTCGCTTGTGGCGCCGGGCTGAACCCCGGCTTATTTGGAGACAGACCATGACCAAGAAACGCGAAACCGAAGTGTCGAAAGCCGGCGCGGTCGAACTGACCGAGGACGCGCTCGACAATGTCCAGGGCGCCAGCGGCGACTTCCACATCAAGTTCGACGGACCGACCGCGGTGGCGAACAAATTTTCGCCCGCAACGAACCTCACCCAGAAGGTCAACATCGCGCCGGTAAAGACCGGCCCCTGACGCACCTGCCGGGCACCCCGAAGGTGGACGACGAGCAAAGCATGGCGCGGCCATCGGCGCTCCGTTTCTGGCTTGCGCTCGGCTGGCTGGCGCTCGTCGCGGGCTGGGCCTGGTGGGAATATAGCCATTTCAGCGGCCTTTATCGCTGGCTCGCCGATTGGCAGATCGCAAAATGGGGCGGGTATGAGCAGGTCTGGACCGCGCTCGTCCCCGCCTTCATCCTCGCGATTCCCGCGTTTCGCGTGCTCCGCGAGCGCGAATTGCTGAACCAGGCCTCGCTGATCGCGGGCGACGATCCGGTGCCGATCCTGCACCGCGTCCGCACCGGCATGTTGGTGTGCGGCGTCATCCTCGCGCTCGTCGCGGGCGGTTCCTATCTATACTCGCAGACGCTCCCCGACCCGTCGGACCCGCCGGCGACGGTCGATCTCGCCGCGCTCGGCGGCGCGGCACCGCCGACAGGCTCGGCGATCTTTGCGCGCGCCGTCCCCGACACCGGCCGCGCGCTGCAGATGGACGAGGCGTTCCGCTCGCGCTCGGCCGATATCGACCACCAGACCATCTATGTGCCCGTCGTCGCCGAAGGGGCCGCGAAGGACGCGCCGGTGCGTTTCTTCATCGACCGCGCGAGCTATGCCTTTGCCGACAGCGGCGAGGCGCCGCGTACCAACATCTTCCTCGCCGATCATATGCAGGGGGTGCTGGTCGAGAACGGCCTGCCCGCCGACGTCGTCGCGGCGTTCGAAAAGCAGGGCGTGGCGACCGCGTCGCCGCATTATCTGATGACCACCAATTCGGTCGGCGGGCGGCAAACCTATTATATCGTGACGGCACTCGGCGGATTCATCGCGGTCATCCTGTTCCTGCTGGCGGCGATCCAGAGCGCCTCGATCGCCAGAGCGCGGCGGCGGGCCGCCTAGGCGGTCTCGCGCTCCAGCGCCTCGCTCGCCTCGACCCAGCGCGCTTCGGCGGCTTGCTGCGCGGCGACGATCTTGCCGCGGCGCTGCGACAATTCGCTCATCGTCAGCCCCTTATATTCGTTCGCCGCGCCTGCGGGATCGAACATCGCGCGGTCGATCGCGGTCAGCACGACCTCATATTTCGCCAGATCGGCCTCGGCGTCCGACACCGCCTTCTTGATCTTCGCCGCCGCTTCGCGCGCGGCAGCCGCCGCCTTGCGGTCTTCCTTGCGGTCGGCCTTCGACGCGCCGCGCTCCTTCTCGGACGATTTGCCGAGAATGAAGGCGACATAATCGTCCATGCTGCCGTCGAAGTCGCGCGCGGTGCCATTGTCGACTAGCACCAGCCGGTCGGCGGTGAGTTCGAGCATGTGGCGGTCGTGGCTGACGAGGATCACCGCGCCGTCGAAGCCGTTGAGCGCCTGGACCAGCGCCTCGCGCGCATCGACGTCGAGGTGGTTGGTCGGTTCGTCGAGGATCAGCATATGCGGCGCGTCGCGCGTGATCAGCGCCAGCGCCAGCCGCGCGCGCTCGCCGCCCGACAGCTTCGCCACCTGCGTCGTCGCCTTATTGCCCGAGAAACCGAAGCGCCCGAGCTGCGCGCGCACCGCGCCCTGCGTCTTGCCCTCCATCACCCGCGTCATATGTTCGAGCGGGGTGTCGCCGCCGTCGAGTTCCTCGACCTGGTATTGGGTGAAATAGCCGACGCGCATCTTGCCCGTCGCCGCCATTTCGCCGTCCATCGGCGTCAGCTGCGCCGCGAGCAGCCGCGCCAGCGTCGTCTTGCCATTGCCGTTGCGGCCGAGCAGCGCGATGCGGTCGTCGGGGTCGATGCGCAGGTTGAGCCGCTGCAGGATCGGCTTGCCCGGCGTGTAGCCGACGCTCGCGAGGTCGAGCGTGATCAGCGGCGGGCGCAGCTCGTCGGGGCTGGGGAAATCGAACGCCAGGCTCGGATCTTCGGACAGCGCCGCGATCGGCTGCATCCGCGCGAGCTGCTTGGCGCGCGACTGCGCCTGTTTCGCGGTCGAGGCGCGGGCGCTGTTGCGTGCGACATAATCCTGCAGCTTGGCGCGCTGGGCATCCTGCGCCGCCTTTGCCGCCGCGAGCTGCGCCGCGCGTTCGGCGCGCTGGCGCTCGAAATCGTCGTAACCGCCCGGATAGAGCGTCACCTTGCCGCCCTCGAGATGCAGGATATGGTCGACGACATTGTTGAGCAGGTCGCGTTCGTGGCTGATCACGACAAGCTGGCCCGGATAGGATTTGAGGAAGGATTCGAGCCACATCGTCGCTTCGAGGTCGAGGTGGTTCGACGGTTCGTCGAGCAGCAGCAGGTCGGGGTTCGAAAAGAGCAAAGCGGCGAGCGCGACGCGCATCTTCCACCCGCCCGAGAAGCTGTCGAGCGGCTGACCCTGCATCGCCTCGTCGAACCCCAGCCCGATCAGGATGCGCGCGGCGCGCGCCGGCGCGGTGTAGGCGTCGATCGCGATCAGCCGCTCGTGGATGTCACCGAGCCGGTCGGGGTCGGTCACCGTCTCCGATGCTTCGAGCAATTCGGCGCGCTCGGTGTCGGCGGCGAGCACCGTGTCGAACGGCGTCGCGGTGCCGCTCGGCGCTTCCTGCGCGATATAGCCGAGCCGCGTCTTGCGCGGCATTTCGATGCCGCCCTCGTCGGCCTCGAGCTGGCCGATCATCACCTTCATCAGCGTCGACTTGCCGGCGCCGTTGCGCCCGATCAGCCCGGTCCGGCTCTTGCCCGGCAGGCTCGCGGTCGCGCGGTCGAGAATGGCACGCCCGCCAAGGCGCACGGTGAGGCTACTGATCGTCAACATGGGCGCGCGCGTAGCATGTTGCGGCGCACAACCCAAGGGGCGGGGTGGCTTTCCGGGCAGGTCTGCGGCAAAACCGCGGCATGACCGACCTCGCCCCGTTCCACATCGCCTTCCCGGTCGACGACCTCGACGCCGCGCGCCATTTCTATGGGCGGATTCTCGGTTGCCCCGAGGGACGCAGCGACCCCGACTGGATCGACTTCAACCTCTATGGCCATCAGATCGTCGCGCACCGCGTCGATGCGAAGCGCGCGGGCGTCGCGGGGCATAATCCGGTCGATGGCCACGCCGTGCCGGTGCCGCATTTCGGCGTCGTCCTGCCCCCCGCCGAATGGCACGCACTCGCCGACCGGTTGCTGGCGCATGGGGTGACCTTCGTCATCGAACCGCACACGCGGTTCGCGGGCCAGCCCGGCGAGCAGTCGACGATGTTCTTCCATGATCCCGCCGGAAATGCGCTGGAATTCAAGGCGTTCGCCGACCTTGGCCAGCTCTTCGCCAAATAGGCGGACTCACCGATAGGGTGGGTGATGCAGCCCCTTGGGGCTCTGCGTGAAAATCTCGGGCCCGGTTTCGGTGATGCCGATCGAATGTTCGAACTGCGCCGACAGCGACCGGTCGCGGGTCACCGCGGTCCAGTCATCGTCGAGGATCTTCACCCCCGGCTTGCCGATGTTGATCATCGGCTCGATCGTGAAGATCATGCCGGGCCGCAGTTCCGGGCCCGTTCCCGGGCGGCCGTAGTGATGGACATCGGGCTCGTCGTGATAGACGAGGCCGACGCCGTGCCCGACGAAGTCGCGCACCACCGAATAGCGATGTTTTTCGGCATGGCGCTGGATCGCGTGACCGATATCGCCGAGCCGGTTTCCGGGAATCGCCGCCTCGACGCCGAGCATCAGACACTCATAGGTCACATCGACCAGCCGGCGCGCCTTCAGCGGCACGTCGCCGACGAGGAACATGCGGCTGGTGTCGCCGTGCCAGCCATCGACGACCGCGGTCAGGTCTATATTCAATATGTCGCCTTCGCTCAGCGTCTTGTCGCCGGGAATGCCGTGACACACGACATGATTCACCGAGATGCAGCTGGCGTGCCGATAGCCCTGGTAACCGATGTTGATCGGCACCGCGCCCGCCGCGACGATCGCGTCGCGCGCGAAATCATCGAGGTCGCCCGTGCTGACGCCCGCTTTGACGAGCGGCACCAGCGCGTCGAGCGTCTCCGCCGCGATCCGTCCGGCGCGGCGCATGCCGGCGAAGGCATCGGGGCCGTGCAGCTTGATCGCGCCGGTGCGCGTGCGCGGCGTGGTGGCGGTGACGTCGAGATAGGTGGTCATGGGTGCAAAATAGGTCCTTTGGGCCGCATTTTCCAGCGATCGCGACCCGCAGCACGGTCTCTCGCCGCTGCCGGACACAAAAAAACCCGCCGGAAGGCGGGTCTTGTTGGTTGCGGGAGTAGGATTTGAACCTACGACCTTCAGGTTATGAGCCTGACGAGCTACCGGGCTGCTCCATCCCGCGCCACCAATATGCGGCTTCTGAGCCGCAAAACAGCAAAAGGCCGGCATCGCTGCCGGCCTTTGAACTTGTGAATGGGTTTTTCCGTTTTTCGACCATACGCCGGCTGCAATGCCTGGCGACGTCCTACTCTTCCAGGGCTTGAGCCATAGTACCATCGGCGCTGTCAGGTTTCACGTCCGAGTTCGAGATGGGATCGGGTGGGTCACTGACGCCATGGTCACCAAGCAATGAAGCCGGCGTAGGTCAAAAAGGGTTTCAATCGATGCCCGTGCAATATGGACTGTTTTACAATCATCCACGTCGCGGACAATCCTACAGGACTGTCGTTGATGGTGGGACTCTTAAGTGCGAATAGAGCAATTAGTATCGGTTAGCTCCACACGTTACCGCGCTTCTACATCCGATCTATCAACGTGGTGGTCTTCCACGGCTCTATGAAATCTTATCTTGAGGGAGGCTTCCCGCTTAGATGCTTTCAGCGGTTATCCCGTCCATACATAGCTACCCTGCTGCGCTCCTGGCGGAACGACAGGTACACCAGAGGTATGTTCAACCCGGTCCTCTCGTACTAGGGTCAACTCCTCTCAAATTTCGACGCCCACGGCAGATAGGGACCAAACTGTCTCACGACGTTCTGAACCCAGCTCACGTACCACTTTAATTGGCGAACAGCCAAACCCTTGGGACCTGCTCCAGCCCCAGGATGTGATGAGCCGACATCGAGGTGCCAAACGATTCCGTCGATATGAGCTCTTGGGAATCATCAGCCTGTTATCCCCGGCGTACCTTTTATCCGTTGAGCGATGGCCCTTCCACTCGGGACCACCGGATCACTATGACCGACTTTCGTCTCTGCTCGACTCGTCAGTCTCGCAGTCAGGCAGGCTTATGCCATTGCACTCTAACAGACGGTTTCCAACCGTCCTGAGCCTACCATCGCGCGCCTCCGTTACTCTTTAGGAGGCGACCGCCCCAGTCAAACTACCCGCCACAGAGGGTCCCTGATCCAGTTTCATGGATCGAGGTTAGACATCAGAAAACAACAGGGTGGTATTTCACATTATGGCTCCACATCGGCTGGCGCCAATGCTTCAAAGCCTCCCACCTATTCTAC
The DNA here is from genome assembly GCF_003797775.2 of Sphingopyxis sp. OPL5. Taxonomy (NCBI): domain Bacteria; kingdom Pseudomonadati; phylum Pseudomonadota; class Alphaproteobacteria; order Sphingomonadales; family Sphingopyxidaceae; genus Sphingopyxis; species Sphingopyxis sp. OPL5. The sequence goes on from NZ_CP060725.1 coordinate 1,724,857, forward strand.
ACAGTTCTTTCCTAATGCCACTCTGAAGCTGCAGTAAAGGTGCACGGGGTCTTTCCGTCTAACCGCGGGTACTCCGCATCTTCACGGAGAATTCAATTTCGCTGAGCATCTCCTGGAGACAGTGGGGAAGTCGTTACGCCATTC